>NZ_JAHWXK010000001.1:0-301041 GCF_023091155.1 Microbacterium sufflavum | reverse complement strand
GGCTGCCACGGCGTGCACCTCGTCGATGATCACGGTGTGCACGTCGCGCAGGGTCTCCCCGGCGCGGCTGGTGAGCATCAGGTACAGCGACTCGGGTGTGGTGATGAGGATGTCGGGCGGGTCGGACACGAGCTTGCGCCGGTCGCTGGAGGTGGTGTCGCCCGAGCGCACCCCGACCGTGACCGCGGGGGCGGCGAGCCCCAGTCGCCGCGCGGACTGCCCGATCCCGATCAGCGGGGACCGCAGGTTGCGCTCGACGTCGACGCCCAGCGCCTTCAGCGGGGAGATGTAGAGGATTCGCGTGCGCCCGGCGTCTGCGTCCACGGGCGCCTCGGTGCGCTCGCGGAACACGCTGTCGATCGCCCAGAGGAACGCCGACAGCGTCTTGCCCGAGCCCGTCGGCGCGACCACGAGCGCGTGCTTGCCCGCCGAGATCGCCTCCCACGCCCCCGCCTGAGCGGGAGTGGGCGCGGTGAAGGCGCCTCGGAACCAGTCCTGGGTGGCGGGCGTGAAGCGTTCGAGCACATCGCTCATCCCCCCATCTTCGTGGACGCCGCCGACATTGGGGCCGACGGGCGCTCGCCCCAGAGCGACAGGAGGGCACTCAGGAATACCGGGTAACGTCTAGCGTGTTACCGTCCGAATCGAAGTGACATCCTCATGCCTTTCCTCGCCTCCTCCTCCGCCGCCTCGGCGTCCCCCTCCTCTCGCGTCTCCGGGCTGACCGGACTGCGCGCCCTGGCCGTCGTCGCCGTCCTCGGCTACCACCTCCTCCCCGCCGCGGTGCCCGGCGGATTGATCGGCGTCGACGTCTTCTTCGTCGTGAGCGGCTTCATCGTCACCCGACTCCTGCTGCGCGAACGCGCGCGCACCGGCCGGGTGTCGCTCGGCGCGTTCTGGGCGCGGCGCGCCCGACGCATCCTGCCCGCCCTCGCGCTCGTGCTGGCCGTCTGCATCCCGCTCGCCTTCCTGGTCGCTCCGCACCTGCTGTCGGGCATCCGGCGTCAGTTGATCGGCGCTCTCACGTTCAGCTCGAACTGGCTGGCGATCGCCGCGGACGGCGACTACTTCCAAGCCGACCAGCCCGACCTGTTCACCAACCTGTGGTCGCTGGCGGTCGAGGAGCAGTTCTACCTGATCTGGCCGTTGCTGCTGGTCCTGCTGCTGGTGGTCGTGCGCTGGCGCCGCCGCGCCGTCGTCGTCCTCGCCCTCGTGCTGGCCGTGCTGTCAGCGGGGGCGATGGTGCTGCTGTCGGCGCCGCCGCTGGGATCGCCGACCCGCGCCTACTTCGGCACCGACACCCACGCGTTCGGACTGCTGCTGGGCGTCGCTCTCGCCGTCGGGATGGGAGCGGGAGAGGTGCGCATGGCCACCGGTCGGCGGGCCGTGGCGCGGACGGCTCTCGGCGTCGCCTCGCTCGGCGTGCTGGTCGCGCTCGCCGTGGTGCTGTCGGACGCATCTCCCGCTGCCGCGCACGGCGGCCTCGCGCTGGCCAGCCTCGCCGCACTCGGCCTGATCTGGTCGGCGGCGACGGTGCCGCCGCTCGGCCGTGTGCTGGATGCGGCCCCGCTGTCCTGGCTGGGCGAGCGCTCGTACGCGGTCTACCTGTGGCACTGGCCGCTGCTGCTGATCCTGGGGGCCACTCCGCTCGCGGCGCAGCCACTGCTCGTCGCGGTCGTGACGGCGGCGCTGTCCATCCTCGTCGCCGCGCTCTCCTACGCCTTCGTCGAGACACCCTTCCGGCGCGGCCTGCGCGTGCATCCGCCGCTTCCCCGTCGACACGTCGTGCTGCCGGCGCTCGTGGTCGGGGTGCTGGCGGTCGCGAGCGCGGGCATCGCGATCGGTCATGACGACGCCTCGGCGGCCGAGGCCCTCGTCGAGCGCGGCCGCGAGGCGATCGCCCACGCCGCCCCCGCCCCGGCCGCGTCGCCGCAGACGGGTTCCGGCGCCGACTCCGGTCCGACGCCCTCGCCCTCGCCCTCGCCGACCAGCACCGCGGCGACGCCGCCGCCCATCCTCGGCACCGACATCACGGCGGTCGGCGACTCGGTCATGCTCGCCGCCGCGCCCGAATTGCAGAACGCGCTGCCCGGCATCGCCATCGACGCCCAGGTCTCGCGCAGCATGTGGCCGGCCACGGGCATCCTGTCGTCGCTCGCGAACGACGGTGCCCTGCGTCCGACGGTCGTCGTGGGGCTGGCGACCAACGGCGGCGTCGATCCCGACCTGCTCGCCGACATCCTCGGGATCGTCGGCCCGGACCGCACCCTGGTGTTCGTGAACGCGCACGCGCAGCGCAGCTGGATCCCGGGCGGCAACGCGACGCTCGCCGACTTCGCGGCCGCGTATCCGAACGTCACGGTCGCCGACTGGGACGGTGCCATCACGCCCTACCCTGACGACCTCGCCGGCGACGGCATCCATCCGCAACCCGCGGGCGGCGACATCTATGCGGCGGTCGTCACGGGGGCGATCGCCCAGGCGCACCTCGACGAGGCACAGGCCGCCGACGCAGCCGCGAAGGCCGCGGCCGATGCCGCCCGGGAGGCGGCGAAGGCGGCGAAGAAGCCCGCGGCGGCGACCGCTCGTCCCGATGACACGCAGCACGACGATTCGCACGCCGTCCCGACCCCCACGCCGACGCCGTGACGGCGGTCCTGCTGATGGGGGCGGGGGTGGTCGCCCTGAACCTGTATGCGCTCGCCCTGGTCCTGCTGCGCGCGCCGGTGTATCGCGTTCCGCTGTATCGGCCTATGGTGCTGAACCTGGCGCTGTCTGCCGCGCCGGCCCTGGTTCTGGCGGCCACCCTCGCCATCGAGGTCGCCGTCGATGCCCGCGCCTCGTCGCCCGTCCCCTGGATCATCCTGGTGATCGGGGCCGTGGTGTGGCTACTGCTTCTGCCGAACTCGGCCTACCTGATCACGGAGCTCAACTTCACGCACCGCCGCGAGGGCGAGGTGGTGCCGCTGTGGTTCGATATCGTCGCGACCCTGGCACTGGCGATGTCCGGGGTGTTGAACGCGCTCGTCAACGTTTTCGTGGTCCAGATGCTCGTGGTGGCGATCTGGTACGAGGACGACGCGGCCCCCTTCACCCGTGCGGACTCTTGGCTGGTGGTCGCCGCCGTTCTCGTGCTCGTGTCGTTCGGCATCTATCTCGGCCGTCACATCCGCTTCAACTCATGGGACCTCGCGCGCCCGATGAGGTTCGCGCGGCTGCTCGTCGCGCACTTCGCGGCGCCGGGACGAGTGACCGAGGCCGTGGGCTTCTGCGTCGTGCACACCCTTCTGCTCGGCATCCTCTACGCCGTGGTCGCCCTGCCTCTGGCGGTGTCGGTCTGAGTCGCGTGCGGGTCCCGCGCCGCCGGACGACGCCGCGGGACCCGGGCGTTCACGACGGGGGGAGCGCCGTCTCCTGCAGCGCACCCTCCGCGTCGATCTCGAGGGTGAGGTCGAGGTCGAGTCGCCGCAGGAACGCATCATCGTGGCTGACGATGAGCACGGCGCCGCGATAGGTGCGCAGCGCCTCGACCAGCTGATCGACCGTGTCCAGGTCGAGGTTGTTGGTCGGCTCGTCCAGCACCACCAGGTGGGGCGCCGGGTCCGCCAGGAGGAGTCCCGCCAGGGCCACGCGGAACCGCTCGCCCCCGGACAGCGCCGCGACCGGGCGCTCGACGGTCGCTCCACGGAGGAGGAACCGGGCCAGGCGGTTGCGCAGCTCCTTCTCCGGCACGTGCGGGGCCCGGCGGGCGATGTTGTCGAACACCGACGCGCCCTCGTCGAGACCGTCCACGCGCTGCGGAAGGTAGCCGATCCGGTCGGTGAACGCCTCCGCCCGCAACTCCGGCCGGTCGTCCCTCGGGAGGTCCGGCCCGGAATCGGCCGCACCGGGTGGAGCCGCCGCGATAGGGTCGCGATCTCCTGTGTCGCGAACACCGCTGGCGACGAGCCGTTCGAGCAGGGTGGTCTTGCCGGCGCCGTTGCGACCGATCAGTGCCACGCGCTCGGGGCCCTGCACGATCCAGGAGCGCTCGCCGTCACCGAGCTCGGCGATGCGGCGCGCGCGGGAGACCTGCGGGTCGGGGAGCTCGATCTTCATGGTGTCGTCCGAGCGGATCCGGCGCCCGGCCTCGTCGTGCGCGGCGCGGGCCGCCTCCTCCTTCGCCCCGACCTCGGTGCGCAGCTTGCCCGCCGAGACCTCAGCGGCCATCTTCCTGCCGTGCGCGATGATCTTCGGCACGCGCTTCTCGACCTCGGCCTTCTTGGCGGTGCGGGCGCGGTGGGCGAGCTTGACCTCCGCCTCGATGCGCTGCCGCTTCTCCTTGCGCAGCGCCTGCGCCGCGGCGACCTCGGCCTGCCGCGCCGCGTCCTGCTCGGCGTCCAGCCACGCGCGCCACTCGGAGTACGGCCCGCCGAACACGCTCAACGTCTGCCCGTAGAGCTCCGCGGTGTCGTCCATCAGCTCGAGCAACGACAGGTCGTGGCTGACCACGATGAGCGTGCCCTTCCACGCCTGCACCATCGCGCCGAGCGTCGCCCTGGCGTCGCGGTCGAGGTTGTTGGTCGGCTCGTCCAGGAGCGTGATCGGCGCGCGCCGCAGGCGGATCCCGGCGATCGCGACGAGGACGGCTTCGCCGCCCGACAGCTCACCCACGGTGCGATCGAGGAACGCGGGGGCGAGTCCGGCCTCCGCAAGGGAGGCCTCCGCGCGCGCCTCGATGTCCCAGTCGTCGCCGACCGCGTCGAAGTGCGCGGGATCGACGTCGCCCGCGGTGATGGCGCGCACCGCGTCGAGCGCGGTGGAGACGCCGAGCAGCTCCGCCACGCGGCGGTCGACGTCGAGCGTCAACTGCTGCGGCAGGTACGCCACCTCGCCGGAGGTGGAGACGGATCCGGACGTGGGGGTGAGCTCGCCGGCGATCAGGCGCAGCAGGGTGGACTTGCCGGCGCCGTTGCGTCCGACCAGGCCGGTGCGCCCGGACCCGAAGGCTCCGGACACGCCGTCGAGTGCGACCGAGCCGTCGGGCCACGTGTAGGTGAGGCGGTCGAGCACGACCGAGGGGTGAACGGTGGTGGGGTATGACACGGGGTGTCTCCTGTCGAGTGCGGGGGTGCACTGACACCGGGGCCCGGGGTGGCGCGAACGGGTCGCACCCGGAGGGCGGGGTCTGCCGGGGAGTCGGCGATCGTCGGGTCAGCGCGCGGAAAGAGGAGCGCGGAGGCGACGATTCAGATCAAAGGACTTCCAGACACGGCGGACAGGACGCCACGACGATACCCGGGCGTGTCGGCGTTCGCAACTCCCGGGCGTGTCGCGCCTCCGTCGCACGGGGGATGCCGGCACCGCGACGGATGCGTAGCGTGGAAGGCATGGCGGATCGGAACCCCAGCCCGGAGGAACTCCGGGCACGCACCGGCCTCGGCGTCGGCCTCGCGCTCGGCGTGGCGATCGGCGTGTCCCTCGGCATGGCGATGAAGAACTGGGCCCTCGGCATCGGCATCGGTCTGGCGATCGGCGTGGCTCTCTCGGTCGCTTTCCGCGGCTCCGGGCGGGCGGACCCGAGCGGGCCGGACGGCGAGCGAGACCCGGGGCATCCGGAGGACGGGGTGGACGGGGGTGAGCGGGAGCGCCCGGAAGCTGCGGCGGACCCGGGAAACTCGGGAGCTGCGGCGGAACCGGGGGCTCCCGGAGCTGATGCGGACCCGGGAACTCCGGTCGACCCGGGAGTCCCGGGGGAGCGCGGTCAGGACGGGCGGGACCCCTCCGCCTGATCCGCGTCGATCCCGTCGACCCAGGTCGTGAGGAAGCGGTGCACGTCGCCGAGCTCGTCCTCGGAGATGCTGTGCGTGAGGCCGCTGTAGACGCGGCCGGACAGCTCGGCGTGCGACGGCAGCCACTGGGCCGTGTGGTCGATGAGCGCCGGAGGGATCACGTCGTCGTGCGTGCCGCGACCCCAGAACACGCGGGGCCGGAGCTCCGTCAGGGTGTCGTCGCCCGGCAGCGGCTCCGGTGCGACATAGCCGCTCAGTGCGACCACGGCGTCGAAGCGCTCCGGCGCGAGCCGCAGTGCCTGCAGTGACACGGCCGCGCCCTGCGAGAACCCGAGCAGCGCGACCGACGGGGCGTCGCCCGCCGCGGCGTCGAGCCAGCGGAGGAACGCCTCCGCCGCGAGCGTCACGGCGGTCGAGCTGCGCCCGTCCAGGCCCTCGATCGGGTACCAGGAGCGTCCGGGTTGGGGCCACGGCGGCGCGAGCGGTGCGGCGACAGAGGCGACGGCGAGTCCGCCGGGCAGGTAGGGGACGAGCCCGAACAGGTCGTGCTCGTCGGCGCCGTACCCGTGCAGCAGGACCACGAGGGGGAGCCCGGCGCGCTCCGCCGTCGACCAGCGGGTGGCGGTGTCGTCGATCGTCAGAATCTCACTCACCCCGTCATCCTGCCAGGCGACACCGACGCGCCGCCGGTGTCCCTCGTCGGAGGGTGCTGATAGAAAGGACGCATGGCGGTGCGCACACCCGATCCCGATCCGGAGCCCGACGACGAGGGCCTCGGCGCGTTCCGCGACGCCACTCCGCCGGCGCCGGACGCGAACCCCGGCTGGCTCAGCGACGTGGAACTCGAGGAGGCGCGTCGACGCCTTCCCATGCTGTACGTCGAGGCGATCCCGGTCCGCACCGACGGCTCCGGTCAGGTCACGGAGATCGGCATCCTCCTGCGCTCCACGCCGATGGGGGAGATGACCAGGACCATCGTGTCGGGTCGCGTGCGCTTCGGGGAGACGATCCGCGACGCCCTGTTCCGTCACGTCGAGAACGATCTGGGGCCCATGGCCTTCCCGCTCCTTCCCCCGCAGCCGCTGCCGTTCACGGTGGCGGAGTACTTCCCGATCCCCGGGGTCAGTGCCTATCACGACGACCGCCAGCACGCGGTGTCGCTGGCGTTCGTGGTGCCGGTGACCGGGACGTGCGAGCCGCGGCAGGACGCGCTGGAGGTCACCTGGTTCTCTCCCGAGGCCGCCGCGTCCGACGCGGTCGCCGCCGAGATGGAGGGCGGCCGGGGCACGCTCATCCGGCACGCCCTGGCGAGCCTGGGCCTGCTGCGCTGACCGCGCGCTGACGGCCCCGGGAGCGGGGCGTCGCGCTGTTCGTCGTGCCTCGGCGGACGGGGATGATCGCCGTTCCGTGGAAAAGTCTTGCGCTGTCGCCGATCAATGGGCTAAAGATTAGACCATTGATCCAATCGGCAAAGGATGCTTCGACATGGATGCTTCGACAACGACGTCGCCCTCCGCAGAACAACCCCGCGAGCGCAACCTCCGCGGCAACCTCGGGGCGGTGGCCGTCACCTTCATGGTGATCGCCGCCGCCGCGCCCCTCACCGTGGTCGGCGGCATCGTGCCGATCGGCTACCTGCTCGGCAACGGGATCGGCTTCCCGGTCATGTTCCTCGTGGCCACCGTGATCCTGCTGCTCTTCTCCGTCGGCCTCACCGCGATGAGCCGCTACCTGCCCCGCGCCGGCTCCTTCTTCGTGTTCATCACGCACGGACTCGGTCGCACCCCCGGCCTCGCCGCCGCCTACCTCGCCCTGGTCTGCTACACCACCGTGCAGATCGCGGTGTTCTCCTACCTCGGCGCCACCATCTCATCGAGCATCGCGCTGCTCGGCGGGCCCGAGATCCCCTGGTGGCTGCTCACCCTGGTCTCCGTCGCGCTGGTCGGTGCGCTCGGGTACCGGCAGATCGAGCTCAGCTCGCGCGTGCTCGTCGTGGTGCTGCTCGCCGAGATCGGGATCGTCGTCCTGCTGGGGCTCGTCATCCTCGTCACCGGCGGAGCCGACGGCGTGACCTTCGGCTCGTTCGTCCTGCAGAACGTGCTCTCCGGGGCACCCGCGCTCGGGCTGATGTTCGCCATCGCCAGCTTCATCGGGTTCGAGTCCACGGTGGTGTACCGCGACGAGGTGCGCACGCCGGAGCGCACCATCCCGCGCGCCACCTACGCCTCCGCGATCGTGATCGGCGTCTTCTACGCGTTCGCCGCCTGGACCGTGGTGGTCGGCGTGGGGGAGGGAGACGTGATCGGCGAAGCCGCCGCCGACCCCACGACCCTCATCACCCGCGTCACCGAGCAGTACCTCGGCCCGGTCGGCTCGGTCGCCGTGGCCCTGCTGTTCCTGGGCAGCATGTTCGCGGCGGTGCTCTCGCTGCACAACGTGCTCACCCGCTACCACCACGCCATGGCCAACGCCCGCGTGCTGCCCGACCGTGTCGGCAGCGTGCACACCCGACACGGATCGCCCCACGTCGCCTCGCTGGTGCAGGTCGCCACCTCGGGCGTCGCGATCGCCCTGCTCGCCATCCTCGGCTTCGCGCCGGAGAACATCTTCTCCTGGTTCGCCGGCATCGGCACCCTCGCGATCGTGATCCTCATGGCCGTGACCTGCCTCGCCGTGATCGTGTACTTCGCCCGCACCCGCGCCCTGCGCAGCCCCTGGCACACCGTGATCGCCCCCGGCCTCGGACTGCTCGGGCTGGCGGTGTCCGCCGTGCTCATCGCCGCGAACTTCCCGCTGCTCGTCAGCGACGTCGACGCCGACGGCAACCCGGCGTGGGGCGTCATCAGCATCACCCTCGTCGCCGTCGTGATCATCGCCCCGGTGATCGGCCTGGTGCAGGCGGCGATCATGCGGGCGAGCGCACCGGCGGCCTACGCCCAGATCGTGCGGCGCTTCGACGAGAACGCCTGACCCCGAACCGAAGGATGGACATCATCAGTCTCCCCGCCCTGCCCCGGCCCCTGATCGGCATCTCCGGTCGTCGCACCAGCGGCGCGGCGATCGGCGCCCCGTACGGCTTCGCCGACGCCCCGCTGGAGGCGTACCTCAGCGAGTACGCCACCTCGGTGCTCCGCGCCGGCGGCCTGCCCGTGCACCTGCCCATGGATGCCGACCCGGCCGAACTCGTGGCGCGGCTCGACGGCGTCGTCATCGTCGGCGGCGACGACGTGGACCCGCGCCGGTACGGGCAGACCCCCGGCCCGTTCACGCCCCTCGTCGACCCGCAACGCGACGAGTTCGAGTCGGGGCTGATCCTCGCCGCGATCGAGCGCGCGCTGCCGCTGCTGGGGGTGTGCCGGGGAGCGCAGCTGCTCAACGTGGTCCGCGGCGGCACCCTGCATCAGCACCTCGCCGCGGGCGAGGGCGAGTCGCACGGCTCGTACGCCTACCCCCGCGCCCACCGGGTGCACGAGGTGCGCACGGCAGAGGGCAGCGTCGTGCACGGCCTCTACGGCGAGAGCACCCGCGTGAACTCGTTCCACCACCAGGCGGTCGACACCCCCGGCGCCGGGGTAACCGTGACCGGCTGGGCGCCCGACGGCGTCGTCGAGGCGATCGAGCTCGACGGGCTGCCGGTGGTGGGCGTGCAGTGGCACCCCGAGACCTTCGGCGGTGACCCGGTCTTCGACTGGCTCGTCGATCAGGCGTCCGCGCACACCGCGGTCGCCCCCACCCCCGCGACCGAGAGCGTCGCCTAGGCGCCGCAGACGCACGAACAAGGAGAGACACCATGCGACACGCAGACAGGAACGCCTTCATCACGGGCGCAGGATCCGGGATCGGCCGCGAGACCGCCCTCCGCCTGGCGAGCGAGGGAGCACGCATCCTCGTCACCGACGTCTCGGCCGAGGGCGCCGCCGAGACCGTGCGCCTGATCGAGGCGACCGGCGGCACGGCGCTCGCGGCGGTGGTGGACGTGCGCTCGCGCGAGCAGATCCGCGCCGCGGTCGCGCAGGCCGCCCAGGCGTGGGGAGCCCTGCACCTGCTCGTCAACAACGCCGGCGTGGTCACCGAGCACTCGTTCGAGACGCTGACCGAGGAGGCGTGGGACTTCGTCTTCGACATCAACCTCAAGGGCCAGTTCCTCGTGGCGCAGGAGGTGGCGCCGCTCATCGCCGAGTCGGGCGGCGGCGCCATCGTCAACCTCTCCACCGTGGAGGCACTGGTCGTGGTGACCAGCACCGGCACCGCGCAGCCGCACTACAACGCCAGCAAGGGCGGCGTGCCCATGCTCACCAAGGCGCTCGCGGTCGAGCTCGCGGCCAAGAACATCCGCGTCAACTGCGTCGCCCCCGGCCCCATCGCGACCGACTTCTTCGACTACGAGAGCGTCACCAGCCCCGAGGCGCTGGAGTTCATGAAGCAGCGGCTGCTCGTGCCGCGGGTGGGCCTGCCGAGCGACATCGCCGCGGCCGTATCCTGGCTGCTCAGCGACGAGGCGTCCTGGATCGACGGCATCCAGCTCCCCGTCGACGGAGGGTGGCTGACGCGATGATCGACGACGTGCGCCTGGCGCCGGACGAACTGGAGGCCGCGGGGATCCGCACCGTGATCGTCGCGACGCCCGACCTCCAAGGTCGGCTCGTCGGTCGCCGCATCCCCGTCGAGGGCTTCGGCCGGGTCGTGGCGAACGGTGTCGACATCTGCACCTGCGCGTGGGCATGGGACATCGATCAGGGGCTCGAGCTGATCGACCAGAACCGCTTCGCCCTGTGCGGCATGCACAACGGCGTGCCCGACGTCACGCTGCTCCCCGACCTCGACACCCTGCGTCCTGCGGCGTGGCTGGAGGGTGTCGCGATCTGCCTCGCCGACCCGGTCGACGTGCACACGCACGAGCCGATGCCGCTGTCGCCGCGGGTGATCCTAAAGCAGGAGCTGGCGCGCCTGCGCGACCTCGGTCTCACGCCGCTCGCGGGCACCGAGCTGGAGTTCTACCTGTTCCGCAACGACCCGCGGGAGCTGCGCCGCTCGGGGTTCCGCGATCTCGATCCGACGACCCTCACCCCCTCCGACTTCATGATCCACGAGGGCAACCTCTACGAGCCGTTCTTCCAGAGGCTGCGGTCCGACCTGCGCGCGAGCGGCATCCTCGTCGAGGCCGCGCAGAGCGAGTGGGGTCTCGGGCAGTGGGAGATGACGTTCGAGTACGGCGACCCGCTGGAGATGGCCGACCGGCATGCGCTGTACAAGCTCGCGGTGCGTGACACCGCCGCCCGGGCGGGCATGTCGGCGACCTTCATGGCGCGTCCGCTCAACGACCAGCCGGGCTCGTCGTGCCACGTGCACGTGTCGTTCGTCGACGACGAGGGCACGGCGCTGTTCTGGGACGAGTCCGACCCCGATCACCTCAGCCCCCGCATGCGCTCGGCGATCGCCGGGGCGCTGGAGCACGCGCCGGCGCTGATGGCGTGGTACGCCCCGACGGTCAACTCGTACCGCCGCAGCAACTCCACCGACGTCGCCGGCAGCGGGCGCACCTGGGGCTTCGACAACCGCACCACCACGGTGCGTGTGGTCGGCCACTCGCCGCAGGCGCTCCGGTTCGAGTTCCGCCTGCCCGGCGCCGACACCAACCCGTACTTCGCGCTCACGGGCATCCTCGCGTCGGCCCGCGACGGGATGCGGACGGGGGCCGAGCTCGGCGATCCGGTGCGCGGCAGCGCCTACGACCTCCCCGGCGACGGCGCCATGCCCGCTGACCCGCGGCAGGCGGGAGCGCTCTTCGCCGAGAGCGCGTTCGTGCAGGAGCTGCTGACGCCGGAGCTCATCTCGCATCAGCGCATCCTGCTCGACCACGAGTGGTCCACCTTCATGTCCCGCGTCACCGACTGGGACCTGCACCGCTACTTCGATCGGATCTGAGATGACCTTCCCCGCCCTGCGCACCTGGATCGGCGGCGTCGCCGAGGAGAGTCCGGAGGCCGACGGCTCCTGGCTGCACGACCCGAACACCGGCGAGGCCCTCGTGCCCACCGCCTCCAGCTCCCTGGAGCAGGTCGACCGGGCCGTCTTCGCCGCCCGTCGGGCGCACGACGATGGCCGCTGGCGCGGACTCGCCC
Source organism: Microbacterium sufflavum (assembly GCF_023091155.1). Lineage (NCBI taxonomy): Bacteria > Bacillati > Actinomycetota > Actinomycetes > Micrococcales > Microbacteriaceae > Microbacterium > Microbacterium sufflavum. The sequence goes on along the minus strand of NZ_JAHWXK010000001.1, from coordinate 289,148 downwards.
CCGAGGAGCGCGCGGTCCGGCTGGGGGCGCTGGCCGCGTGGCTGGACGACCGTGCCGAGGAGATCGCCCGCCTCGACGCGCTCAACAGCGGGGTGCCGCTCGCGGTGACACGGCTCTTCGGCGGAGCCAACGGTGCGACCCTGCGTGACGCCGCCCGCCGAGCCGTCGTCCGAGGGGACGTCGCGGAGCTCCCCGCGGAGCAGGGCGGCGTGCGACTGCACCGTGTGCCGTGGGGACCGACCGCGCTCATCCTGCCGTGGAACGCGCCCAGCGCCATGGCCGTGAAGAAGACCGCGTTCGCGCTCGCCGCCGGAGCGACCGTGGTGCTCAAGCCCTCGTCGTTCTCGCCGTGGAGCGCGCAGCTGCTGCTGGAGGGTGTGCACGAGGCGGGCATCCCCGACGGTGTCGTCGGACTCGTGCAGGGCGGTGGCGGTGTCGGCCGCGCCCTGGTCGCCGACGAGCGCATCGCCGCGATCTCGATGACCGGCTCCACGCCGACCGGCCGCGCCATCGCCGCCGCGGCCGCGCCCCGGTTCGCCCGGCTGCAGCTGGAGCTCGGCTCGAACAACGCCGCGATCGTGCGGGCCGACGCCGACCTGGAGCAGGCGGCGCAGGCGCTCGCCGACGGCGTCCTGAAGCTGTCGGGGCAGTGGTGCGAGGCTCCGCGTCGTGTGCTGGTCGACCGCGCCCGGCGTGACGAGCTGGCCCGTCTGCTCATCGCGGCGTTCGCCCGCCGGACCATCGGATCCAGCCTCGACGACGCGACCGAGGTCGGTCCGGTGGCCTTCGCCGCCCGACGGGACGAGCTCGACGACCAGCGGGAGCGGCTGGCGGCCGCCGGCGCCGAGCTGCTGCGCGTGTCCGCGGTGCCGGAACGGGGATGGTTCTTCGCCCCCACGGTGGCGGTGCTCGACGGCCCGGGGCTCGCGGACGAGGTGTTCGGGCCGATGCTGCTCGTGGGCGGCTACGACGACGAGGACGAGGCCGTGCGCCTGGCGAACACCGGCCAGGTCGGGCTCGCCGGTTACGTGTTCGGGGCGGATCAGGAGGGGGCCGCGGCGCTGGGCACCCGCCTGGTCGCGGGCGAGGTGAAGGTCAACGGCACGAGTGTGCTCGACATGTCGCCGGCCTCCGCGCAGAGCTTCTTCGGCGCGAGCGGCCTCGGCGGGCACGGCGACGACGATGTGCTTGACTTCTTCACGGGGAAGCAGGTCGTTGGCACGGACCGCGCCGGTCTTCCCCTCTGACCGGAGGAGTGGCCATGGGCGAGCGTGACGACGCGCCGCACGACTTCTCCCGCGCCGTGCTGCACCCCGTGTCGGGCTATCAGGCCGTGGCGGGGTTCCTGCGCCGGGAGATGGCGCTCGGCCGCATCCGCCCCGGCGACCGCCTGCCTCCGGAGCGGCGTCTGGCGGAGCAGCTCGGCGTCTCGCGCGAGACCCTGCGGCAGGCGCTGCGCATCCTGGAGGGGAGCGGCCAGATCGTCATCACCCGGGGAGCGTCCGGCGGGGCGATCGTCCAGGACGCGGCGCTGGATCCGCGGCTCATCCGCGACGAGGTGCGCACGCGCTCGGCCGAGATCGGCGAGCTCACCGAGTTCCGCGAGATCGTCGAGTCCGGTGGGGCGGCGCTCGCGGCGGCGCGACGCAGCACGGCGGATCTGGAGGCGATGGCCCTCGCCCAGAGCGAGCTGGCGGGGGCGGCCACCAAGGCCGAGTCCCGCATCGCCGACACGCACTTCCATCTCGCGCTCGCCGCGGCGTCGGGCAACACGTTCGTGCGCGACGCGGTGGAAGAGGCGCGCGTGCGGATGTTCGAGCCCGTCGACCTGATGAGCTTCGACTTCGTGAAGGAGTCCAGCTGGCACGCGCACGAGCGCATCCTCGATGCCGTGCGGCGGGGCGACGCCGACGCGGCCGATGCGGCGATGCGCGCGCACCTGCGCACCACGCGCGAGGAGTTCACGCGCGTGGTCGACGACTGAGACCGCTCAGGCGGTGGTGAGGCGTCCGAGCGCGTCGACGAAGGCGTCCACGTCGGACTCCTCGGTGTCGAAGCCGCACATCCACCGCACCTCGCGCCGGGCCGCGTCCCAGTCGTAGAAGCGGAACACGTCGCGCAGCCGGTCGGCAACGCCCTCGGGCAGCGTCGCGAAGACGCCGTTGGCCTGGGTGGGCTGGGTGAACTCGACACCGGCGACGGAACCGTCGGCGAGCCCCGCCTCGATGCGGGAGCGGAGCCGGGCGGCCATGGCGTTCGCGTGCCGGGCGTTGCGCAGCCACAGGTCGCCCTCGAGCAGCGCGATCAGCTGCGCCGAGACGAAGCGCATCTTCGACGACAGCTGCATGTTGAACTTGCGGGCGTAGGGCAGCCCGTCGGCGGCGGAGGGGTTCAGCACCACGATGGCCTCGCCGAGCATGGCCCCGTTCTTCGTGCCGCCGAAGGTCAGCACGTCCACGCCGACGTCGCGCGTGAAGGCGCGCAGCGGGAGGTCGAGTGCGGCGGCCGCGTTGGACAGCCGGGCGCCGTCGAGGTGCAGCTTCATGCCCCGCTCGTGCGCGTGGTCGGCGATCGTGCGGATCTCGTCGGCCGTGTAGAGGGTGCCGAGCTCGGTGGACTGGGTGATCGACACGACCAGCGGCTGCGCGCGGTGCTCGTCGCCCCAGCCCCACGCCTCGCGGTCGATGAGCTCGGTGGTGAGCTTGCCGTCGTCGGTGGGCACGGTGAGCAGCTTGAAGCCGCCGATCTTCTCGGGCGCGCCACCCTCGTCGACGTTGATGTGCGCGGTCGATGCGGCGATCACGGCACCCCAGCGCGGCAGCATCGACTGCAAGCCGGTGACGTTCGCGCCGGTCCCGTTGAACACCGGGAACGCCTGGACGCCCTCGCCGAAGTGCTGCTGGAAGACCTCCTGCAGGCGGGCGGTGTAGGCGTCTTCGCCGTACGCCACCTGGTGGCCACCGTTCGCGGCGGCGATCGCGGCGAGGACCTCGGGGTGGATGCCGGAGTAGTTGTCGCTGGCAAAGCCCCGCAGAGCGGGGTCATGGGGGATGCTCACCGGTCAAGCCTAATCGCGGTTCCCCTACCGGATGTCCGAGCCCCGCCCTACCCTCGAACCCATGGAGCGCACCGCGGCGAAGACGGCCTTCGCGAACGTCCTCGTCAACACGTTGATCGCCAACGTGACGACGAGCTTCCTCTGGTTCGCCCTCACGTTCTGGGTGTACATCGAGACGCGGTCGGTGCTGGCCACCGGGATCATCGGCGGCGCCTACATGCTGTTCGTCGCGTTCTTCGCGATGTTCTTCGGCACGATCGTCGACCGGCACCGCAAGCACCGGGTCATGCTGCTGTCGAGCGTCATCTCGGCGGTGGCGTTCCTGGTCGCGGGCGTGCTCTACGTGTGGCAGCCCGAGGCGGCGCTGCTCGACCTGGGCGGCCCGTGGTTCTGGCTGTTCTCTGGCATCATCCTGTTCGGCGGCGTGATCGAGCAGCTGCGCAACATCGCGCTGTCCACGACGGTGACACTGCTGGTGCCCGAGGAGAAGCGGGCCAACGCGAACGGTCTGGTCGGCACGGTGCAGGGCATCGCGTTCCTCGTGACCAGCGTGTTCTCCGGCCTGTCGATCGGGTTCCTCGGCATGGGGTGGACGCTGGGGATCGCGATCGTGGCGATGGCGCTCACCTTCGCGCACCTGCTGTTCATCCGCATCCCGGAGTCCGAGCCGGAGGTCGACCCCGAGGCGAAGAGCGCGGTCGACTTCCGCGGCAGCGTGCAGGCCATCCGGCAGGCGCCCGGGCTGTTCGCCCTCATCGTGTTCTCCACGTTCAACAACCTCATCGGCGGCGTCTACATGGCGCTCATGGACCCGTACGGCCTCACGCTGTTCGATGCGCAGATGTGGGGCTTCGCGCTCGCGTTCTCCTCCACCGGCTTCCTCATCGGCGGCGGTCTGGTCGCGAAGTTCGGCCTGGGCAAGAAACCGGTGCGCACGATGCTGCTCGTGGTGATCGCGATGGGGCTCCTCGGCGCGATCTTCATGCTGCGCGAGTGGTGGCCGCTGTACGTGCTGGGCATGTGGGTGTACATGGCGCTGGTCCCTCCGGTCGAGGCCGCCGAGCAGACGGTCATCCAGAAGGTCGTGCCGTTCACGCGACAGGGGCGGGTGTTCGGCACGGCGGCGGCGATGGAGGCCGCGGCCGCCCCGATCACGGCCTTCCTCATCGCGCCGATCGCGGAGTACGTCGTGATCCCGTACATGGACACCGCCGAGGGGCAGCGGCAGTGGGAGTGGCTGCTCGGCGAGGGTGAGGCGCGCGGCATCGCCCTCATCTGCCTGTTCGCCGGACTGATCATGGTCGTCGCGGCGACGCTGGCGTTCTTCACGCGGTCGTACCGTCACCTCACCGAGCTGTACGCGACGGCGCCGGATCAGGCGCCCGACGCGACGGACGAGGGCACCGGCCCCGCGGCACACGATCCTCTCGGTGAGCGGCAGGAGACGGGCGACGCGCGCGACCGCCGCGCGCACGGCCACCACCCCGATGCGCCCCCGGTCGTCCGCGGCATCCCGCCCGAGTCCCGCTGACCCACACGGACGCAGCCCCGCCCGGAGCCCGCCCGCCCGCAGCCCGCCCGCCCGCAGCCCGCCCGTCCGCCGTCCGCAGCCCGCCGTCCGCAGCCCGCGCGTCCGCAGCCCGCGCGTCCGCAGCCCGCCCGTCCGTCGCCCGTAGTCCGCGCGACGTCAAAGAATCAGCCCAGGTCGATGATCCGGTCGTTGAGCTCGGCCGCGTCGTCTTCCCACAGCGCGGCGACCCGGGCCGCGAGGGCTGCGGGGTCGAGCGCCTTCGCGCGGAACACCACCGCGGCGGCGCGCAGCGGCTCGCCGGCGTCGCGCGCAGCCTTCGCGTACCCGTGCGCCACCGCGCGCGTCCACGCCTCGCTCGCCGCCTTCACCGCCGCGTAGTTCGCGCCACCGGCGAGGGGGCGCGCGACCGCCGTCGACGACACGACCGCGAACCGCCCGGCCGTCGAGGCGCGCAGGGCCGCATCGAACGCCCGGCTGGTGGCCCGCACGGCCCCGAGTGCCGGGAGCAGCGCGTCGAAGTCCTCGTCGCTCTGTCCCGCGAGACCTCCGCCGCCGCGCCAGCCGCCCACGAGCGGCACCACGGCATCGACGGGTCCGAGCTGCTCCGCGAGCGCGGTCATCTCCGCGAGGGAGGTCGCATCGGCCACCCGGGTCTCGGCTCCCGCGTCGGCGAGAGGGGTGAGGCGTTCGGCCGAGCGGCCGGTGGCGACCACCCGCGCGCCGGCGTCGTGCAGGGCCCGGGTGACGGCGAGTCCCGCGGCGCTGGTGGCCCCGGCCAGGAGCACGGTGCGTCCGCGCGGTCCGTGCGGCGTGATGTCGGTCATGCGATCACTCTCCTCCTGCCGAGAAGGCCTCTGCGGCCGGACCCGGATTCGGGTCTCCGGCCGCAGAGGCTGTGCGCCCCAGCGTCACAACGGTGGCGGTGCGGATCAGTCGTCCGTGCCGCGGATGCCGACCGTCGATTCGATGACGGGCTTCATCTTCTTGTCGAGCGTCTCGAAGAACATCGACAGGGGGAACTCGTCGTCCATCACCGCGTCGGTGTAGCCCTTCGGGGCGCCGGCGAGGATCTCGTCCGAGAGTCCGCGTGCCCACTGCGAGGCGGGGTGCGGGGTGAGCGTGCCGCGCACGAGGTCGTAGGCGGCGAGCCAGTGCGCGACCTTCGGACGGTCGATCGAGTGCCAGTACAGGTCGTCGATCGCATCGCCCAGCGCCACGACCGCGTCGGGTACGCTGTCCCAGTCGAACGCCAGGGCCGTGTCGGTCCAGTGCAGCACGCCGCGCTGGTGCAGCCACGCGAACAGCAGCTGGCCGCCCACCGCGTCGTAGTTGCGGACGCGGGTGCCGGTGATCGCGAAGCGGAAGATGCGGTCGAAGATCACGGCGTACTGCACCAGGTGCGCGTACTCGTGCATCTCGCGCTCGGTCTCGGTGAGCTCCTCGCCCGCCGCCACGCGGGCGTCGAGGGCGCGCTCGATCTTGACCGACTCGCGGAACGCGGTCATGTCGCAGCGCATCTCCTCCAGCGAGTAGAGGAAGAACGGCATCCGCTGCTTGATCATGAACGGGTCGAACGGCAGGTCGCCGCGCATGTGCGTGCGGTCGTGGATGATGTCCCACATCACGAACGTCTTCTCGGCCATCTCCTGGTCGTCGAGCATCGCGGCGGCGCGCTCCGGCAGCTCCAGGTTCGTGATCCCGGCGGCGGCGCGGACGACCCGGCGGTAGCGGGCGGCCTCGCGGTCCTGGAAGATGGCGCCCCACGTGAACGTCGGGATCTCGCGCATGGCGACGGTCTCGGGGAACAGCACGGCGGAGTTGGTGTCGTAGCCCGGGGTGAAGTCGACGAGTCGCAGCGAGACGAACAGCTTGTTGCCGTAGTCGCCGGCCTCGAGCGCGGCGATGAACTCGGGCCAGATGGTCTCGACGATCAGCGCCTCGACCAGGCGATCGCTGGAGCCGTTCTGGGTGTACATCGGGAAGACCACGAGGTGGCGGATGCCGTCGATGCGGTGCTGCTGCGGCTGGAAAGCCACGAGGGAGTCGAGGAAGTCCGGCACGCCGAAGTCCTCCGACGCCCACCGCTCGAAGTCGGCGACGGACGCGGCGAGGTAGTCGGCATCGTGCGGGAAGGCGGGGGCGAGGGCCTGGATGCTCGCGGTGATCGCGCCGACGAGCGCGCGGGCGTCGTCGTGGTGCGCGGCCTCGGGGATCGAGCCGTCTTTGATCTGCAGCTCGCGCAGCGCGATGGCGGCCGACTTCAACTGGGTCCAGGCGGCGGACTGCTCCGCGGTCGACGCGTCCTCGACGACCTCGGGTTCGCCGACGATGGCCTGGACAGCGGAACTGTTGGCGGAAACGAGGGACATCGGAACCTCCGATCGCAGTGTTTAACGGAAAGATTCCGGCGAATACGGAATCCTGACGATAATCTTACAGCCATGGATGATTCTGTCGACCGCGCGATCCTGGCCGCGATCTCCCGTGACGGCCGCGCCACGCTGTCCCAGCTGTCCGAGGCCGTCGGCCTCTCGGTCTCCGCCGTGCAGTCCCGCCTGCGCCGCCTGGAGACGCGCGGGGTGATCTCCGGCTACCGAGCGATCCTCGACCCGGAGCAGGTGGGCACTCCGCTGTCGGCGTTTATCGAGATCACCCCGCTCGACCCCGCCCAGCCCGACAACGCGCCGGAGCTGCTCGAGCACCTGGGCGCGATCGAGGCCTGTCACTCCATCGCGGGAGAGGCGAGCTACATGCTGTTCGTCCGCGTTCCGACCCCCCGCGACCTGGAGCAGCTCGTGCGCGACGTCCGGCTCGCCGCCAACGTGAGCACCCGCACGACGGTGGTGCTGCAGACCTACTACGAGCACCGCCCGATCATCCCGGTCGGCGCCGGGGAGTAGTCCACCGCCGCAGCGCGCACCGTCGGCCGGCATCCGCGTCGCGTCGCCGCGGTCTGCGCCGTCGAACGACCGCGCGCTGACCCGCCCGTGTCAGAGCGCCGCGCCGACCACGGCCTCGCCGAGCGGGGTGCGCAGGTGCAGCATGCGGCTGCCGCGGCGCTCGCTCGCGATCAGCCCCGACTCCCGCAGCACGGTCAGGTGGTGCGACGCCGTCGACACCGCGATCCCGGCCTCCGCGGCGACCTGCGACGTGGTGCGCTCGGCGCCCGCCCGCAGCAGGATGCCGGCCCGGGCCGGGCCGAGCAGGGCACCCAGGGCCGACTCGACCTCGGTGGTGTCGCGCGCCCACCCGGCCGTGACCCCGCGGGCCGGATAGAAGAGGGTCGGCTGCGCGGGCGGCTCGGTGAGCACCATGCAGCCCCACGACGACATCACGGAGGGCACGAGCACCAGTCCGCTGCCGCGGCAGTCGACCCGCTCGCTGTGCCGCCGCAGCGACACCCGCACGGCGCCGTCGCCCCACGACACCTGCCGATGCAGGTCGCTCGCCATCCCCGCGATGCCCGACGTGGCGATCGCGCGTGCCCGCACCGCGATGTCCGCGCGCAGGAGCCGTTCGAGCTGCGGCCAGACCGGGTCCAGCACCACCTCCCACAGCTCCGACCAGGCGTCGGCGATCCGCGCCCTGGCCCGCGCCGGATCGTCCCGCATGTCCCGCAGCGCCTCGCGTCGACGGCCGGCGGAGCGCTGCACCATCTTCCCGAGGTCCACGCGCATGGGCTCCAGCGCGGTCGTGCGGAGCGCCGCGAGCTCCGCCTCCGGGGTGAGGTCCCACCGCGGGGTCGTGGTGAGGAAGTCGGGAAGGTAGCCGTCGTCGCCGATCACCGCGGCGAGCAGCGCGAAGCCGTCGCGCGGCAGCCGTTCGCGCACGACGCGCAGCCACCCCCACTGGAGCGGATGCGCCGCCGGGCGGAGGAGGGCGCGGACGGCGTGGGCCAGTTCGTGGCCGGGGGAGACACCGAAGCGCACCGCCTCCATGTCACCGGGACTCAGGTGGAACTCGACCCGGTGGTCAGGATGCTCCCGCCCCTCGATGGGCGTTGAGTTTCGATCCACATCGAAACACTAGGGGCCCGCGGGTGCGCTGTCGAGACTGGGCACATGACCACCACACCCGCTCCCTCGTCGCTCGTCCGCGACGCCGACCTCCGCATCGGCACCGGCCGCAGCCGCCGGTTCGTCGGGGCCGAGCACGGCGCCGACGTGTCCTATTTCTTCGTCGAGAATCAGCCGGGCGAGGGTCCAGGGCTGCACTGGCACCCGTACTCGGAGACCTGGGTGGTCCTCGAGGGGACCGTCCGCCTCCGCGTCGGCGACCGGCTCCTCCTCGCCGGACCGGGCGACACCGCCACGGTCGCCGCCTTCACGCCGCACGGCTTCACGAACGCGGGGGAGGGGCTGCTGCGCATCCTGTGCATCCACGCCTCCGCCACCATCGTCCAGACCTTCCTCGACAACGACTGATCAGGAGAACCCATGTCCTTCCAGGCCTACCTCGACAAGGTCGAGACCCAGACCGGGCTCACGCCCCGCCAGTTCATCGAGCTCGCCCGCGCCCAGGGCTTCGACGAGGGCACGAAGTCCACGGTCGTGCTCACGTGGCTCAAGCAGGAGTACGGCCTCGGCCACGGTCACGCGCAGGCCATGACCCACGTCATCCTCAAGGGACCGAAGATCAGCGACAAGCACGTCGGCACGGCAGGCTCCCACAGCGACGCCTCCGACACCCTGTGGCTCGACGGCAAGGACAGCAACCCGCACCGCTGAGGGTCCCCTCGCCGCGCCGACTAGGATTTCGTGCGTGGCAGCATCCTCCCGGCGCAAGAAGAAGAGCGGCACCCGAACCCGACCGCACACCAGCGGAAACCCGGCCAAGCGGCCCGTGGTCGAGGCCGGTCCGGTCACCGTCTCCGACTGGATCGGCGCCGCACGACTGCGCACCCTGCCGCTGGCGGTCGCGCCGGTCGTGATCGGCACGGGCGCCGCGCGCAGCACGGGGCCGGAGTTCCACTGGGTCATCGCCCTCGCCTGCCTCGCGGTCGCGGTGCTGCTGCAGATCGGCGTGAACTTCACGAACGACTACAGCGACGGGGTCCGCGGCACCGACGCCCACCGTGTCGGTCCGGCGCGGCTGACGGCCTCCGGGCGGGTGAAGCCGCGCACCGTGCTGATCATCGGGCTCGTGTTCTTCGCGCTCGCCGCGGCGGTCGGCCTCGCGATCGTGGTGCGCACGGAGCAGTGGTGGATGCTGGCCGTCGGCGCGGCGTGCATCGTCGCGGCGTGGTTCTACACGGGCGGCAAGCGCCCCTACGGCTACTACGGCCTGGGCGAGGTGTTCGTCTTCGTGTTCTTCGGGCTGGTGGCGACGCTCGGCACCACGTGGGTGCAGATCTTCGCACTCCCGCAGCAGGCGTGGCTGGGGGCGATCGCGGCCGGCCTGTTCGCGTGCGCGGTGCTGCTGGCGAACAACCTCCGCGACATCGAGCAGGACCGCGCCGTCGGCAAGCGCACGCTCACGGTGCTGATCGGGCGGCGTGCGACCCAGGTGCTGTTCACCCTGTTCGTCCTCGCGCCGTTCGGGATCGCGGTGTTCCTGGCGCTGCTGTTCCCGATCGCGTGGATCGCGCTGCTCGCGCTGCTGGCGGGGCTGCCCGCCGTGCTGATCGTCTGGACGTACCGTCAGCCGCGGGAGCTGGTGACGGCACTGGCCCTGACCTCGCTCACGTCGCTGCTCTACGCGGGCGCGCTGTTCTGGGCGTTCGTCGGCTGATCTGGACGTTCATCGGCTGGTCTCGGCGTCCGTCGTGATCCGGGCGTCCGTCGCGATCTCCGCGTCCGTCGGTTGACCGCGGAAGGGCTCAGTCGCGGCGGGTCTCGTCGGGGGCGGCGTCGATCGCCTCGTCCTCCGCATCGGCATCGGCCTGCTGACCCGACACGCGGCCCTCGCGCCGCTCGTGCAGACGCGCCGAGGCGTCGGACAGCGGCGTGCGCAGGAACAGCATCGAGATGCTCGCCCCGATGAGGGCGGCGAAGATGGCGGCGAGCCACCAGAACTCGCGGAAGATCGGGAAGAAGAACCACAGGATCGCCAGCGGGACGAGGAATGCCAGCAGGCGCAGCACGGTGTAGACGAGGAGGGGGGCGGGCTTCTTCACTCCCTCAGTCTACGTTCGCCCGCCGATGTGCCAGCCGCCGCCGCTCACCCGGGGAGGTCGAGCGCGGAGAAGGGGATGCCGCGGACGACGCGTCGCCACGGGTGCTCGCCGAGCGTCCACAGCACCCCCGCCTCGGGGTCGAGGGCGAGGTCTTCGCATCCGGCGGGCAGCGGAACGGGGTGTCGCCGCCAGGAACCGTCGCGATCGGTCCACAGGGCTCCGGGGTGCAGCAGATCGGACTGCGACACGAAGCGCGTCTCACCCCAGCGCACGGCGCCCTGCAGGTGCCGGAGGCCGGGCGCGACCCGGTCGCGCTCCACGAAGCGGGGCTGCGCGGCGCTCGGGATGTCGAACTCGCCGACCACGCCGCGGTCGTTCCCGCGGTACTCGCCGATGAGCACACGGGGCAGGGGAGTGCCGTCGGCCGTGAACACCCGCCCGAGGAACGAGCAGCGGAGGTCGACCGGGTGCTGCGCCGTGCGCACGGCGACGAGCACGGTGCTGCGACCGCCGCGGCGGCGGCTCCCGGCCAGGCGGTGGGCGTCGGAGCCGCGCACCCGGCGGAGCCGCGCCAGGTCGAACTCCCAGATCCCCTGGCCCGTGGCCGCCGCGAACAAGCGGTCGTCGAACCACGCGAGGCCGCCGGCGTGGATCGGGGCGGGCTCCAGGCGGCCGTCCTCCCCGGGGACGGCGAGCACCACGTCGAGGTGACGCGACCGGTCGAGGTCGATCATCGTGACCCGGGAGGCGAGGTGGCGGCCCGCCCTGTCCTGGCGGAACCAGCTCACCGCGAGCGTGCGTCGTCCGCGCAGCCGGCCCACGTCGATGCCCTGGGGATACCAGCGCTCTGTCCACGTGCGCGCGGACAGCCAGCGCAGGTCGATCCCGGTGCTCCGGCGGCGCCGTCGCACCGGTCGCCAGATCGTTCCGAACGGCCAGAGCATGGGGTCCATGGTCGCGGATGCCGGGTGACCGCGCCAATCGACGCGGCTCCCCGCATCGATTCGGCATCTCGTGGAGAGGTATGTATCATGTTACGTGTTGAGTGTTGATCTTCATGGAGTCGCTCTCGACGCACACCCCTCGGCCCGCTGGTGGGGGCCAGTAAACCGCGGGGTGGGCCGGCACCGCACGGTGTCGGTTTCCCGGGTGCTCGCACCCGGCAGTGCAACGCACTGGGGGTGTGGTTCGTTCGGGTGCGGACCACACCTCAGCGTTGTGCCTGCCGCGCCTCGCGTCACCCGCCGTTCACCGTGACGTCGCCGACCGGACACGCGCGACTGCGACGATCTCCGCACACCGCCCACCCCGGGAGTTCCGTGCGCACGCCCCTCGTCACCGTCATCCTTCCCGCGAAGGACGCCGGACCCTACATCGGGACGACCCTCGAGACCCTCACCCGGCAGTTCGACGACCCGCACGATCTGCAGCTCGTGGCGATCGACGACGGCTCCCGCGACGACACGCGCGCTCTCATGCAGCACTACGCCGACCGGTTCCCGCGCGCCAGGGTGGTGCACAACCCGACGCCGCGCGGCCTGGCGAGCGCCCGCAACCAGGGTCTCGCGCTCGTCGAGGGCGAGACGTTCTGCTTCCTTGACGGCGACGACTGGTTGCAGCCGCGGCGGCTGGCCGTGCTGGCCTCTCGCCTGCGCGCGCTGCGCTGCGACTTCGTCCGCACCGATCACGTGACCGTCACCGGCACCCGCCGCACGCTGGTGCGCGCGCCGTTCCCCTGGCGCGAGACCGTCGCCCCGCCGCGGAGCGCCATCCTGCCCGCCGACGAGCCGACCATGGTCGACTACCCGTACGCGTGGGCCGGGCTGTTCCACCGCCGCCTCCTCGACCGGGGCCTGGCCGGGTTCCCGCCCGGACTGTTCACCGCGGAGGACCGGCCGTGGATCTGGCGGCTGCACCTGGAGGCCTCGTCGTTCGCGGTCGTCGACGCCCCGGCACTGCTCTACCGCCGCGGCGTCGCGGGCTCGCTCACCCAGATCGCCGACCGGCGGCAGCTCGACTTCGCCGAGGCCCTGTCCCAGGTCGTCGCCCTGGCGCAGCGCGACCGCGACGCCGAGCGCTTCCTGCCCAAGGCCGTGTGGACCGCGCTCGCGCTCAGCTCGCACCACCTGGTGCGCTCGCGGCGCATGTCGCCGCCGGTGCGCGCGGAGATGCGGTCGCGCATCCGCGAGCTGCTCCGCGGTCTCCCCGCGCCGGAGGTCGCCGCGGTGGTCGAGCGGCTCGACGCGCCCCGGCGCCGCGTGCTCGCGCGCACGCTCCGACGTGCGGGGCACACGCCGTGACGCGGGTCTTCGCGCTGCACAGCGCCTACGGTCTCGCGACCGCCGTCGCCGCGATCGACAGCGGCCTCCTCGATGGGCCGACCGCCGCGCGCCCCGAGCAGGTGCTGGTGCCGTTCACCTCGTCGCGCGTGCCCGAGCTCGCGGTCGGCATCGACGCCGACCCGGCCCTGGGTCGGCTGCGCGCCCGGTTCGACCGCATCGAGCCGCTGGGAGACCTCCTCGGCCCGCTGCACCCCAGCGCGTGGGAGCCCCCGGAGGGCGAACTGCCCGTGCTCGGTCGGCTGATCGCCCGGGCCTGGGGCATCGACCCCCGCGACCTGGAGCTGTGCGTGCAGAGCCCGCAGGTCGCTCCGGCGCGGACGCTGTTCGGGCTGTTCCCCGACGCGCGTCTCACGATCGTGGGCGACGGCCTCATGACGTATGCGCCGATGCGGGTGCGGCTGCCGCACACCGTGACGGCACGGATCGGCCGTGTGGTCTACGCCGACGTCGTGCCCGGCGTGCGTCCGCTCGTCGCGTCGCCGACCGCCGAGACCGTGCCGGTGCCGCCCGCGGCCTTCGCGGCGGCGCTGCGCGAGACCGCGACGCCGGAGGTGCCGGAGGTGCCGGCGGACCCGGAGCCGGGACCGTCCACCGTGCTGGTGCTCGGGCAGTACCTGTCGGCGCTCGGGCTGCAGACACCGGCGCAGGAGATCGCGCTGCAGCAGAGCCTGGTCGACCGGGCGGCCGCGTGGGAGCCGGAGCGCATCGTGTTCAAGCCCCATCCGGCGGCGCCGCCCCTGCTCGCCGATGCCGTCCGTGCCAGGGCGCAGTCGCTCGGCATGGCGTTCGAGGAGCACCGCGGCACGGGGCCTGCGGAACTGGCGGCCGAACGCCTCGATGCGCGGGCCGTGGTCGCGGCGTTCTCCACCGCGCTGCCGACCGTGCACACGGTGTTCGGCCGCGACATCGGTGCCGCCGGGACCGCGGACCTGCTCGGCACGCTCGCTCCGTTCGAGAACAGCAACCGCATCCCGCTCACGATCGTCGACGCCCTCACCCGCACCGACGCCGCGCGCCCGGAGCCGCCCGAGCTGCAGCGCCTCGTCGATGCGGTCGGCTATGCCATGCAGCCGCTCGTCGCCGAGCACCTGCGAGAGCGCGCGGAGGAGGTCCTGCGCGACCTCGACGATGACGAGCGCCGCCGGTACTTCTCGGCGGAGCGCCTCACGCACCTGCGGTTGCCCGGCGCCGCGCCCGCGACCCTGCGACAGCGCCTGCGGCACCCCGCGGGCGGCATCGGGCGGATCGAGGAGTGGCGGCTGACGGCGATCGGGGCACGGCGTCGCGCCGGTCGCGCGTGGCGGGAGATCCGGGGAGGATGACGAGCATGCAGCAGACAGACGAGGGAGCGCCGCGGACGGTGGCGATCATCCCGGCGCGCGGCGGGTCGAAGCAGATCCCGCGCAAGAACCTGGAGCGCGTGGGCGGGGTGCCGCTCGTGGCCAGGGCCGTGCACGCGGCAACGGCCGCCGCGGGCATCGACGCGGTCGTGGTCTCCACCGACGACGACGAGATCGCGGCGGTCGCGGAGGCCGCGGGCGCGCGCATCGTCCGGCGCCCCGCGGAGCTGTCGGGCGACACCGCGTCGTCCGAGGCGGCGATCCTCCACGCGCTCGACGAACTCGAGCGCCGGGGAGAGTCGTTCGCGGTCGTCGCGTTCGTGCAGGCCACGTCGCCCTTCGTGCCGAGCGTGGAGCTGTCCGCCGCCGTCGAGGCCGTGCGGGAGGGCACGGCCGACAGCGCGTTCGCGGCCGTCGAGACGTACGGCTTCCTGTGGCGCACCGGGCCCGAGGGGGAGGCGGAGGCGCTCAACCACGACGCGAGCCACCGTCCACGGCGCCAGGACCGTGAGCCGCATCACCTCGAGACCGGGGCGTTCTACGTGTTCCGGGCGGACGGGTTCCGCCGCAGCCGGCACCGCTTCTTCGGCCGCACCCGCATCATCGCGGTGCCCGAGTGGAGCGCGATCGAGATCGACGACGCGGAGCAGCTCGCGGCGGCGCGGGCTCTGGCGGCCCTGCGTGAGACTCCCGCGCGGATCCCGGTGCGCGCGGTGGTCACCGACTTCGACGGCGTCCACACCGACGACACCGCGATCGTCGACGCCGACGGAGGGGAGCGGGTACGGGTGAGCCGGGAGGACGGCATGGGCGTCGCGCTGCTGCGCCGCGCCGGCGTGCCGATGCTGATCCTCTCCACCGAGGTCAACCCGGTCGTGCGGGCGAGGGCCGACAAGCTGCGCGTCCCCGTGGTGCACGGCATCGACGACAAGGAGGACGCGCTGCGGCGGTGGGCGCAGGAGCAGGGCATGCCGCTCGCCGACATCGCGTACCTCGGCAACGACGTGAACGACCTCCCGGCGATGCGCATCGTCGGGTGGCCGGTCGCCGTCGCCGACGCGCATCCCCTCGTGCGGGCCGAGGCCAGGGTCGTGCTGCACCGCCGCGGGGGAGACGGTGCGGTCAGGGAGCTCGTCGAACGCGTGTTGTCGAGCTGACCGCCCCCGGTAACCCTCCGGTCGAGGGCCGTTCACCCGCGGCGCGTACTCAGGAAGGACGGCGGCAACCCGCTCGACGACCGGAGGAACCATGACTGTCAGCATCGGCTCGCGTGTGATCGGCGGCGGCCGTCCGGCCTACGTCATCGCGGAGATCGGCCTCAACCACAACGGCGACGTGGACATCGCCAAGCGACTGATCGACGTCGCGGCGCGGGCGGGGGCCGACGCGGTCAAGTTCCAGAAGCGCACCCCCGAGATCTCCACGCCGGAGCACATGCGCGATGTACCGCGGGAGACGCCGTGGGGTGTCATGAGCTATCTCGACTACCGGCGCCGGGTCGAGTTCGGCCGCGACGAGTACGTCGAGATCGGCGACCACGCCACGCTGCTCGGGCTGGACTGGTTCGCGTCGCCGTGGGATGTGCCGAGCGTGGCGTTCCTGGAGGAACTGAACGTCGTGGCGCACAAGGTCGCCTCCGCGAGCCTGACCGACACCGAGCTGCTGACCGCGCTGCGCGAGACGGGCAAGCCCGTGATCCTCTCCACCGGCATGTCCACGATCGAGCAGATCGACCGCGCCCTCGACACCCTCGGCACCGACCGGGTCGTGCTGATGCACGCGACCTCGACGTATCCGCTGGAGCCGGAGGAGGCGAACCTGCGGGTCATCGCGACCCTCCGCGACCGCTACCCCGGCATCCCCGTCGGATACTCGGGCCACGAGCGCGGCCTGCAGATCTCGCTCGCCGCGGTCGCGATGGGCGCCGTCGCGGTCGAACGGCACATCACGCTCGACCGGACGATGTGGGGCTCCGACCACGCCGC
Source organism: Microbacterium sufflavum (assembly GCF_023091155.1). Classification (NCBI taxonomy): domain Bacteria; kingdom Bacillati; phylum Actinomycetota; class Actinomycetes; order Micrococcales; family Microbacteriaceae; genus Microbacterium; species Microbacterium sufflavum. The sequence goes on along the minus strand of NZ_JAHWXK010000001.1, from coordinate 272,777 downwards.
GTCGCTGGAGCCGACCGGACTCGAGCACCTGGTGCGCGACATCCGGGTGATCGAGCGGGCGGTGGGCGACGGCGTGAAGCGCGTGTTCGACAGCGAGCGCGCCCCCATGGCCAAGCTGCGTCGCGTGCCGGCATGACCGACGCCTCCGGGCTGCGCGTGGTCGCGGTCGCCGATGCCGACTCGTTCGTGAAGTGGTCTGCCTCGCTGCTCGGCGCGGTGCCCGGTCTGCGCCCGCAGCTGCTGCTGGTGCGCACGCCCCTCACGGTGAGCGCGGAGCAGGAGCGCGCGGCGCGGGAGGGCACCGGGGTCGCGGCGACAGATGTCACCCGGCTCGACCTCGCGCAGGTGGCGGCGTCGCTGGACCGGCAGCGGCCCGACGCGGTGCTGCTCGCCGGTCGCGGGCCGTTCGTGCGGCTGCTCGGAGGCGTGATCGACTCGCTCGCGCACCGGCCCGTCGTCGTGTCGGGGCTGCCCGGTATGGCGATCCCGGCGCAGCGCGGGGCCCTGGAGTACCGGCGTCACACCGACCTGCTGATCGTGCACTCCCACCGCGAGGTCAGGGCGTTCGCCGAGCTGGGGGAGCGGATCGGGGTGCCGGTGCCGCTGGCGCTCGCGACCCTTCCGTTCGCACGGGGCCCGTACGGCGGCCGGAGGCGGGCGGAGCGTGCCGAGGCGCGGATCCTCGCCGGAGGGGCGCCGCGGGCCGCCCTCGCCGACCGCCCGACGGAGCCGGTGGCCGACGCGGAGCCGCGGCCGGGTGCCACGGACGTCGTCTTCGCCGCCCAGGCGCTGGTGCCCGCGGATCGCGCGGCGAGGGCCGACATCGCGGCCCTGCTGGTGCGCGCCGCCGAGGCCGACCCCGACCGGCGCGTGGTGGTGAAGCTGCGTGCGCGACAGGGCGAGGCGGAGACCCACCTCGACCGCGAGCCCTACACCGGGCTCTTCGGGGCCGCGCGGCCGCGGAACCTCGTGTTCTCGCACGCTCCGATGGACACGGCGCTGGAGACGGCGGCCGGGCTGGTCACCGTGAGCTCGACCGCCGCCGTGGAGGCGCTGGCGCACGGGGTGCCGGTCATCGCGCTCGACCGCTTCGGGGTGAGCAAGAGCCTGCTCAACACGGTCTTCGTCGGCAGCGGGCTGCTGGGCGGGGCGGGCGAGGTCGTCGCCGGCCGCTTCCGGCGCCCGCACCCGGCCTGGCTGCGCGACAACTATTTCCACCCCGCCGCCGAGTCGGACTGGTGGGACCGGGTGCAGGAGCTGGTCGCGCTGCGCCGAGCGGGCGCGCTGCCTCCGCGCCGGGTGCCCGCTGCGCGCGGGGGTGCGCTGCACGAGGCCTGGCACCGGGCGAGTGTGCTCGGACGGGAGGACCGCAGCATCTCCGGACGGCTCGCGCTCGCGGTCGGAGCCCCGGCGGTGCGGCTGCTGTCCGGCGTCGGCGCTCGCCGCAGTCCGGAGGGCGCCTCCACGTGGGCGGACCCGTCCACGGACTACACGCTCGAGCCGAACCCGTTCGCCGACTCGCTGCGTCGCTGAGCCCCGGCTCGTCCGCCCGGGTCGTGGTGCGTCAGAGGCGGCGCCAGTCGTGGCTCTCGACCGCGGCGCCGGCCTGCGGGCCCATCTGCAGCATGCCGCCGTCGATCACGACCGAGGCCCCGGAGATGTAGGCGGCTTCGGGCGAGGCCAGGAAGGCGATCAGTGCGGCCACCTCGCGCGCGTCCCCTGGTCGTCCGAGCGGGATGCCGGGGCGGTCCTCCGTGTGCGGGTCGGTGTCGGTCTGCCCGGTCATGGGTGTGGCGATCTCGCCGGGGGCCACGCTCACCGCGCTGATGCCGTGCGCACCGAGTTCGAGCGCCAGGTTCTTCATGAGGCCGCCGAGCCCGTGCTTCGCGGCGTCGTACGCGCTCGCCCCGACCATCGGCTGATGCTCGTGCACGCTGGTGACCGCGATCAGCCGGCCACCGCGTCCGGCCGCGACCATGGCCCGCGCCGCCCGTTGCAGGCACACGAACGCGCCGGTGAGGTCGGTGTCGACCACGCGGTTCCACTCGTCGAGGGTCACGTCGAGGAACGGGGTCTGCAGTCCCGCTCCGGCGTTGTTGACGAACACGTCCACCCCGCCGAGCTCGGCGATCAGACCGTCGACCGCGTCGCCGCACGCGGGGATGTCCGCCACGTCGAGGCGGGCGACCACGGCCCGAGCGCCGTGGCTGCGCACCTCCTCCGCGGTCTCCTGGGCGCCGGCCTCGTCGCTGTGCCAGGTGATGCCCACGTCGATGCCGGCCGCGGCGAGGGCGACCGCGGTCGCGCGGCCGATGCCCGAGTCCGCGCCGGTCACGATCGCGCGTCGGGCCTCGGCTTCCAGGCGCGCCTGCGGCTCCCCGGACTCCAGGCCCGTGGTCGGCGTCTTGTCGTTGTGCTGCGATTCGGACATGCGGCCCTCCTGCTGCTCGTGGTCGTGCGGGCGACGATACGAGGGCCGAGGGAGCACGGTCGATGCGCTTGACGGCGGCGGGTGGCGGCGCTAGCGACCCGATGCCCGCGGCGGTGGCCCCGCAGACGCGAGGCCGCCGCCGCGGGCGTCGAGCGCGGGTCAGTTGCTGCGGCGGATGGCGCGCACGCCCACCACGAGGCCGACCGTGGCCACCGCGAGTGCGGCGATCCAGCCCCACAGCACGGTGAGGTCGCCCAGGTCCCCGGCGAACAGCGCCCGCTCCGCCTGCACGACCCAGTTCACCGGGTTGACCGTCGCGACCGCGCGCATCCAGTCCGGCGCGGCGTCGAGCGGCAGCAGCATCCCCGACAGGATCAGCAGCGGGAAGATGAGCGACTGCTGCACGCCCCAGAACAGCCACTCCCGGTCTTTGGTCGCGAGCGCGAGCGAGTACGAGAGCGAGCCGAGGCCCACCCCGAACACGGCGAGCAGCGCGAGGCCGATCAGCAGGCCCGGCACGTCGACCGCGAACCCGAACGGCCATGCGATCAGGACGATCACGAGGGCCTGCACCACGATCGGCGCGATCTCCTTCAGCGCGCGGCCGACGAGGAGGGACGACCGGGCGAGCGGGGCGACGAGGGTGCGCTCGTGCGAGCCGGTCATCATCTCGTACTGGAGGTTCGACCCGGTGGCGCCGGTGCCGAACAGCACGATCATCACCAGCACACCCGGCACGAACCACGACAGGGTCTCGCCCGCGGGCTGTCCGGACTGGCCGATCAGCAGCGGGGCGAACAGCCCGAGGAACACCAGGGGCTGCAGCAGGCTGAAGATCAGGGTGAACGGGTCCCGCACCACGGGCTTGAGCTCCCGCGTCAGCACGTGGCGGGTGTCGCGTGCGAGGTTCGGGCGCACGAGCGTGTCGGTGGTGGTCATGAGAGGACTCCTGTCGTGGTCGGGGTGGAGGCGGGCGTGGGCTCGTCCGTGGACTCGGGGGATCCTGCACCCTCGCCCGCATCGCGCAGGGTGCGTCCGGTGAGGGCGAGGAACACGTCGTCGAGTGTGGGCGGCACTCCGGTCGCGCGCTGCACGACGATGCCCGCGGCGTCGAGCTCCCGCACGACAACGGGCAGCAGCCGGTCGCCGTCGGGCACCGCGAGGGAGAGGGAGGCGTCATCCCGCACGACCTCGGCCGGGCTCCGTCGGGCGACCACGGTGCGCGCCCGCTCGGCCTCCGCGGCGTCGGCGAACCCGAACGTGAGCACGTCGCCCGCGAGGGTGGCCTTGAGCGATGCCGCGTCGTCGTCCGCGATGATGCGGCCCTTGTCCATCACCATGACCCGCTCGGCGTAGCGATCGGCCTCCTCCAGGTAGTGCGTGGTGAGGAAGACCGTGGTGCCGTGCTGTGTGCGCAGGTCGAGGATGTGCTCCCACAGGTTCGCGCGGCTCTGCGGGTCGAGCCCCGTGGAGGGCTCGTCGAGGAACAGCAGGGGTGGTGCGTGCATGAGCCCGAGGGCGATGTCGAGCCGGCGCTTCTGCCCGCCGCTGAGCTGCTGCACGGTGCGGCCCGCGAACGACGACAGGTCGAGCGAGTCGATGAGCTCGTCCGCCCTCCGCACGCTGTCGCGCTTCGTCAGGCCGTAGAAGGCGCCCTGGCTGAGCAGTTCGTCGCGCACGCGCTGGGAGAAGCTGCCGCTCGTGAGCTGACCGACGTAGCCGATGCGCGCGCGGACGCCCGCGGCGTCGGTGCGGATGTCGTGCCCGACCACGCGCGCGCTGCCGGCCGACGGCGGGATCAGGGTGGTGAGCATGCGGAGGGTCGTCGACTTGCCGGCGCCGTTCGGGCCGAGGAATGCGACGAGCTCACCACGCACGGCGCTGAAGGAGACGTCGGTGACCGCGTGCACCGGCGCCTTTTTGACGGTGAAGGTCTTGGTCAGGCCTTCGGTCTCGATGAGGGTTTCGTTCATGGAAGCGAGCGTAGAAAGCAACGCGGACACATCCTGTCCGCATCGTCTGCCAATCTGAGGTCATGTCCGACACCACCGCCCGCGCCCTCGCCCTGCTCAACCTGCTGCAGACGCACCGGCACTGGCCGGGCACGGAGCTCGCCTCGCGACTGGGCGTCACCGAGCGCACCGTCCGCCGCGACGTCGACCGCCTGCGCGAGCTGGGCTATCGCGTCGAGTCCACGCCGGGATCGGCCGGCGGCTACCGGCTGGAGGCGGGGAGCGCCGTGCCGCCGCTGCTGCTGACCGACGACGAGGCGGTCACGATGGCGATCGGCCTGCGGGTCGCCGCCACGCAGCAGCTCGTCGGTGGCGCGGAGGTGACGCTGACCGCGCTGGCGAAGCTGGAGCAGGTGCTGCCCTCGGCGCTGCGGCAGCGGGTGAACGCGCTCGCCGCGGCGGTGCAGCCCCCGCGGATCGGCGCGGGACCGGTGGTGTCGCCCGTGGTCTTCGGCGAGATCGCGCTCGCCACGCGCGACCACGAGCGGCTGCGGCTGCGCTACGTCGACGGGCAGGGGGAGGAGAGCGTGCGGCGCGTGGAGCCGCATGCCCTCGCCCCGGCCGGACGCAAGTGGTTCCTCCTGTGCTGGGACCTCGACCGCGAGGACTGGCGCACGTTCCGCGTCGACCGCATCACGTCCGTCGAGCACACCAGGGTGCTGTTCGCGCGGCGCGAGCTCAGTGCGCAGGAGATCGAGGAGCGGGTGCTGATCGCGGCGTCGTGGTCGCCGCAGAAGATCGAGACCGACGCGGTGATGGAGCTGCCGCTGGCGGAGATGCAGGAGCGGTTCGGGCCGTGGGGACAGGGCGCCACGGCGGAGGGACCCGACCGCACGCGCTGGCCCTTCGGCGGCGCGGACTGGCGGGAGGCGATGTACGGACTGCTCTGGATCCCCGCGGGCGTCGAGTACACCACGAGCTTCCCCGAGCCGCACCGTGCGGAGCTGCGCGAGGCGGTCGAGCGACTGCTGCGGGCGCTGGACGCTCCCACGCCCGCGTCATCCGCGGACTCATAGGGTCATCCCAGGGAACGACCCTGGCGGGGAACATCACGGCCAGGTAACGTCAGTGCCATCGCGGCGATCCGGGCGGTCCCGGGCCCCGGCTCATATCCGGAGGCGTTGCGGGTTCGACTCCCGCCGTCGCGTCCACTCCCTGAGGCGTTCGCGTCCGCGTCCACGACATGGCGCATGATGGACGGATGCCCACCGCCCCTCGACCCGGACTCCGCGTCACGGCCGGTCTCACGATCCCCGACGCCGAGCTGTCGTGGCGCTTCTCGCGCTCCTCCGGCCCCGGGGGACAGGGGGTGAACACGGCGGACTCGCGCGTGGAGCTGGTGTGGGACGCCGCGGGTTCCGCGGTCCTGTCGCCGGTGCAGCGCGAGCGGATCCTGGAGCGTCTGCGGGGACGGCTCGTCGGCGGGGTGCTGACGATCGCGGCGTCCGAGCATCGGGCGCAGCTGCGCAACCGGGAGGCCGCACGCGAACGCCTGGCCGCCCTGGTCGCGGAGGCCCTGCGTCCGCCCGCCCCGCCGCGCCGCGCGACGAAGCCGAGCCGCGGATCGAGGGAGCGTCGGCTCACGGCCAAGCACCGCCGCACCGACGTCAAGAGCCTGCGGCGTCGTCCGCGCGAGGAGTGAGGGAGCCGCTCAGCCGGAGTCGCGGGTGAGCCGCTTCTCGACGGGGCCCCAGCCCTCCTCCAGCACGGTGAATCCGGCCTCGAGGATGTCGCGCTGGTCGTCGCTCTCGGTCACGAGGATCTGCATCTGCAGGATGAACCGGGAGTACACGCGGATCTCCGCCGTGGGGGCGGTGAGCCCGAGCTCCTCGGCGATCGCGTCGGCGAGGGCGTCTTCGTGCCGCAGCCACATCTTCGCCGCGTAGTCGCGCAGGGCCGGCGTCTCGTTGAGGAAGCGCAGGAAGGTGCGGGCGACGTCGTCTCCGTGCTCGTCGAGGTTGGCGCCGATCTCGGCGGCGTAGAAGTCATGGATCGCGCGGTTGATGGTGACGCCGGTCCTGCGGTCGCGCACGGCGGCGACGAGGCGGTCGCGCTGCTCGTCGTCCTCGTCGAAGACGAGCGCCTCCTTCTGGGGGAAGTGGGCGAAGACGGTGGTCGGGGAGACGTCGGCGGCGTCGGCGACCTCGCGGATGCTGACGTTGTCGAAGCCGCGCTCGAGGAACATCCTCGTCGCGACGTCGGAGATGTTCTTGCGGGTCGCGGCCTTCTTGCGCTCGCGGCGGCCGAGGGGCGCGGGGGTGGTCATGAGAGCCAGGCTACCGCGCTCGGTATAAAAGTGGCTTGACGCCAAAACTGGTATCGCTACACTTTCGATATGACTTCACCCATCTCCTCGGTCCGTGGTGCCACCCGCGCCTGGATCATGCTCATCGTGCTGACGATGCTCACCGTCATCGGCATGACGGTGGTGCTCCCCGTGCTGCCGTTCGTCGTGCTGCAGTACGTCTCGCACGAGCGCGACCTGGCCCTCTGGGTCGGCGTGCTGGAAGCGGTCAACGGCCTGTGCGCCTTCCTCGTCGCGCCCTTCCTCGGCCGGCTCTCCGACCGGTTCGGCCGACGGCCCGTCATCATCGCCGCCGCCTTCGGCGCCGCGTTCTCCATGGCCCTGTTCGGCATCGGCGGAGCGCTCTGGGTGCTCGTGCTCGCCCGTGTCATCCAGGGGCTGACGGCGGGCGACCTGCCCGCGCTGTTCGCCTACCTCGCCGACATCACCCCGCCGGAGAAGCGTGCACAGCGCTTCGGCCTGCTCGGAGCGCTGACCGGCATCGGCACCATGATCGGCCCGGCCGTCGGCGGGCTCCTCGCGGCGATCGACCTGCGCCTGCCCGTGTTCCTCACCGCCGCCGTCGCCCTGGTGATCGCGATCCTCAGCATCTCCCTGCTGCCGGAGAGCCTGAAGCCCGAGAACCGCATCCCGCGGATCACGCTGCGCGCCGTGCAGCCGTTCGCGGTGTTCCGCGAGGCCTTCGGACGCCGGGAGCTGCGCGGCCTGATGATCGCGTTCGGCCTGCTCGCGCTGCCGTTCGGCTTCTTCGTCAACAACTTCAGCATCCTCGCGCTCGACTCCATCCAGTGGGGGCCGACGCAGATCGGGCTCCTCACGGCGGGCGTGGGGATCGTCGACATCCTCATCCAGGGCGTGCTGCTGGCCATCCTGCTTCCGCGGATGGGGGAGCGCGGCGTGATCCTCAGCGGCATCGTCGCCCAGGCGATCGGCCTGGCCGGTCTCGCGGTCGTCGCGACGCTGATCGCCCAGCCGTGGCTGTTCATCGTCGGGGCGCTGCTGCTCGCCGCCGGACAGGGAGCCGCGCAGGCCGCCATGGACGGCGCGATGTCCAACGCCGTCGGCGACGACGAGCAGGGCTGGCTCGGTGGCGCCACCCAGTCGCTCAACGCCGCGATGGGCACGGTCGCGCCGCTGATCGCCGCGGCCCTCTACACCGCCGTGAGCCACGCCGCCCCCTACTGGCTCGGGGTCGCGCTGATGGCCGTCGCGGGGATCGTCGTGGCACGCGCCCACATCGCGAACACCGCGAAGCGCCCGCGCCCCGCACCCTCCGGCCCGGCGCCCGCGGAGCTCGTGGCCGCCGAGTGACAGCTCCGCGGGGTGCCCCGGTGATCCGGTGCACCCCGCGGCTCAGTCCTTCCCGCCTCCGCGGACGAGTTCCAGCCCGGCACCGGCGAACTGCCGCAGCGTGGCATCCGGCAGGAACGCCCGCGTCAGCGCGCCGCCGATCCGGGTGAGGTCGCTCTCGTCGCGGAACAGCAGGTACATGGTCTCGTAGCGCGGGTGGAACTTCTGCTTGAACCGGTGCAGCGAACCGAACCCGTACACGGGTTCGAGAGCCTCCGCGAGCCGGTCGCTGAGCGCCGCGATCATGCCCGCGTCCGGCGGGTAGTCGTGCGCGAGCGGAGCCCCGGAGAGCGACATGATCTGCGCGCCCTCGTCGGAGAACTGCTTCGCGGACGACCCGATGAGGTACTCCATGACGGGGCCGAATCCGCCCTCCCTGCGGCGCATCAGGTCGAGCGTCCACCCCCGCACGACGCCGCCCTCGCCGTAGATGGGCAGCCAGGAGAGGAAGCCGTCGACGTCGCCGTTGGGGGCGATGGCGAGGGCGAGCCGTACCTCCGGATCCTCCGCCTCCTCGAGGGTGCCGAGTGTGAAGCGCATCTCGGGGAGGTCCTTGTCGCCGACCCAGGCCTCGGAGATCGCCCGCAGCTGCTGCTGCACCCCCCAGGGTTCCTCCTTCAGATGCGTCATCCGGAACGTCATGTCCTCGCGTCCTGCCTTGTTGAGGGAGGTGCGCACGGAGTTCCAGCGCTTTCCGGTGAACTCCAGGCCCGGCAGGTCGACGATCGTGTCGTCCGCCACGACCAGGCTCCGCCAGGTCTCCGGCACCGCGGCCCGCGTGGCATCGTCGGCGCTGAAGAAGCAGGGGATGAGCCCGGCGCCCTCCGCCGCGCGGATGAAGTCCCGCACCGCATCGGTGCGGCGTTCGCGCGGCCCGATCGGATCCGCCAGTGCCAGTGCCACGCTGTTGCGCCGCTGATACGCGACGATGCCGCCGTCCACGCGCGCGAACGCGTTGCCCTCCCAGGTGGTCATCCACGACAGGGTGCCGCCGCCGTGGGTCTTCAGCTCCTTCTCCAGATCGGCGAGCGTGGGTGCCGGCTGCGCGCCGAGCTTCGACCGCCGTCGGGCTCGGAACGCCCGCCGCACCACGATCAGGTAGACGAGGATCAGCAGCCAGAGCACGCCGCTGGCGAGGGCGAGCTCGGTCTCGCCGTCGATCTGTAGTTCGAGCTGTGCCTCGCTGGTCAGGATGATCAGCGCCAGGATGAGCGCGCCGGAGAGCACGTTGAGGCTGGCGAGGATGATCGCGAGCACCCACGCCCATCGCCGACCGCGACGCAGCCCGTTCGCGATGAGCAGGATGACGGCCGCGTCGAGCGCGGTGTCCAGGAATCCGCCGGAGACGGGTGCGGTGGGGCCGAAGGGGCCGTCGGTCGGGACCAGGACGGTGATGACCTCGGTCGCCAGCAGGAGCAGCACGGCCATGACCGCGATGAGGCGCTGCTCGCGGACCGTCGTGTGCCGCACGCGCAGGCTGCGGTCCACCGCGAGGATCAGCAGCACCGCCAGCAGATGCTCGAGGTCGGCGACCTTGCCCCAGAACATCATCGCGATGAAGACGAACCCGAGGAGGATGAGCCAGCCGCGTACCCGCCACGGGGGACGGAACAGGCCGACGGCTGCAGCGATGCAGGCCATCGTGCCCCCGGACGCGCCCACGTCGAGCGCGCGCGCCTGCTCCGCCGCCCACGCCCATTCGAACTGCGACAGCAGCAGGAGCAGCAGCGCGGTGGCGAAGATCGCGAAGAGCTGTCCCACCACGTAGTAGGCGATCGCGACGCGGCTTCCGCGACGGAACTCCAGGTACCCCATGCCCCAGAAGCCGGCGATCGTGAACAGGTACACCCACGGCTGGTTGACGAAGAACGTGCCGGTGACCGGCGTCCACCATTTGCCGTCCGACAGGTTGGGCAGGCCGTACGCGACCGAGGGGAACAGCTCCGAATCCTCGAACGGCCGCCACAGTCCCTGTGAGACGACGCCGACGACCAGGATCAGGCCCACCATCGTGAGGGTCGCCGGGATGCGCCGGGCGACGGTGATCAGGGGGCGCGCGGGAGCGGAGGCATCCTCGGACATGCGCTCAGCGTAGCGACGGGTCCCCCCGGCCGGCGGGACCCGGCCGGGGTATTCCGCTGCCGCCGGGTCAGTCCGCGACGGCGTTCGCGATCGCGTCCTCCAGATCGCCCCAGGCCGTCAGCTCGAGCATCTCGCCGTCGACGAAGAACGTGGGGGTGCTCGTGACGCCGAGTCGCTCGCCGTCACGCTTGTCCTGCTCCACCCGCGCGAGCGTGGCGGGGTCGGCGACGGCCTCGTCGTACGCCGCGAGATCGAGGCCCAGCTCCTGGGCGAACGCGCGGAACACCTCCGGGGTCTCCTCGGGCTGCTCGCCCCAGTTCGCCTGCGTCGCGAACAGGTGGTGGTACATGTCCTCGAAGCGGCCCTGCTGCGCGGCGGCCTCGGCGGCGAGGGCGGCCTGTGTCGAGTTGACGTGGCCGGGGAGCGGGAAGTAGCGCGCGACGTAGCGGATGTCGCCGTCGTACGTGTCGCGGAGCTCCTCGACGATCGGGTAGAAGGCGCCGCACGCCTCGCATTCGAAGTCGAGGAACTCGACGACCGTGACGGCGTCGGGACCGCCCTCGTCGAGCACGTGCGAATCGGTGCGGACGGTCGGCTGGCGCTGGCCCGCGTCGGGGTCGGGCTCGTCGGCGCGCTGGGTGATGGCCCAGACGATGGCGACGATCAGCAGGACGACGGCGACGGCGATGGCGATCAGGGTCGCCTTGACAGGGGTTCTCACGGGGTTCTCCAGACAGGGGTACGACGGATGGGGGTGCCGCGGGCGCGGCGCGGAGTCGTCGTACGGCTCAGGTCCGGGAGAGGGACAGTTGTGCGAGGGAGGGGGCGAGCCGGCGCGGGCGGGGCGTCGCGCGCAGCGGCGGGGTCGTGCGGGGTGTCCGGCCGAGCGGCGTGCCGGGTCCGCGGAGCATGCGGCGGCAGAGGAGCAGCACCAGGGTGAGGCAGCACAGCGCCGCCGCGGTGCAGGCGACCGCGGCCATTCCGGTCGAGTCCTCCGGGGCTGCGACGGCGACGGCGGCGGCGACGGGGGCGCCGTCCGCGGCCTCCGCCCCCGCGGCGGAGGTCCCGGCGGCGAGGCACAGGGTCGCGTGGCTGTCGCCGGGGCCGTGCGCGGTGGACCAGGCGCCGACGACGAGGAGGAGCGCGAGGCCGACGGCGGTGACGACCCTGGCGAGCAGGATCCGCTCGGCGCGCGCTCGCGGGCTCCGGGTGGTCGCGAGAGGCGGCATGACCCGCGCAGTCTAGCAACGGGGCCTTTGCCTCACCGGGGCCCCGCCCGCGCGGACACGCCTACACTGGAAGGGTGGCGAGACTACTCATCATCGGCGGCTTCCTCGCCGCCGTGTTCTGGGTGTTCAGCATCGTCGACTGCGCCGTGCAGCCGCCGACGCGGCACCGGGGTGTGCCCAAGGCCGCCTGGATCGCCATCGTCGTCCTGATCCCGGTCATCGGCGGCATCCTCTGGTTCGTGATCGGCCGTCGTCGCGCGAACGACCAGGGCGTGCAGCGCACGCTCGCCCCGGATGACGATCCGGCGTTCCTGCGCAGCATCAGCAAGGCGGAGCAGGACGCCCGGATCCGCCGTCTGGAGGAGGAGCTCGCCCGCCTGGACGAGGAGACCGACGAGCCGCCCACCGCGGATCCGCGCCCGTGACGTCGTCGCCCGCGACGGACGCCGCGGCGTCCCTGTTCGCCGAGCTCGTGGCGAACGGCGTGCGCGACGTGGTGCTGTCGCCGGGGTCGCGCTCGCAGGCCCTCGCACTCGCTGCCGCGCGACTGTCCGACGACGGGGTGCTGCGGCTGCACGTGCGCATCGATGAACGCGTCGCCGGTTTCACCGCCCTGGGCATCGCACGCGAGACGGGCGTGCCCGCCGCGGTCGTGTGCACGAGCGGGACGGCGGTCGCGAACCTCCTGCCCGCCACGATGGAGGCGTTTCACGCGGGGGTGCCGTTGCTGCTGCTCACGGCCGACCGTCCGCCGGAGCTGCGCGGTGTCGGCGCCAACCAGGCCACCGTCCAGCCGGGGCTGTTCGACCCGTGGGTGCGCGCCACGGTCGACGCCCCGGTGCCGGGCGACGGCGACTGGCGGGGTCTGGCGGCCGAGGCCGTCGCCGCGGCCGTGGGCGTCGCCGACACCGCAGCCGTCCCGGGCGTCGCCGGCCCCGTGCACCTGAACCTGCCGTCGCGCGAGCCGCTGTCCGGGGCGATGCCCCCGGTCGACGTGCGCGACGGCGCGGCACCGGTCGCCGCCGTGTCCGAGCCGGTCGTGCTGCCGCGCGGTCCGCGCACGGTCGTGCTCGCGGGCGCCGACGCGGGTGCCGCCGCGGAGGAGCTCGCCCACACGGCGGACTGGCCGCTGATCGCCGAGGTCGTGAGCGGCGCGCGGTTCGGGCGTCGCCTCGTGCACGGCTACCGTCGGCTGCTCTCCCGCGACGACCTCGGCGGCCGCATCGAGCGTGTCGTCGTGTTCGGCCATCCCACGCTGAGCCGTGAGGCCGCGCGGCTGCTGTCGCGCCACGACGTGGAGGTCGTGGCGGTGCGCCGCGGCGGGGAGGAGCTCGACCTCAACCACCGCACGCGCGCGGTCGCGGCGGTCACGGTGGCCCCGGGGGAGCCCGACCGCGAGTGGCTCGGGCAGTGGATGCGGGCGTCGGCTGCCGAGGCCGTCGACCTGAGCGAGCAGGCGCCCGACGCCGATGCCCTCGCGTCCACCGACCTCGCCGCCCGGCGCGACGCCGTCCGCGCGGAGCTCGACGCCGTCCGCCGCCCGCTCGACCGCGAGCGGCTGGTCGACGCGGTGTGGCGGGCCACGTGGCCGCACGACCGCCTCGTGTTCGGGTCGTCCCGGCTCGTGCGCGTGGCCGACGAGGTCCTGGCGGGCAAGAAGGTCCCGGTGCACGCCAACCGCGGGCTCGCGGGCATCGACGGCACGATCGCCACCGCCACCGGTATCGCGGTCGCGAGTCAGGCCGCCGGCGCCCCCGGGATCACGCGGGTGCTGCTGGGTGATCTCGCGTTCCTGCACGACGTCGGGGCGCTGCTGCTGCCGCCCGGAGAGCAGGAGCCGCGGCTGCAGGTGATCGTCGGCAACGACGGCGGCGGCACGATCTTCGACGGGCTCGAGGTGGCGTCGTCGGCGCCGTCCGCGCATCTCGACCGGGTCTTCTACACCCCGCATGGCGTGCGCCTGGAGCATCTCGCGCTGGCGTACGGGTGGGAGTATCAGCGCGTCACGACCCGGACGGCGCTGGATCAGGCCCTCACGTCCCCGCACGGCGGACGTCAGATCATCGAGGTGCCGCTGGCGCGGTGACTGGCAGGATGTGCGTATGAACGCGCACACCTGGACTCAGAACCTGCGGGTGGGGCCCGGCTTCCGCCTCGCCGATGTCGATCCGGACGCCACGCCGGGGTACGACCACGGCAAGTCGCGCGGGAGGGAGGACCTCGCCGCCGGGCTGGAGCGGTTGAACGACCTGCAGGAGCGTCTGTTCGCGCAGAGTCGGGTCGGCACGGCGCAGGACGCGGTGCTTCTGGTGCTGCAGGCGATGGACTCGGCGGGCAAGGGCGGCATCGTCCGGCACGTGGTCGGCGGTGTGGATCCGCAGGGCGTCGCGCTCGCCGCGTTCAAGGCCCCGACCGAGGAGGAGCGGCGGCACGACTTCCTGTGGCGCGTCGAGAAGCGCCTCCCGGAGCCCGGCTTCATCGGGGTGTTCGACCGTTCGCACTACGAGGACGTGCTGATCGGGCGGGTGCGGCAGCTCGCCGATGCCGCGGAGATCGAGCGCCGCTACGACGCGATCACCGCGTTCGAGGAGCGGGTCGCGGCCTCCGGCGTCCGCATCGTCAAGGTGATGCTGCACATCTCGCCCGAGGAGCAGAAGGCGCGACTCATGGAGCGGCTGGAGCGTCCGGACAAGCACTGGAAGTACAACCCGGGCGACGTGGACGAGCGGATGCTGTGGCCGCAGTACATGCAGGCCTACCAGACGGTGTTCGACCGCACCTCGACCGACGCGGCGCCGTGGTACGTGGTGTCGGCGAACGCCAAGTGGTACGCGCGGCTCGCGGTGCAGGAGCTGCTGCTCGCGGCGCTGCAGGACATCGACCCGCAGTGGCCCGTCGCCGACTTCGACGTGGAGGCGGAGAAGAGGCGGCTGGCCGCGAGCTGACCGGGGCTGTGGTCGTCAGGCCAGGGCGTCGACCAGGGGGCGGAACTTCACGCGGGTCTCCAGCAGTTCGCTCTCGGGATCGGATCCCGCCACGATCCCGGCGCCGGCGTAGGCGGTCACCGCGATCGCGCCTCCGGTCGCCGTGAACTGCGCGCACCGGAGCGCGATGGCCCACTCGCCGTTGCCGTCCGCGTCGACCCAGCCGACCGGTCCGGCGTAGCGCCCGCGGTCGAAGGGTTCCAGGTCGCGGATGGCGGAGACCGCCGCGGCCGTGGGCGTGCCGGCGACCGCCGCGGTCGGATGCAGCGCGCGCACGAGGTCGAGGGCCGATCTCCCCTCCTCGAGCTCGCCCTCCACATCGGTCGCGAGGTGGAACAGGTTCGGCAGCTTCAGGAGGAACGGCTGCTCGCTCGCGGCCAGCGCCCTGGTGTGCGGGCGGAGCTCCGTGAGCACGCTCTGCACCGCGTACTGGTGCTCGTCGAGGTCTTTGATGCTGGAGGCCAGGTGCGTCGACGCGGCCGTGTCGGCGTCGGCGTCGGCACCGCGGCCGATGGTGCCGGCGAGCACGCGCGCGGTGACGGTGCGGTCCTGCACGGTCACGAGGGTCTCCGGGCTCGCGCCGATGAGCCCGTCCACCGCGAACGCCCAGGTGTCGGGGTAGCCGGTCGCGAGGGCTCGCACGAGGCGCCGCAGATCGGACCCGGCGGGGACGGTGCCGCGCAGGTCGCGCGCGAGCACGACCTTGCTGAGCTCCCCGTCGGCGATGCGCTCGAGCGCGGCGCGGACCGCGTCCTGGTAGCCCTGCGGGCTCTGTGCGCCGGGGCCGACCGTACCGGCCCAGTGCGGACCGTACGGGCGGGTCTCGAGCGCTGTGGGTCGCGCGGTGTCCTCGGCCAGGCGGATCCGCGTCTCCCAGAACCGGTCGCCGTGGCGGCCGAGCACGCGGGAGGGAATCGTGAGCACGCTGTCGGCGGTGGACGACGGATCGAACGTGAAGGCGCCGAACGCCACGAGCCCGGTGCCCGGCAGCCCCAGGGGGTCGGTCACGTCGGCCTGGGCGGACAGCCCCCGCCAGAACGTCGCGAGGGCTTCGAGACGCGTCTGCCCCGGTTCGGCGGTCGGACGGATCTCGGCGAACGGCTCGCCGACCGCGACGATCCCGTCTCCACGGCGGAGCCAGGCGAGGGGGCGTGCGGGGTCGGCGTAGGCGAGGAGGTCTTCGACCGGGTCGATCTGTCGGGTCTCCACGACCAGGTGGGTGTGATGCACGTGTCCAGCCTAGGCCGCGGCGCCGGCGGCGATCCCGCGTCGTAGGGTGGGCGGATGAGCGACGCGCGCCCCGCACCCGGCACCGAGATGGTCTTCCAGTGGCGCAAGTGGGACGGGTCGCCGCACTGGCGGCACGAGTGCGTCTACCTGGGTGCCGATCACTGGGGCGACTGGGTCGGTCAGCCCGCCGGCTGGCACAGCGTCCGCCCGGGGGCGGAGTTCCACGCCGCGACGCCCAATGTGACGCTGGTCCCGCCGAGTGGCGACTTCGCCCTGACCGTGAACCGGCAGCACCCGCGCGGCCTGCGCATCTACATCGACCTGGGGTGGGAGGTGCAGTGGTCGGACGACCCGCTGCGTGCCGTCGGGATCGACATGGACCTCGACGTCGTGCGCGTGGAGGGGGAGCGCGGGACCTGGGTCGACGACCGCGACGAGTGGGCCGAGCACAGCGTCGTGTACGGGTATCCGGCCGACGTCATGACCCACCTGGAGGCGCTCGCGCTCGACCTGGAGGGGCGGGTGCGGGCGAGGGTCGCGCCGTTCGACGATGCCACCGCCGACGTCTGGCTCGACCGGCTGGAGGCGCTCGATCTCGCGCCTAGACTGAACGCGTGACCTCGAACGACAAGAACCGCGCCGACCTCGGCAAGGACCCCGCCCGCGTGAGCGGCATGTTCGACCAGGTCGCGGCGGGCTACGACCGCACGAACACCGCCATGACGTTCGGCAACGACGCCCTGTGGCGCGCCGCCACCACCCGGGCCGTGGCGCCGAAGCCGGGGGAGCGCATCCTCGACCTCGGGGCGGGCACGGCGTCGTCCTCGGCGTCCCTGGCCCGCAGCGGCGCGCAGGTCGTCGCGGCCGACTTCTCGCCGGGCATGCTCGGGGAGGGCCGACGTCGGCACGGAGCGATGCGCAACCTGTCCTTCGTGCAGGCCGATGCCACCGCCCTCCCGTTCGAGGACGGGGAGTTCGACGCGGTCACCATGTCCTACGCGCTGCGCAACGTGAACGATCCGAAGAAGGCCCTGCGCGAGCTCTACCGCGTGACCAAGCCCGGCGGACGCCTGGTGATCAACGAGTTCTCGACGCCGCCGGGCAAGCTGTTCCGCGGTGCCTACCGCTTCTACAACGCCCAGGTGCTCCCGCGGGTGGCCCGGGTGGCCGGGACGAACGGCGATGCGTACGACTATCTGAACGAGTCGATCCGCGAGTGGCCGGACCAGAAGCGGCTGTCCGCGTGGATCCGTGATGCCGGGTGGCAGGACGTCGCGTACCGCAACCTCTCGTTCGGCATCGTCGCCCTGCACCGCGCGCGCAAGCCCGCGTGAGCACGGCGCGAACCGCGGCATCCGACGCGGGTAGGCTGGGAGCGTGACTTCGAGCCCCCACCCCCCGGGTTCGCGACTGGCGAGCCGTCTCGGCTTCAGCGATCGCGTGTTCATCGGCCCCGCCGGACGCCGGGTGGCCCGCACGATCGAGGACGGGCTCGAGCTCGTGGAGACCGGGCTCGCCGATGACGTCCGCGTGGCCGATCCGCTGGCCGACGCTGCGAGCCGCTATCTGTACGAGGCCGGCGGCAAGCGCATCCGGCCCGTGCTCACGCTGCTCGCCGCGCAGCTGGGCGACGGCAACACCCCCGAGGTGATCGACGTCGCGAAGGCGCTGGAGATCACCCACCTCGGATCGCTGTATCACGACGACGTCATGGACGGCGCCGACCGCCGCCGCGGGGTGCCCGCTGCCCATGCGGTCTGGGGCAACAACATCGCCATCCTCACCGGCGACATCCTGTTCTCCCGGGCCAGCCAGCTCATGTCGCGGCTCGGCGAGCGGGCGATCCGTCTCCAGGCCGACACGTTCGAGCGCCTCGTCCTCGGACAGATGCACGAGACGCTCGGTCCGCAGCCCGATGACGATCCGATCGCGTTCTACATCCAGGTGCTGGCCGACAAGACCGGTTCGCTCATCGCCGCGGCGACGCAGGGGGGCGTGATCTTCTCGAACGCGCCGACCGAGTACGAGGAGCCGCTGCGGGTGTACGGCGAGAAGATCGGCGTCGCGTTCCAGCTGCTCGACGACGTGATCGACCTGTCGGCCAAGCCCGAGGAGACCGGCAAGGTGCCGGGCACCGACCTGCGCGCCGGCGTGCCGACCATGCCCTACCTGCTGCTCAAGGCGCAGAAGGATGCGACGGCCGAAGACCTGGCGGCCCGCATCGACGAGGGCGTCGCGCTCATCGCGGACGGCGCCGACCCCGCGATCCTCGACGGCCCCCTGGACGAGCTGCGCGACCACCCGGTCACGCAGAAGACCCTCGAGCTCGCGCATGCGTGGACCCAGGAGGCGATCGACGCCCTCCGGCCGTTGCCGCGCGGCACCGTGCGCGAGGCATTGACCCGATTCGCCGAGACCCTCGCCGAGCGCTCGAGCTGACGCGACCCGCGGCTTCGCGCCGCGTGACGGCGGCGACGGCATACGAAAGGACCTCCATGACCAAGCTCCGACTGGCCATCGTCGGCGCCGGCCCCGCCGGTATCTACGCCGCGGACATCCTGCTGAAGGCCGAGCGCAAGTTCGACGTCTCGATCGACCTGTTCGAGCAGCTGCCGGCCCCCTACGGGTTGGTGCGGTACGGGGTCGCCCCGGACCACCCGCGCATCAAGGGCATCATCACGGCCCTCCGCGATGTGCTCGACCGCGGCGACATCCGCCTGTTCGGCAACGTGCGCTTCGGCGAGGACATCACGCTGGACGACCTCAAGCGGCACTATCACGCGGTGATCTTCGCGACGGGCGCGATCCGCGACACCTCCCTCGACATCCCGGGCATCGATGCGGTCGGATCGTACGGCGCCGCCGACTACGTGAGCTGGTTCGACGGCCACCCCGACGTGCCGCGCGAGTGGCCTCTCGACGCGGAGTCGGTCGCGGTGCTCGGCAACGGCAACGTGGCGCTCGACGTGTCGCGCATGCTGGCCAAGCACGCGGAGGACCTGCTGGTGACCGAGGTCCCGGAGAACGTGTACGAGGGGCTGAAGGCGAGCGCTGTCACCGACGTGCACGTGTTCGGTCGCCGCGGTCCGGCCCAGGTCAAGTTCACCCCGTTGGAGCTGCGCGAGCTCGGGGAGCTGCGCGACGTCGACATGGTCGTGTACGACGAGGACTTCGACTACGACGAGGCGGCGCGCGACGCGATCGCCAGCAACAAGCAGGTCATGGTGATCGACCGCATCCTGCAGTCGTGGCGCAAGCGCGACTCCGTCAACAACGCGGGGGGAACGGCCTCGCGCCGCCTGCACCTGCACTTCTGGGCGAAGCCGGTCGAGGTGCGCAAAGACGACCAGGGCCGCGTCGCCGCCCTGGTGTACGAGCGCACGAAGCCCGACGGGCAGGGTGGCGCGATCGGCACGGGCGAGCTCCGTGAGGTCCCGGTGCAGGCGCTGTACCGCGCGATCGGCTACTTCGGCTCCCCGCTCCCCGGTGTTCCGTTCGACAAGAAGCACGGCGTGATCCCGAACCGCGAGGGTCAGGTGCTGGCGAAGGACTCCAACGAGCGCGTGCCCGGCGTCTATGCGACGGGATGGATCAAGCGCGGACCTGTCGGGCTGATCGGGCACACGAAGTCCGACGCCATGGAGACCGTGCGGCACGTCATCAACGACCAGGGCTCCTGGTGGCACCCGGAGGATCCGTCGGAGGAGGCCATCCCGGCGCTGCTGGCCGAGCGCGGCGTCGCGTGGACCGACCTCGACGGGTGGCACCGCCTCGACGAGCACGAGATCGCGTTGGGCGCCCCGCACGAGCGCGCCCGCGTGAAGGTCGTGCCGCGCGAGGAGATGGTGCGGGTGTCGCGGGGCGAGTGACCCGCCCGGATCGCCGCAGCGCGCCCGGGTCGGAGGAGCACTCCGCCCTAGGCTGAGGGCATGCGACACCGCCCCCTCCTGGCCCTCGCGGCCGTGACCGTGCTGCTGCTCTCCGGATGCGCGCCGGAGCCTGAGCCCACCGAGACGTCGACGCCGTCGGCCTCGGCGTCGCCCACGCCGACGACGGATCCGATCGTCGCCCCGACGCCGGCGTTCGATGTGAGCTGCACCGACGTGGCCGCCGAGATGACCGCCGCCACCGGTGAACCGGCCGGCGAGGTCGCGGAGGTGCTGGGGGTGTGGTCGGCGCCGAGCTGGTATCCGGGACCCGCACAGCACATGTTCCAGCGGGCGGGCGGCATCGCGTGCTCGTCCGGTACGAGCGAGCGCAACTGGGAGGTCTCGGTCGCACCGGGCGCGACAGCCCTGATCGAGGGCGCGGAGTCGCGCGGTGGCTACGCGGGTGAGGAGGCGCGCTGCGAGGTCGGCGGGTACTGCTTCTTCCAGGTCGTGGAGGGCGAGGTGCTGGTGTCCGGGGCTGTCGTCGATCCGGCGCTCGGCCCGGACGATGCGCCGGCGATCAAGGAGGGACTGCGTCGCATCGGCGCGGCCGCCGCGGCGTCGCTGCGTGAGGTCGTGGTGCCGGAGAGCGCGATCGCGGGCGTGGAGTGCTCGCGGTTCCTCACCGACGTCGAGTTCGGTGAGCAGCTCGGCACCGACGTGCACGTGATCGACGGCTTCGGCGGGTGGTCCATCCCGGCCGAGGTGTACCAGACGGTGAACGGTTCCCGCATCTGCTACTACGCTTCGGGCGACGACGAATACAGCGCGCAGGGCTACCTGATGCTCACGACACTGCCCGGAGGGGCGTGGGCGTTCGAGCGGATCGAGGGCGAGAAGCCGGTGGAGGTCGCGGGCGCGGATGCCGCGCTCACGGGTGTGGACGAGCAGGGCCGCACGGTGCTCGACGTCCGTATCGGGACGGATTGGCTGCGGCTGATCACCTTCCAGGGATCGGGCATCAGCGACCTCGCGCCGCTCGCGTCGACCATCGTGGAGAACTTCGGTGTCGGTCGCCCGGGCGGTCAGTAGCCCCGTGGGCTAGCCTGGCGGCGACGGGGGGAGACGCATGGCCGAGTGGATCCCGGATGTGCTGGGCGAGGAGTTCGAGCAGCTGACGCTCGACCTCGGCGTCGATGACCAGGGACCCGTGGTCGCCACACTGGTGCGTGCGCTGCCCGCGCCGTCCGGCTGGTGGGATCGGGCCAGGGGGCGTCGGCGCCCGCTCGAGGGCGTGGACGTGCTCTACATCCACGGCTGGTCGGACTACTTCTTCCAGAAGCGGCTGGCGCGCTTCTGGACGGCTCGCGGGGCGCGCTTCTTCGCGCTGGACCTGCGCAAGTACGGACGCAGTCTGCGCGAGGGCCAGACCCCGGGGTACATCAGCGACCTGGCGACCTATGACGAGGACATCGCCGCCGCACTGACGGCGATGGGCCGAGGTGAGGGGGGAGAGGAGTCCGCACGGCGGCTGGTCCTCCTCGGTCACTCGACCGGCGGGCTCACGTTGAGCCTGTGGGCGTCCCGGCACCCGCACACCGCGGACGCCCTCATCCTGAACAGTCCGTGGTTGGAGTTCCAGTTCGCCCCCGTCCGCGCGGCGATCGCGCCGATGGTCGAGTTCCAGGCGCGGATCCGGCCGCTGGACGCGGCGCCCCAGGTCGACCTCGGCTACTACACCAGGGCCCAGCAGGAGGTGGCCGACCCCGACGACCCGATGGACGTGAACCTCGCCTGGCGTCCGGTGCAGACCATGGCCGTGTACGCCGGCTGGTTGAACGCGATCCTGTCGGGCCATCGGACGGTGGCGGCAGGGCTGTCGATCGAGGCACCGGTGTGCGTGCTGCTGTCGGCGCGTTTCGTCCCGCCGACGCGATGGTCGGACGACCTCACGTCGGCGGATTCGGTGCTCGTGGTCGATGACATCGCCCGTGCAGCGCTCCGGCTGGGCTCGACGGTGACCGTCGAGCGTATCGACGGAGCGCTGCACGACGTGTTCCTGTCGCGACACGCGGCCCGTGAGGACGCGTATCGACGCCTGGACCGCTGGGTGGTCGGCTGGAGGGCCGCTCAGACGTAGTACATCGCACGGGCCAGGCGTTCCGCCTCGTCCCCGTTGCCCCGCGTGACGGCGATCTCGAAGTCGTCGTACACCTGTCGCATGCGCTCACGGTCTCCGCGAGGGACCACCCACGCGCGCAGGTTGCGGGCGAGGGCGACGTCGACGTCGGTGATCAGCATGCGGTGCTGGTGGTTGCCGCTGTGCTCCGCGAGATACGCGAACACGGCCCACCGCGCACTCGAGGTCGATGCCCCGTCGCGCAGCGTGCGGCGCACCTCTTCCATCAGGCGGACGACCCGCTGGCGCTCCGCCGGGCTGAGCCGTGGCACGGCCATCCGGGCGGCGATGCCCGCCTGGTACCCGGCGAACTCGAGCGACTGCGTCACGACGGCCGCCGTCACCGCGGTCACCTCGGTGTACCGACTCGGGTACATCGTCACGAGCCCGAGTCTCTCGAGTCGCTGCAGCGCCTCTCGGACCGGGGTCCGGGAGACGTGGAGCTCATCGGCCACGTCGACGTCGCGGATGCGCTCGCCCTCCCCCAGTTCGCCCTCGACGATGAGTCTTCCGATGTGGTGGAAGACCTCGTCGGCGAGGAGTTGCTTGCTTTCTCCGATGGTCTTCGTCTCGACGTGCCCCATGGACCAGCCCCCAGTTTCACTTCTTGTCACGGTTCCGCGGCCCCCCGTGTGGCGGTGGGGCCGGCGACTCCGTGCCGATCTTTCTCACCTGCGGATCCGATGTTCGTGGGGGCGGGCAGCGGGCCGGTGAGCTGTTCTTTCTTCCTTCACCGTGGTGCGGGCACTTCGGATCCGGTGACGCGAGCCCGCGGTGCCTGCACCCTCGTCCCCACGAGAGCGCCTGCGAATCTCGGGCACCTCGTTCCGCGCGGGCGGCGTGCAACAAGGGCGTCCATGGCTCCGACGGATCGGGGCCGCTTCCAGTCTTGGTCAAGCACACCGATATCTCGATATGCGTTGACCGGGGAAAGTCGGAGCGCACGCGAAAGGGGACCCGGCGACGCCGGATCCCCTCTGTGCCGCGCGACCTAGCGGTAGTTGACGAACTGCAGGTCGATGTCGAGGTCGGAGCCCTTCAGGAGAGCGATCACGGCCTGGAGGTCGTCGCGGCTCTTCGACTGCACGCGCAGCTCGTCGCCCTGGATCTGGCTCTTCACGCCCTTGGGTCCCTCGTCGCGGATGATCTTGCCGATCTTCTTCGCGTTCTCCGACGAGATCCCGTCCTTGAGGCTGGAGACGATGCGGAACTCCTTGCCGCTCGCGAACGGCTCGCCCGAGTCCAGGCTCTTCAGGGAGATGCCCCGCTTGATGAGCTTCGACTGGAACACGTCGAGCACGGCCTTCGCGCGCTCCTCCGAGCTCGCCGTGATGAGGACCTGCTCCCCGCTCCACGCGATGGATGCCCCGGTGCCCTTGAAGTCGTAGCGCTGCTCGACCTCTTTCCGTGCCTGGTTCAGGGCGTTCTCGGCCTCCTGATGATCCACTTTCGAGACGATGTCAAAGGAACTGTCAGCCATACAGGCAGTGTATCGAGCAGCCCTCGCGACGACAGGCGTGGAAGCGTTTTCAGTCGGGTGCCGCCCCGCGTGCCCCATCACAGGTTGATATCGACGCTGCTCTCGATTGCGATCCCGCTCCTGATCGATGCATACTGTAAGCGCTTGCAGTCCTTGCAGGTTGAACAGCATTGAGAGAGGCACACACCAATGAAGGTGAACAAGAGGGGCGTGCTCGCCGCGGGCGCGATCGCCATCGTTTCGACTCTGACGCTCGCCGGCTGCTCCGCGGGGACCAGCGGCGGATCCTCCTCCGGCGGCGACGACAGCGGCTCGCTCACGGTCTGGGTCGACGCCGAACGCGTCGACGCCCTCCAGGGTGCGGCCGACGCCTATCAGGACAAGACCGGCGTCAAGGTCGAGCTGGTCGGCAAGTCCGTCGACGACATGAAGGACGACTTCATCCAGCAGGTGCCGACGGGCAAGGGCCCTGACATCGTGATGGGCGCCCACGACTGGCTCGGCGAGCTGTCGACCAATGGCGTCGTCGCCCCGATCGAGCTCGGTGACAGCTCCGAGGACTACCTCCCGGTGGCCCTCCAGGCTGCGACCTACGACGGAACGGTCTACATGCTGCCGTACGCGGTCGAGAACATCGCCGTCCTGCGCAACGCCGACCTCGTGCCCCAGCCGGCCACCAGCTTCGATGACATGGTCTCGAAGGGGAAGTTCGTCGTCGAGCAGGGCACCGAGGGCAACCCCTACCACCTCTACCCGTTCCAGACCGCGTTCGGTGCCCCCGTCTTCGGCACCGATGACAGCGGCAGCTACGACCCGAGCGACCTGCAGCTCGGCAGCGAGGGCGGCTTCGCCTTCGCCGAGTGGCTGGGCGCGCAGGGTGCAGCCGGCACGCTCAACACCGACGTGGACGGCGAGATCGCGAAGCAGCAGTTCCTCGACGGCACGGCCGCGTTCTGGCTGACCGGCCCGTGGAACGTCGGCGCAGCCACCGAAGCCGGCATCAACGTCGCGATCGACCCGATCCCGAGCCCGACCGGCCAGACCGCCTCCCCGTTCGCGGGTGTGAAGGGCTTCTTCGTGAGCGCCGAGTCGAAGAACAAGGTCGCGGCGAACGACTTCCTCGTCAACTACATCGGCACCGAGGACGTGCAGCTCGAGCTGTTCAAGGCGGGCAACGTGCTGCCCGCCCTCACCGCTGCGGCCGACTCCGCGGCGTCCGACCCGATCATCGCCGGATTCCAGGCCGTGGGTGCCGACGCCGTCCCGATGCCGGCCATCCCCGCGATGGGCGCAGTGTGGCAGTACTGGGGTGTGGCCGAGGCCGCCATCATCAACGGTGCGGACCCGAAGGCGACGTGGCAGAAGCTCGTCGACGACGTGACCGCCGCGATCAAGTAACCGCCGCAACGGCACAGACCCTGCCGGAGCGGGCCGCACCGCCCGCTCCGGCAGGATCATGACGAGGACGACATGACAGACACCGACGAGCGCATCGCGCCTCCGACCAAACGACACCGCCAAGCCGCCGCCATCGCCGAAGCGGCGTCCCGACCGATCGGCTGGATGCTGCTGAAGATCCTGCTGCTGGCCATCGTCGACGCGATCGCGGTCTATGCGGCCTTCGTGCTCTTCGCGCACCGGGAGTGGCTGATCCTCGCGATCGTCGTCCTGGTGACGATCCTCGTCAACTACATCTACTTCTCGCGCCGGCGCGTCCCGGCGAAATACCTGACCCCCGGCATCATCTTCCTCGTCCTCTTCCAGGTGTTCACGCTGCTCTACACGGGATACATCGGGTTCACGAACTACGGCACCGGCCACAACGGCACCAAGGAGCAGGCGATCTCCTCGCTCCTTGCCTCCGCGCAGGAGCGCGTCGAGGACTCGCCGACCTACCCCGTGACCGTGGTCGAGCAGTTCGGCACCTACGGCTTCCTGGTGACCGACCCCGGCACGGGCGATGCGCTGCTCGGCACGGCCGACGAGCCGCTGCACGAGGTCGACGCCGACTTCCAGGGCGGGCAGGCGGTCGCGGTCGACGGGTGGACCACCCTTCCGCTCGCGACGGTGTTCACGCTGTCCGACCAGCTGGAGCAGCTCTCGGTGCCGTTCAGCGACGACCCGAACGACGGGAGCCTCCGCGCGCCGGACGGGCAGAAGGGCTACCTGTACGTCTCGACGCTCGCGTACGACGCGACGGCCGACACCATCACCGACACGGACACGGGCACCGTGTACCGCGACACGGGGGAGGGTGCGTTCACCGCGGAGAACGGCGATCAGCTCCTTCCCGGCTGGCAGACGACGGTCGGCTTCGACAACTTCGTACGCGCGGTGACGGACTCCTCGATCCGGGGTCCGCTCATCTCGGTCACCGTGTGGACGTTCGTCTTCGCCCTGGTCTCGGTGGCCTCCACGTTCTTCCTCGGGCTGTTGCTGGCGCTCGTGTTCAACAACACGCGGATGCGGTTCCGCAACGGCTACCGCATCATCCTGATCCTGCCGTATGCGTTCCCCGCGTTCCTCTCGGCGCTGGTGTGGGCCGGCATGATGAACGAGAGTTTCGGCTTCATCAACCAGGTGCTGTTCGGCGGTGCCGCGATCCCGTGGCTCACCGATCCCGTGCTGGCGAAGGTGTCGGTGCTCCTGGTGAACCTGTGGCTCGGGTTCCCATACATGTTCCTGGTGTGCATGGGCGCGCTGCAGGGCATCCCGGAGGACGTGAACGAGGCGGCCGTCATGGACGGGGCGAACGCCTGGCAGATCTTCCGGCGCATCAAGCTCCCCCTGCTGCTGGTGACGGTGGCCCCGCTGCTGATCTCGTCGTTCGCGTTCAACTTCAACAACTTCAACCTGATCTACATGCTGACCAAGGGGGGTCCCCGGTTCAGCGACGTGTCGATCCCGGTCGGCCACACCGACATCCTCATCTCGATGGTCTACAAGGTCGCCTTCACCGGGCAGACCCGCGACTACGGACTCGCCTCGGCGTTTACGATCCTGATCTTCATCGTGGTCGCGACCATCTCGATCATCAGCTTCCGCAAGACCAAGGCCCTCGAGGAGCTGAACTGACATGAGCACGACCAGCCCGACCGCCGCCCGTCCGGCTCCGCGCCGCCGCTCGTTCCGCGCCTGGTTCGCCGACACCGGCTGGCGGCACCTCGTCGCGATCGTCGTGAGCGCGTTCGCGCTCTTCCCACTGCTCTACGTGGTCTCGGCCTCGCTCAACCCGAAGGGCACCCTGACCGGTTCGAACCAGCTGTTCTCCGCCATCGGCATCGACAGCTACGTGCGCATCCTGAGCGACCCGCAGAACCCGTACGGCACCTGGTTCCTGAACACCCTGCTCATCGCGGTGGTCACCGGCGCCGTGACGGTGTTCATCGGAGCCTGCGCCGCGTATGCCTTCTCGCGCATGCGTTTCGCCGGGCGCCGCGTCGGTCTCGTCACGATCGTGGTGGTGCAGATGTTCCCGCAGCTGCTCGCGGTCGTCGCGATCTTCCTGCTCATGTCGACCATCGGCGACTGGTTCCCGGCGATCGGGTTGAACACCCATACCGGGCTGATCCTGGTCTACCTCGGTGGAGCGCTCGGGGTGAACACGTATCTGATGTACGGCTTCTTCAACACGATCCCCAAGGAGATCGACGAGGCGGCACGCATCGACGGCGCGGGTCACGCGCGCATCTTCTTCACGATCATCCTGCGCCTCGTCGCGCCCATCCTGGCCGTGGTCGGGCTGTTGTCGTTCATCGGCACGGTCAACGAGTACGTCATCGCGAGCGTCATGCTCGTCGACGTCGATCAGCAGACGCTCGTGGTCGGGCTCACCAAGCTCGTCGCCAATCCGCGCTACGCGGACTGGTCGGCCTTCAGCGCGGGCGCGGTCATGGCCGCGATCCCGGTGATGATCCTGTTCCTGTTCCTGCAGAAGTACATCGTGGGCGGTCTCACCGCCGGCGCCACGAAGGGCTGAGCCCTCCGGTCACCCGTCGCCTCGGCGTTGCACCCCGACGGCCGGCGGGGCGCGACGTACCCTGGCGACATGGCACGGGTGGGTGGTCGCAGCATCGGGATGAGCTGGGTGGCCGGGGTGATCTGCACCGTGATCATCGGCGGCCTGCTCTGGCTGTCGTTGCCGATGATGCCGGTGCTGGCGCAGTTCTTCGGCGACGCTCTGCGTTCCGCCCTGCCCTGATCCGCGGTTCCCCCCTTCCGCAGGCACCGACCCGGCGACACGTCGGCACGCCTCCGTGAGGGCCTGGACACGCGGCGGTACCCTCGCAGAGCACACATCGATGAGAGGCGCACCCCCATGAGTGATCCCGAGGCTCGTCAGCCCGAGAAGCCGCGCGACGTCGACGACGTCGTCGGTAGCGCGAACGCCGGTCTCGATGCTGCCGCCGCAGCCCGAGCGGACGTCGCCGGCTCCGACGCGGAGGCCGAGGCGGAGCGCACGCCCGCCGACGCGAACCCGGAGCGCCAGCACCCGCCGGTCGACCCCGATCTCGCCGCGTTCGAGACCGCCGAGCGCGACCACCCCGGCACCTTCAGCTCGACCGCTCCCGCCGCGGGCGCGGTACCCGTCGCCGACCGTGCGGCCGCCGCCGAGCAGCGAGCGGATTCCGACCGGCTCGCCGACGACCGCGGTGCCGAGCGTCTTCCCGCCGACCGGCTCGCGGGCGACCGTCCGGATGACCGCGTCGCGGACGATCGTCGCGACGCCGATGCGACCGCGGCCTTCCCGACTCCCGGGGCGGCCTCCTGGTCGCCACGTCACGAGGAGTCGTCCATGGCGGACACGGCATACGCCCCGCACTCCGACGACGCCGACACACGCATCGTCCCGTCGGAGCCGTACGTCGGGACAGCCGGCGCCGCCGCAGCTCAGCCTCAGCCGATCTTCGTTCAGGCTCCGGAGCCGCCGCGCGACCGCGGAAACCGCGGAACGGCCGGGGCGATCGGCCTCCTGGCGACGGTCGCCTTCGCCATCCTCTACCTCGGCACCGCGGTCGGCCTGCGCGCCATCGCCGGAGACGTCACGGGCGAGAACATCGGCGAGGCCTTCCTCGCGCCGCTGCTCACGTGGGGCTACTGGACCCCGGTCGTCGTGTTCTTCCTGGGCTTCTGGCTCCTCGGCGCGATCATCAACCGCGGCCGCTGGGGCCTCTGGGTGGTGTTCGGCATCATCGTCGGGCTCATCGCGTACGCGGGGCACATCCTCGGACAGCTCTTCGAGGCGCCGTTCTGGAAGCTCACCGCTTCGCAGGGCCTGGAGCTCGCGGGGGAGCAGCTGCTCGCCCCGCTCGCCATCGCTGCCTTCGTGTTCGCCAGGGAGCTGACCATCTGGTTCGGTGCCTGGGTGGCCCGCAGCGGCGCCCGCAAGACGGAGCTGAACGCCGAGGCGCAGCGCGAGTACGAGCGCACCCTCGAAGCCGGCCCGACGCTGGCGAGGTAGTCACGCACGCCACCACGCCGAACCCCCGCGGGCCCGAGTCCGCGGGGGTTTCGCCTGTCCTCGCGGTGGTGCTCGCCTCCATCGGGTTCTTCGCGCTGTCGGTGTTCGGGCTGGGCGCGCTGAGCGTGGCGACGGATCGGGACATCATCGCGGTGGAGGGCCTCGGCCAGGTGCCGGGTGTGGTGGGCATGATCCTGGCGGTGGTCGCGTTCGCTCTGTCGCTCGGCGCGACGCTGCGGCGCCGGCGTCCGTCGTTCGGCTCCGCGCTGGTGATCGCACTCCTCACCGCGCTGGTCCATCTCGCGACGCTGTGGATTGCGGTGCTGGCTGCCGCAGAGAGCCTCATCATCGCGACGGCCGTCGCGGGAGACCTCGTCCGGGGCGGCGCTAGCGCGGTGGTCCTGGTGGCGGCGGCGATCGCGGGCTGGAGCGGTATCGCCCTCCGTCGGACCCGCAGCGAACGTCCGCGATGGCCCTGGGAGCACGACGAGGGGGAGTGACCCCCCGCAAATCCGCGCGGGGAGCGGTGACGCGCCGTACGCTGGTGTCGTGGAGCGCTCACTGGAGACGCAGGTGGACCAGGCCGTCGAGGCGTGGCTGCGCTGGGTGCCGCGCTGGGAGCCGGCCACCCACCGCGGCCGGGTCGCGCCGTGCCGTCGCTGTCTCGGTTCGCCCATCCTCGCCGCGGCCGGGATCGCGGGCGACACACCCCACGGGGTGCAGCACGGGCTGTCGACGCGCATCAAGACGATCGTCGACCACGCGGTCGCGGACTACACGGCCCGCAACCTTCCGATGCTCCAGCGCGAGCTCGACAGCCAAGCGGCCAGGAACAGAGCACGCAGCTACCGCCCGACCGAGGACCTGGCTCCCGAGTTCGAGGGCCTGCCGCTCGACCCGGAGCCGGTTCCCGGCGCACCGTTCCTGTTCACGATCGCCGGTCTCGCCGACGACTCCGCGGCGGAGCTCCCGCCGCTGCCGCCCCTGTCGGAGGAGGCGAAGATCGCGCTACGGCAGGAAGTGGCCCTCGCCGACGAGTACGCGAACCTCATCGGCCGCGAGATCTGCGGCCTGCTGCTGCGCCACCGCGTCTCCATTCAGGCGGCGGTGTCCCAGCACGTCGAACCGCAGATCGAAGCCATGCTCGCCGAACTCACGGAGTCGCTCGACTCGCCGTTCGGCCCCGACGTGAGCTGAGCCGGCGGCGGCCGCCCTCATTTGACCGCGTTGGTTACGCGGCATTACACTTGATCAGGTGTGTGCACGTCCTGACGTGCGCGCTGGGCGTCGGCCCCATGCCGGTCCGCCCCCACGGCATACCCACCACACCAAAAGCTCGCCGGTTCCGGCGTGCCGGTGGGTCATGATGTGAAACCCATCACGCTGTCACCGTGCAGCACTATGAGGAGAGAACGTGCCAACCATTCAGCAGTTGGTTCGCAAGGGTCGCTCGCCCAAGGTCTCGAAGACCAAGGCGCCGGCGCTCAAGTCGAACCCGCAGCAGGCCGGGGTCTGCACCCGCGTCTACACCACCACCCCGAAGAAGCCGAACTCGGCGATGCGCAAGGTCGCCCGTGTGAAGCTCCGCAACGGGACCGAGGTCACCGCGTACATCCCCGGTGAGGGCCACAACCTGCAGGAGCACTCGCTGGTGCTCGTCCGCGGCGGTCGCGTGAAGGACCTCCCCGGTGTGCGTTACAAGATCGTCCGTGGCGCCCTGGACACCCAGGCCGTCAAGAACCGTAAGCAGGCTCGTTCCCGCTACGGCGCGAAGAAGGGTTGAGTTAGATGCCTCGTAAGGGTCCCGCCCCGAAGCGCCCCGTCGTCAACGACCCGGTCTACGGCGCACCGATCGTCACCTCGCTGGTGAACAAGATCCTCGTCGACGGCAAGAAGTCGCTGGCCGAGTCGATCGTCTACGGCGCCCTCCGCGGTGTCGAGGCGAAGAACGGTCAGGACGCCGTCGCCACGCTCAAGAAGGCGCTCGACAACGTGCGCCCCACGCTCGAGGTCCGCAGCCGCCGCGTCGGTGGCTCGACCTACCAGGTTCCGGTCGAGGTCAAGCCGCACCGCGCGAACACCCTCGCGCTGCGCTGGCTCGTGAGCTACGCGAAGGGTCGTCGTGAGAAGACGATGACCGAGCGTCTCCAGAACGAGATCCTGGACGCGTCGAACGGCCTCGGTGCCGCGGTCAAGCGCCGCGAGGACACCCACAAGATGGCCGAGTCGAACCGCGCGTTCGCTCACTACCGCTGGTAATCAGCTCGGCCCGTCCCTCGGCCACTCGCCGAGGGACGGGCACCCCCTCTTCGCAGTACGACTGTTCCAAAAGATAAGGACACTCCTGTGGCACAAGACGTGCTCACGGACCTGAGCAAGGTCCGCAACATCGGCATCATGGCGCACATCGATGCCGGCAAGACCACGACGACCGAGCGCATCCTGTTCTACACGGGCGTCAACCACAAGCTCGGCGAGACGCACGACGGCGCCTCGACCACCGACTGGATGGAGCAGGAGAAGGAGCGCGGCATCACGATCACGTCTGCCGCCGTGACCTGCTTCTGGAACAAGAACCAGATCAACATCATCGACACCCCCGGTCACGTGGACTTCACGGTCGAGGTGGAGCGCTCGCTCCGCGTCCTCGACGGTGCGGTCGCCGTGTTCGACGGCAAGGAGGGCGTGGAGCCCCAGTCCGAGACCGTGTGGCGTCAGGCCGACAAGTACAACGTCCCCCGCATCTGCTTCGTCAACAAGATGGACAAGCTCGGCGCGGACTTCTACTTCACGGTCGACACGATCATCAACCGCCTCGGTGCCAAGCCGCTCGTGCTGCAGCTCCCGATCGGTGCCGAGAACGACTTCGTCGGCGTCATCGACCTCGTGGAGATGCGCGCACTGGTGTGGCCCGGCGACGCCAAGGGTGACGTGACCATGGGCGCCTCGTACGAGGTGCAGGAGATCCCGGCCGACCTCAAGGACAAGGCTGAGGAGTACCGCCAGCAGCTGCTGGAGACGGTCGCGGAGACCGACGAGGAGCTTCTCGAGAAGTTCTTCGGCGGCGAGGAGCTGACGGTCGCAGAGATCAAGGGCGCCATCCGCAAGATGGTCATCGCCAGCGAGATCTACCCGGTGCTCTGCGGCTCGGCGTTCAAGAACCGCGGCGTGCAGCCGATGCTGGACGCCGTCGTCGACTACCTCCCGTCCCCGCTGGACGTGCCCGCCATCGAGGCGCACGACCCGAAGGACGAGGAGAAGATCATCGAGCGTCACCCCGACGCGAAGGACCCGTTCGCGGCCCTGGCCTTCAAGGTCGCCGTGCACCCGTTCTTCGGTCGCCTGACGTACGTGCGCGTCTACTCGGGTGAGCTCGAGTCGGGCGCTCAGGTCATCAACTCGACCAAGGGCAAGAAGGAGCGCATCGGGAAGATCTTCCAGATGCACGCCAACAAGGAGAACCCGGTCGACAAGCTGACCGCCGGCAACATCTACGCCGTGATCGGACTGAAGGACACCACCACCGGTGACACCCTGGCCGACCCGCAGCAGCCGGTCGTGCTCGAGTCGATGACGTTCCCGGAGCCGGTGATCGAGGTCGCCATCGAGCCGAAGACCAAGGCCGACCAGGAGAAACTGGGTCTCGCCATCCAGAAGCTCGCTGAGGAGGACCCGACCTTCCGCACGGAGCTCAACCCCGAGACCGGTCAGACGACCATCAAGGGCATGGGCGAGCTGCACCTCGACATCCTCGTCGACCGCATGAAGCGCGAGTTCCGCGTCGAGGCGAACGTGGGCAAGCCGCAGGTGGCGTACCGCGAGACGATCCGCAAGGCCGTCGAGAAGCACGACTACACGCACAAGAAGCAGACCGGTGGTTCGGGTCAGTTCGCCAAGATCCAGTTCAACATCGAGCCGCTCGAGCTCGACGGCGAGAAGACGTACGAGTTCGTGAACGCGGTCACGGGTGGCCGCATCCCGCGCGAGTACATCGGCTCGATCGACGCCGGTTTCCAGGACGCGATGAACGTCGGTGTCCTGGCGGGCTACCCGATGGTGGGCGTCAAGGCGACCATCGTCGACGGTGCGGCACACGACGTCGACTCCTCGGAGATGGCGTTCAAGATCGCGGGCTCCATGGGCTTCAAGGAGGCCGCGCGTCGTGCCAACCCCGTGCTGCTCGAGCCGCTGATGGCCGTCGAGGTCCGTACTCCCGAGGAGTACATGGGCGACGTCATCGGTGACCTGAACTCGCGTCGTGGCCAGATCCAGTCGATGGAGGACGCCGCCGGCGTCAAGGTCGTGCGCGCTGCGGTGCCGCTGTCCGAGATGTTCGGCTACATCGGCGACCTGCGTTCGAAGACCTCCGGTCGCGCCGTCTACTCCATGGAGTTCGACAGCTACGCCGAGGTCCCGCGCGCGGTGGCCGACGAGATCGTCCAGAAGGCCAAGGGCGAGTAACACTTCCTGGGAACAGGGCCCGCCGTCCTGTTCCCAGGTCACCTACAATTTCACATTCCCTCTCTACTAAACTGAGAACCTAACCCGTAGAGAACCGGTCGCAAACCAGTGCCCGGCACCTCTACAACGACGTCCTGAGGAGGACCCAGTGGCTAAGGCCAAGTTCGAGCGGACCAAGCCGCACGTCAACATCGGAACGATCGGTCACGTCGACCACGGCAAGACCACGCTCTCCGCAGCGATCTCGAAGGTGCTTGCTGACAAGTACCCGTCCGACACGAACGTGCAGCGTGACTTCGCTTCCATCGACTCGGCGCCGGAAGAGCGCCAGCGTGGTATCACGATCAACATCTCGCACATCGAGTACGAGACCCCGAAGCGCCACTACGCGCACGTCGACGCTCCCGGCCACGCCGACTACGTCAAGAACATGATCACGGGTGCGGCTCAGATGGACGGCGCGATCCTCGTGGTCGCCGCCACCGACGGCCCGATGGCCCAGACGCGCGAGCACGTGCTGCTCGCCAAGCAGGTCGGCGTTCCCTACCTGCTGGTCGCGCTGAACAAGTCGGACGCGGTCGACGACGAGGAGATCCTGGAGCTCGTCGAGCTCGAGGTCCGCGAGCTGCTCGCCGGCCAGGGCTTCGACGAGGACGCTCCTGTCGTCCGCGTCTCCGCTCTCAAGGCTCTCGAGGGCGACGAGAAGTGGACCCAGGCGATCCTGGACCTGATGCAGGCTGTCGACGACAGCGTTCCGGACCCGGAGCGTGACCGTGACAAGCCCTTCCTCATGCCCGTCGAGGACGTCTTCACGATCACCGGTCGTGGCACCGTCGTCACGGGTCGCGCCGAGCGTGGCACGCTGGCCATCAACTCCGAGGTCGAGATCGTGGGTCTGCGTCCGACGCAGAAGACGACCGTCACCGGTATCGAGATGTTCCACAAGCAGCTCGACGAGGCCTGGGCCGGCGAGAACTGTGGTCTGCTCCTCCGCGGCACCAAGCGCGAGGACGTGGAGCGTGGCCAGGTCATCGTGAAGCCGGGTTCGGTTACGCCGCACACCGACTTCGAGGGCACCGCGTACATCCTGTCCAAGGACGAGGGTGGCCGCCACAACCCCTTCTACACGAACTACCGCCCGCAGTTCTACTTCCGCACCACGGACGTCACCGGCGTCATCTCGCTGCCCGAGGGCACCGAGATGGTCATGCCCGGCGACACCACCGACATGACGGTCGAGCTGATCCAGCCGATCGCCATGGAGGAGGGCCTCGGCTTCGCCATCCGTGAGGGTGGTCGTACGGTCGGCGCCGGTACGGTGACGAAGATCATCAAGTAAGCATCTGCTTCCTCGCAAAGGGGTCGGACCTTCGGGTCCGGCCTCTTTGTCGTTTTCCACGCTCTAATCGGGCTTCCGCGGGCGGGGGAGGGCATGCACAATGAGTGTGTCCGGTCTCATCGGCCGGACACACACACCTCCGAAGGGGAGCCACATGGGTATCGACGACGCCGTGAACAAGGGCAAGGACCTGTACGAGCAGAACAAGGACAAGATCGCCGAGGCCGTCAAGAGCGAGCAGGCCGAGGACATCAGCGACAAGGTGCTCGACGGTGTCGCCGACTTCGCCAAGAAGATCGCTCCCGGTGCGGCCGACAAGATCGACGAGATCCGTGACAGCGCGGACAAGGCGGTCGGCAACGAGTAGCCCGAGATCGTTCACGAGCGGCGCTTCCTCCGAGGGGCGCCGCTCTTCTCGTACCCGGGCGCTCTGGAATCTCGGCACGCGCGAGCGCGAACTGGCGAACTGACGGAGAGATCGAGTAGGATGATGCAGACCGCCTGGGGATCTTGCGGTCGGGGAAACCGAAGGGGTTCGGTTTCCTGAAGCACGCGGTTCTACCGCGTTCACACTGGGGAAAACGATCTTGGGGATCATCGTGCGACGCGCGCACTCTTTGCGCCAGAGCGTCTCCCCGCCTGCGCGGCGGGTCTTCCGCCGTGCCCTCGGTCGAGGCGTCCGGCGTCCCTTCACGCTGGGCACCTCGCGTTCGGTGTGCCCCCTCGCACTGAACGCCCTCCCCAAGCGGGGCGAGGCATGGGGATGCCTCGCCCCGCGCTCCACTCGGGCCTGAGACGAGCTGCAGACCCCCGCCGAAGAGGGCGGACACGAGGCGCGACACGCCCGGGTTTGCAGAAGTGAAATCGCCCGTGGCAGAATAGACAGGTTCGATATTCCGTCGCCGCTGTGCGTGCGCCGGATCACTGCCAGGGCAGTGCATAGACGGTGCCTCTTCGGAAGCGCAGGGTTCTAGGCCGCGGGTAGCAGAACACAATCCCGACACCTTCATCTCGAGGGCATCGCCGTGCGCGGCGAGGGTCGGGCATCCGTTCGCCTCCGGGCGTCCGGCTGACAGCAGAACAGTGGTGCAGCAGATCGGTTCGCAGAGCCGTTCTCGTGCCGAGGCGCAATCCGCGCCGACGTGCGTCCAATGCCCCAGGGCCACCCGGTCCAGGACGGTACGACGCTTATAGAGAGAGAGCAGACAATGGCGGGACAGAAGATCCGCATTCGCCTGAAGTCGTATGACCACGAGGTCATCGACACGTCCGCACGCAAGATCGTCGACACCGTGACCCGTGCGGGCGCGACTGTCGTCGGACCCGTGCCCCTTCCGACCGAGAAGAACGTCGTGTGCGTCATCCGGTCGCCCCACAAGTACAAGGACAGCCGCGAGCACTTCGAGATGCGCACCCACAAGCGTCTGATCGACATCGTCGACCCGACGCCCAAGGCCGTCGACTCGCTGATGCGCCTCGACCTGCCGGCCGACGTCAACATCGAGATCAAGCTCTGAGGTTCGACATGGCTGACATCAACTCCAAGGTTTCCAAGGGCATGCTGGGCACGAAGCTCGGCATGACCCAGGTGTGGAACGAGAACGGCAAGCTCGTTCCCGTCACCGTCATCGAGCTCGCGCCGAACGTGGTCACGCAGATCCGTACGCCCGAGAAGGACGGCTACAACGCCGTGCAGATCGCGTACGGCCAGATCGACCCCCGCAAGGTGAACAAGCCCCTCTCGGCTCACTTCGAGGCAGCCGGCGTCACGCCGCGTCGCCACGTGACCGAGATCCGCACGGCCGACGCCGCCGACTACTCGCTGGGCCAGGAGCTCACGGTGGACGGCACGTTCGAGGCCGGCCAGCTCGTCGACGTCGTCGGCACGAGCAAGGGCAAGGGCACCGCCGGTGTCATGAAGCGCCACAACTTCAAGGGCGTCTCCGCCTCGCACGGTGCGCACCGCAACCACCGCAAGCCCGGTTCGATCGGCGCCTCGTCGACCCCGAGCCGTGTCTTCAAGGGCATGCGCATGGCCGGCCGTATGGGTGGCGAGCGCGTGACCGTCCTCAACCTCACGGTGCACGCCATCGACATCGAGAAGGGTCTGATGCTCGTCAAGGGCGCCGTCCCCGGTGCTCGTGGCCGCATCGTCTACGTCCGCAACGCAGTGAAGGGTGCCTGATCATGGCTGACTCCACTCTCGCGCTCGACGTCCTCAAGGCAGACGGCAAGAAGGCTGGCTCGGTCGAGCTGCCCGCCGCTCTGTTCGACGTCAAGACGAACATCCCGCTCATCCACCAGGTCGTCGTCGCGCAGCTCGCGGCGGCTCGCCAGGGCACGCACTCGACCAAGCGTCGTGGCGAGGTCTCCGGCGCCGGCCGCAAGCCCTTCAAGCAGAAGGGCACGGGTAACGCCCGTCAGGGCTCGATCCGCGCGCCGCACATGACCGGCGGTGGCATCGTCCACGGCCCGAAGCCGCGTGACTACTCGCAGCGCACGCCCAAGAAGATGATCGCGGCCGCCCTCCTCGGCGCGCTCAGCGACCGCTTCCGCGGCGACCGCCTGCACGCGATCGACACGTTCGGCACCGACGGTGCTCCGTCGACCAAGGCCGCCGCGGGCTTCCTCGCCCAGGTCGCCACGTCGAAGAACGTGCTCGTGGTCATCGAGCGCGGCGACGAGCTCGCGCTCAAGAGCCTGCGCAACCTCGGCAACGTGCACCTGCTGTCGTTCGACCAGCTCAACGCCTACGACGTTCTCGTCTCCGACGACATCGTCTTCACCCAGGCCGCGCTCGAGGGCTTCATCGCCTCCAAGTCCGGCGCCAACCAGGAGGTCTCCGCATGAGCGAGCAGGCATCTGTTCTCCAGACGGCCCTGAACAAGGACCCGCGCGACATCATCCTGAAGCCGGTCGTGTCCGAGAAGAGCTACGGGCTCATCGACGAGGGTAAGTACACCTTCCTCGTCGACCCGCGCGCTTCGAAGACCGAGATCAAGCTCGCCATCGAGAAGATCTTCGGTGTCAAGGTCGCGTCGGTCAACACGATCAACCGCGTCGGCAAGGCCCGTCGCACCCGCTTCGGCACGGGCAAGCGCAAGGACACCAAGCGCGCCATCGTGAGCCTGAAGTCGGGCACCATCGACATCTTCACGGCAATCGGCTGATCCGGGGGATAAGGACAATCATGGCTATTCGCAAGTACAAGCCCACGACCCCGGGCCGTCGCGGCTCGTCGGTGGCTGACTTCGCCGAGATCACCCGATCGACGCCGGAGAAGTCGCTGCTGCGCCCGCTCTCGAAGACCGGTGGTCGCAACAACCAGGGCCGCATCACGACCCGTCACATCGGTGGTGGCCACAAGCGCCAGTACCGCGTCATCGACTTCCGTCGCAATGACAAGGACGGCGTGAACGCCCGTGTCGCTCACATCGAGTACGACCCCAACCGCACCGCGCGCATCGCGCTCCTGCACTACTTCGACGGCGAGAAGCGCTACATCCTCGCGCCGGCGAAGCTGAACCAGGGCGACATCGTCGAGTCGGGCCCCGCGGCGGACATCAAGCCGGGAAACAACCTCCCGCTGAAGAACATCCCCACGGGTACCGTCATCCACGCCATCGAGCTCCGCCCCGGCGGCGGCGCGAAGATGGCGCGCTCGGCCGGTGCATCCGTCCGCCTCGTGGCGAAGGACGGCCCCTACGCCCAGCTGCGTCTGCCCTCCGGCGAGATCCGCAACGTCGATGCGCGCTGCCGCGCGACCATCGGCGAGGTCGGCAACGCCGAGCAGTCGAACATCAACTGGGGCAAGGCCGGCCGCATGCGCTGGAAGGGCGTCCGCCCGACCGTCCGTGGTGTCGCGATGAACCCGGTCGACCACCCGCACGGTGGTGGTGAGGGCAAGACGTCCGGTGGTCGTCACCCGGTCTCCCCGTGGGGTCAGGCCGAGGGTCGCACCCGTCACGCCAACAAGGAAAGCGACAAGTACATCGTGCGTCGTCGCAACGCCGGCAAGAAGCGCAAGTAGGAGTAAGAGAAGATGCCTCGCAGTCTTAAGAAGGGCCCCTTCGTCGACGAGCACCTGCTTCGCAAGGTGGTCGTGCAGAACGAAGCCGGCACCAAGAACGTCATCAAGACCTGGTCCCGTCGGTCCATGATCATCCCGGCCATGCTGGGTCACACGATCGCGGTCCACGACGGACGCAAGCACATCCCCGTGTTCGTGTCCGAGACCATGGTCGGTCACAAGCTGGGCGAGTTCGCGCCCACCCGCACCTTCCGCGGCCACGAGAAGGACGACAAGAAGGGCCGTCGCCGCTGACGCGGGGACGATAGAGGAGAGAGAAATGGTGGAGTCCATCGCACGCGTGCGACACATCCGCGTGACCCCTCAGAAGGCTCGTCGTGTCGTCGCGCTCATCAAGGGCAAGCAGGCCCAGGAAGCTCTCGCGATCCTGAAGTTCGCGCAGCAGAGCGCCAGTGAGCCGATCTACAAGCTTGTCGCGTCGGCCATGGCCAACGCGCAGGTCAAGGCGGATCGTGACGGCGAGTACCTCGACGAGCAGGACCTGTACGTGAAGAACGCGTACGTGGACGAGGGCACGACGCTCAAGCGTTTCCAGCCCCGTGCACAGGGTCGCGCTTTCCAGATCAAGAAGCGCACGAGCCACATCACGGTCGTGCTCTCGACGCCGGAGGCGGCTCCTGCCGCGGCCGGCGACAGCAACAAGAAGGCGAGCAAGTAATGGGACAGAAGGTCAACCCGTACGGCTTCCGCCTCGGCATCACCACGGACCACGTGTCGCGCTGGTTCTCCGACTCGACGAAGCCGGGTCAGCGTTACGCCGACTACGTGGCCGAGGACATCAAGATCCGTCGCCTGCTGCAGACGCAGCTCGACCGCGCCGGCGTCTCGAACATCGAGATCGAGCGCACCCGTGACCGCGTCCGCGTCGACATCCACACCGCCCGGCCGGGCATCGTGATCGGTCGTCGTGGTGCAGAGGCCGAGCGCATCCGCGGCGACCTCGAAAAGCTCACGGGCAAGCAGATCCAGCTGAACATCCTCGAGGTCAAGAACCCCGAGGCCGACGCTCAGCTGGTCGCGCAGGGCATCGCCGAGCAGCTCTCTGCTCGTGTGGCGTTCCGTCGCGCGATGCGCAAGGGTCTGCAGGGCGCTCAGCGCGCCGGCGCCAAGGGCATCCGCATCCAGGTCTCGGGCCGTCTCGGCGGCGCTGAGATGAGCCGCTCGGAGTTCTACCGCGAGGGTCGTGTGCCGCTGCACACGCTGCGCGCGAACATCGACTACGGCTTCTACGAGGCCAAGACCACCTTCGGCCGCATCGGCGTGAAGGTGTGGATCTACAAGGGCGACCTCACCGCCAAGGAGCTCGCACGCGAGCAGGCCAACGCGCCGAAGTCGCGCCGCGACGACCGTGGTGACCGCCGCCGTGCCCCGCGCAACGAGGCACCTGTTGCAGAAGGAGCTTCGGCATAATGCTCATCCCCCGTAAGGTCAAGTACCGCAAGCAGCACCACCCGGGTCGCTCGGGTCAGGCCACCGGCGGCACGAAGGTCTCCTTCGGCGAGTTCGGCATCCAGGCCCTCACGCCCGCGTACGTGACGAACCGTCAGATCGAGTCCGCTCGTATCGCGATGACCCGTCACATCAAGCGTGGCGGCAAGGTGTGGATCAACATCTACCCGGACCGTCCGCTCACGAAGAAGCCGGCCGAGACCCGCATGGGTTCCGGTAAGGGTTCCCCCGAGTGGTGGGTCGCCAACGTCAAGCCGGGCCGCGTCCTCTTCGAGGTCGCGGGTGTCGACGAGCAGCTCGCTCGCGAGGCACTGACCCGTGCAATCCACAAGCTGCCGCTCAAGGCACGCATCATCAAGCGCGAGGAGGGCGACGCGTAATGGCGATCGGCACCAAGGAGCTCGCTCCGGCAGAGCTCGACACGTTCGAAGACCAGCGCCTCGTTGAGGAGCTGCGCAAGGCCAAGGAGGAGCTGTTCAACCTCCGTTTCCAGTCGGCCACCGGCCAGCTGGAGAGCCACGGCCGCATCCGCGCCGTCAAGCGCGACATCGCGCGCCTGTACACCGTGATCCGCGAGCGTGAGCTGGGCATCCGTGCGACGCCCGCTCCGGTCGAGGCTCCCGCGAAGAAGGCGACCAAGTCGAAGGCGAAGAAGGCGGACGCCGCCGACGACGCCGTGAAGGAAGAGGCTGAGTGATGGCCACCAAGAAGGAAGCTGCCGTCGAGGTTGAGCACGCCGCTCACGACGTGCGCGACGCGGACGCCCGCGGGTACCGCAAGGCCCGTCGCGGCTACGTCGTCAGCGACAAGATGGACAAGACCATCGTCGTCGAGGTGGAGGACCGCGTGAAGCACCCGCTTTACGGCAAGGTCATCCGCCGCACGTCGAAGGTCAAGGCGCACGATGAGGCGAACACCGCCGGCATCGGCGACCTGGTCCTGATCAACGAGACCCGCCCGCTGAGCGCCACGAAGCGCTGGCGCCTGGTGGAGATTCTGGAGAAGGCCAAGTGATTCAGCAGGAGTCCCGACTCAAGGTCGCCGACAACACCGGCGCCAAGGAGCTGCTCACGATCCGCGTTCTCGGTGGTTCGCGCCGCCGCTACGCGGGCCTGGGCGACACCATCGTCGCGACCGTCAAGGACGCGATCCCCGGTGGCAACGTCAAGAAGGGCGACGTCGTCAAGGCGGTCATCGTCCGCACCAAGAAGGAGGTCCGTCGTCCGGACGGCTCCTACATCAAGTTCGACGAGAACGCCGCCGTCATCCTGAAGAACGACGGGGAGCCCCGCGGCACCCGTATCTTCGGCCCGGTCGGCCGTGAGCTTCGCGACAAGAAGTTCATGAAGATCGTCTCGCTGGCACCGGAGGTCATCTGATCATGGCGAAGATCAAGAAGGGCGACCTGGTTCAGGTCATCTCGGGCGCCAAGCCCGAGCGTGGTGGCGACCGCGGCAAGCAGGGCAAGGTGCTCGACATCCTCGTCGAGCAGAACCGTGTCGTCGTCGAGGGCGTCAACTACGTCACCAAGCACACGCGCGTCGGTCAGACGCAGCGTGGCACCAAGACGGGTGGCCTCGAGACCGTCGAGGCGCCCATCCACATCTCGAACGTCGCACTCGTCGACCCCTCGACCAAGAAGCCGACCAAGGTCGGCCACCGGGTCGAGGAGCAGACCAAGGACGGCGTCAAGCGCACCGTCCGCGTGCGGTACGCGAAGAAGAGCGGTAAGGACCTCTGATGGCAACGAC
This sequence comes from Microbacterium sufflavum, assembly GCF_023091155.1. Classification (NCBI taxonomy): domain Bacteria; kingdom Bacillati; phylum Actinomycetota; class Actinomycetes; order Micrococcales; family Microbacteriaceae; genus Microbacterium; species Microbacterium sufflavum. Next base: position 231,075 of record NZ_JAHWXK010000001.1, on the reverse strand, counting down.
CGACGCTGCGGTGGCTGGCAAGATCCAGCCCCGCCTGAAGGCGAAGTACAACGCCGAGATCAAGAAGGCTCTGCAGGACGAGTTCGGCTACTCGAACGTCATGCAGATCCCCGGCCTGGTCAAGGTGGTCGTGAACACCGGTGTCGGCGAGGCGGCTCGCGACAGCAAGGTGATCGATGGTGCGGTCGAGGACCTCACCCGCATCACCGGTCAGAAGCCGATCGTCACGAAGGCTCGCAAGTCGATCGCGCAGTTCAAGCTGCGTGAGGGACAGGCCATCGGCGCGCACGTCACCCTCCGCGGTGACCGCGCGTGGGAGTTCGTGGACCGTCTGGTGTCGCTCGCTCTGCCCCGCATCCGCGACTTCCGCGGTCTGTCGGCCAAGCAGTTCGACGGCAACGGCAACTACACGTTCGGTCTCCAGGAGCAGAGCGTGTTCCACGAGATCGATCAGGACAAGATCGACCGCGTCCGGGGCTTCGACATCACCGTCGTGACCTCGGCGAAGACGGACGACGAGGGCCGCGCGCTTCTGCGTCACCTCGGCTTCCCGTTCCGCGCGGACGACGCTCAGGCGTAACACCGTCGACGGGCTCAGTGGTCTCGTGTCACTGAGCCCGTTGATGTGCACGTACAATTGAAGATTGCGTGCTCATCGCAGGCCGTCTGTCGTGTAACGGCAGCCGGAACCTCATGAACGAAAGTAGACAACCATGACAATGACAGACCCGGTCGCAGACATGCTGACCCGTCTGCGCAACGCGAACTCGGCGCACCACGACTCCGTGACCCTGCCGTCGAGCAAGCTCAAGACGCACATCGCGGAGATCCTCCAGCAGGAGGGCTACATCGCCGGTTGGGAGACGTCCGACGCGCGCGTGGGCAAGAACCTCACGCTGACGCTGAAGTACGGCCCGAACCGCGAGCGCTCCATCGCGGGCATCAAGCGCGTGTCGAAGCCCGGCCTTCGCGTGTACGCGAAGTCCACCGAGATCCCCACGGTCCTCGGCGGCCTCGGCGTGGCCATCCTGTCCACCTCCTCCGGTCTCCTCACGGACCGCCAGGCTGAGCAGAAGGGCGTGGGCGGAGAAGTTCTCGCCTACGTGTGGTAATCCGAAATGTCGCGTATTGGACGACTTCCCATCGACGTTCCCGCGGGCGTGACCGTTTCGGTCGACGGCCGTGAGGTCGCGGTGAAGGGCCCCAAGGGTGAGCTCACCCTCACGGTGGCCAGCCCCATCGAGGTGTCGGTCGAGGAGAACCAGGTTCTCGTCACCCGCCCCGACGACGAGCGCGAGTCCCGGTCGCTTCACGGCCTGACCCGCACGCTCATCAACAACAACATCATCGGCGTGACCCAGGGCTACTCCAAGGGTCTCGAGGTCGTCGGCACCGGTTACCGCGTGCAGCAGAAGGGCAGCTCGGTCGAGTTCGCCCTCGGCTTCTCGCACCCGGTCCTGATCGACCCGCCCGCCGGCATCACGCTCACGGTCGAGGGCACGAACAAGCTCACCGTCAGCGGGATCGACAAGCAGGCCGTCGGTGAGGCGGCTGCGAACATCCGCAAGATCCGCAAGCCCGAGCCGTACAAGGGCAAGGGTGTGCGCTACGCCGGCGAGGTCGTGCGTCGCAAGGCCGGAAAGGCTGGTAAGTAACCATGGCTGTGAAGTCGAAGTCCGACGCCCGCGCGCGTCGTCACGCCCGTCTTCGCAAGAAGATCGTGGGCACCGAGGCGCGTCCGCGTCTCGTCGTCAACCGTTCGGCGCGTCACGTCTTCGTGCAGCTCGTCGACGACAGCAAGGGCCACACGGTCGCGTCGGCATCGACGCTCGAGACCGACCTGCGCTCGCTCGAGGGCGACAAGACCGCCAAGGCTCGCAAGGTCGGCGAGCTGCTCGCCGAGCGTGCGAAGGCTGCCGGCGTTTCCGAGGCTGTGTTCGACCGTGGCGGCAACCGCTACGCGGGTCGTGTCGCCGCCATCGCCGACGGCGCCCGTGAAGGGGGTCTGGCACTGTGAGTGACAACAAGGAGAACGAAGTGACCGAAGCGGCAGCTGCCACTTCCGAGACGGCCGCCGGCACCACGCAGGCTGAGCCGACTCGTGACCAGCGGGACGGCCGCCGCGGCGGACGTGACCGCAACCAGGGCGGCCGCGACCGCAACTCGCGCGACCGCGGCGACAACCAGTTCCTGGAGCGCGTCGTCACCATCAACCGCGTCTCGAAGGTCGTGAAGGGTGGTCGTCGCTTCAGCTTCACCGCTCTCGTGGTCGTCGGTGACGGCAACGGTCTGGTGGGCGTCGGCTACGGCAAGGCCCGCGAGGTCCCCCTGGCGATCTCGAAGGGTGTCGAAGAGGCCAAGCGCAACTTCTTCCGCGTGCCCCGCGTCGGCAGCACCATCCCGCACCCCGTGCAGGGTGAGTCGGCCGCCGGTGTCGTGCTGCTGCGTCCGGCCGCTGCCGGTACCGGTGTGATCGCCGGTGGTCCGGTCCGCGCCGTGCTCGAGTGCGCTGGTATCCACGACGTGCTGTCCAAGTCGCTCGGCTCGTCGAACACGATCAACATCGTGCACGCGACGGTCACCGCCCTGAAGGAGCTCGAGGAGCCCCGCGCCGTCGCCGCACGTCGTGGTCTCGAGTTCGACCAGGTCGCCCCGGCGCGTCTCGTCCGCGCCGAGGCCGAGGCCATCGCCGCACAGAAGGTAGGTGCCTGATGGCCGCGCGACTCAAGGTCACGCAGATCAAGTCCAAGGTGAGCGAGAAGCAGAACCAGCGCGACACGCTGCGCAGCCTCGGTCTCAAGCGGATCGGTGACAGCACCGTCCGCCCCGACGACGCGCAGACGCGCGGCTACGTCAAGACCGTCGCCCACCTCGTCAAGGTTGAGGAGATCGACTAATGGCTGAGAAGAACGACGCCGCCGTCGAGGCTGAGAAGGCCCCGAAGAAGGCTGCCGCTCCCAAGGCTGCTGCTGAGAAGAAGCCCGCTGCGAAGAAGGCGCCGGCCAAGACGGCCGCCTCCGACGCGAAGGCCGACGCCGCCGCGAAGCCGGCTGCGAAGAAGGCCGCGCCGAAGAAGGACGCTCCCGCGTCCCGCCCCGGCGTGCTCAAGGTGCACCACCTGCGTCCTGTCCCCGGCGCCAACACCGCCAAGACCCGTGTGGGTCGCGGTGAGGGCTCGAAGGGCAAGACCGCCGGTCGCGGCACGAAGGGCACGAAGGCCCGCAACACCGTGCGCGTCGGCTTCGAGGGTGGGCAGATGCCGCTGCACATGCGCACCCCGAAGCTGCGCGGGTTCAAGAACCCGTTCCGCGTCGAGTACCAGGTCGTGAACCTGGAGAAGCTCGCGGAGCTCTACCCCCAGGGCGGCGACGTGACCGTCAGCGACCTGGTGGCCAAGGGGGCGGTCCGCAAGAACGAGAAGGTCAAGGTTCTCGGCAACGGCGACATCGCCGTGAAGCTCACCGTCGCGGTCGACAAGGTCTCGGGTTCCGCCGAGCAGAAGATCGTGGCTGCGGGCGGATCCGTCAAGTAACCACCGCAGAAGAGGGGTCGGAGATTCTCCGGCCCCTCTTCTGATTCGGCAGGCGGGCACGCGGCGACGCCGCAATCGCAGACCTCGGAGTGAGTTACCCTGGTCTTTCAGCCGTCCTTCAGGGACCGGCAACCTTTTCAGGAGGAACGTCCTTGTTTAGCGCCATCGCGCGGATCTTCCGCACGCCCGACCTGCGTCGGAAGATCGGTTTCACGCTCGCCATCATCGCGATCTACCGACTCGGCTCGAACGTCCCCGCGCCGTTCGTGAACTTCCCGAACGTCGAGGAGTGCCTCGCGGCCAACACCGGCACCGAGGGTCTGCTCGGACTGGTCAACCTCTTCTCCGGCGGCGCGCTGCTGCAGCTGTCGATCTTCGCCCTCGGCGTGATGCCGTACATCACCGCGACGATCATCACGCAGCTCCTCCGCGTCGTCATCCCGCACTTCGAGGCGCTGCACAAGGAGGGTCAGGCCGGACAGGCGAAGCTGACCCAGTACACGCGGTACCTCACGATCGCGCTCGCGCTGCTGCAGTCGACGACGCTCGTCACGGTCGCCCGCAGCGGTCAGCTGTTCGGCGCGACCGACATCGCGGCCTGCCAGCAGCTGCTCACGAACGACGTGTGGTGGGCGCAGCTGCTCATCATCATGGCGATGACCGCCGGTACCGGCCTCATCATGTGGTTCGCGGAGCTCGTGACCGAGCGCGGCATCGGCAACGGCATGTCGCTGCTGATCTTCACCTCGATCGCCGCCACCTTCCCGGGCGCCATGAGCATCATCTGGCAGACGAAGGGCTTCGAGATCTTCCTGCTCGTGCTCGTGGTCGGCATCATCGTGATGGGCCTGGTGGTCTTCGTCGAACAGTCGCAGCGCCGTATCCCGGTGCAGTACGCCAAGCGGATGGTGGGCCGGCGCACGTACGGCGGCACGAACACGTACATCCCGATCAAGGTGAACATGGCGGGTGTGATCCCCGTGATCTTCGCGTCGTCGCTGCTGTACATCCCCGCGCTGATCGCGCAGTTCAACACCCCGCAGGACGGCTCGACGCCGCCCGCCTGGGTGAGCTGGGTCACGGCGAACTTCACGAGCGGCAACAGCCCGATCTACATGATCGCCTACTTCCTGCTGATCATCGGGTTCACCTACTTCTACGTCGCGATCACGTTCAACCCGGTCGAGGTCGCCGACAACATGAAGAAGTACGGCGGCTTCATCCCCGGCATCCGCGCGGGTCGCCCGACGGCGGAGTACCTCGACTACGTGCTCACCCGCATCACGCTGCCCGGCTCGCTCTACCTGGGTCTGATCGCGCTGATCCCGCTGATCGCCCTCGCCACGGTCGGCGCCAACCAGAACTTCCCGTTCGGTGGCGCGTCGATCCTCATCATCGTCGGCGTCGGACTGGAGACGGTCAAGCAGATCGACGCCCAGCTGCAGCAGCGACACTACGAAGGGCTTCTCCGATGACAGCATCCGCACGTCTTCTCATCGTCGGTCCGCAGGGTTCCGGCAAGGGCACGCAGGGTGTGCGCATCGCCGAGACCTACGGCATCCCGGTCGTCTCGACCGGAGACATCTTCCGCGCGAACATCAAGGAGGGGACGGCACTCGGCCAGCAGGTCACCGCCATCCTCGACAAGGGCGACCTCGTGCCGGACGAGCTGACGAGCGAGATCGTGCGCGACCGGCTGAGCCAGGAGGATGCCGCGAACGGCTTCCTGCTCGATGGTTACCCCCGGAACACGGCTCAGGTCGAGCACCTCGATGCGTTCCTGGAGGGCCGGGGGGAGGCGCTCGACGCTGTGATCCTGCTCGACGTCCCGCGCGAGGAGAGCATCGCGCGTCTCGCGCTCCGTGCCGCGGAGCAGGGGCGTTCGGACGACACGGACGAGGCCATCGCACACCGCCTGGACATCTACGAGAACGAGACGGCCCCGATCATCGAGGTCTACAGCGCGCGCGGGATCGTCGACCGCATCGACGGCGTTGGCTCGCTCGAGGAGATCACCGAGCGCATCGCTGCAGCACTCTCCGCGAGGGGTCTGCGCTCCGCGGCCTCCGCAGCCTGAGATGTTCCGCCGCTCGATCTACAAGACCCCGGCGCAGTTGCGCGCCATGGTCGAGCCCGGGCTGATCACGGCCGCGGCACTCGATGCCGTCCGTCCCCTCATCAGGGCGGGCGTGAAGACCATCGAGCTCGACGCCGCAGCCAACCGCGCGATCCGCCAGCGCGGGGCCGAGTCGAACTTCCAGCTCGTGCGCGGCTATCACCACACGATCTGCGTGTCGGTGAACGAGCAGGTGGTCCACGGCATCCCGGGGGAGCGCGTGCTCGAGCCCGGCGACATCGTGTCGGTGGACTGCGGCGCCCAGTACGAGGGATGGAACGGCGACAGCGCGATCACGGTCGTCGTCCCCGACGCGGAGCGTCCGGAGCTCGTGGCCCGTCGCGAGGAGCTCTCGCGCGTGACCGAGGGGTCGATGTGGGCGGGCATCGCCGCGATGGCCACCGCGACCTCGATCGACGAGATCGGCGCCGCGATCCAGGACTACATCGAGGCGCAAGGGCCGTCGGTGGTGTCGGGGGAGCCGTACGGCATCCTCCGCGAGTACGTCGGCCACGGGATCGGCCGCAAGATGCACGAGGCCCCGAGCGTGTTCAACTACCGCACGCCCGACCGCGGCGCCGACGTGAAGCCCGGGCTCGTGCTGGCGATCGAGCCGATGGTCACCGCCGGCGGCGAGGCCACGTTCATCGAGGACGACGACTGGACCGTGACCACCGTCGACGGCACTGACGGCTCACATTGGGAACATAGCGTCGCCCGACATGATGGTGGCATATGGGTGCTCACCGCGCCCGATGGCGGAAGAGCCGGACTCGCCCCGTTCGGGGTCGAGCCTCGAGAGATCGGAAAGTAATGGCAGCGGCGAAGAGCAACACCAACTGGTTCGCGATCGGCATCTCCATCGCCGTCGTCGTGGTCCTGGTCGCGATCGGTGGACTCGTGGTGTTCCTCAACAACCAGGCCACGTCGCCAGGAGCCGTGCCGAGCGCCAGCAAGAACTTCGACCCCGAGGCCGGTTCGATCAGCAAGGGCGACGGCAAGGACACCGTCGCGGTGTTCCTCGACTTCCAGTGCCCGGCGTGCAAGGCCTTCGAGGACCAGTTCGGTGCGCAGCTGGAGGAGAAGGCGGCGAGCGGGGAGATCACGCTCGTGAACCACCCCATCGCGATCCTCGACCGCTTCTCGCAGGGCACCGAGTACTCGTCGCGTTCGGCCGGGGCGGCGTTCTGCGTCGCGGAGTCCGACGCCGACCTCTACTTCGACTACGCGAAGGTGCTGTTCGAGAACCAGCCGACGGAGAACACCGCGGGTCTGACCACCGACCAGCTGGCCGAGTTCGCGAAGCAGGTGGGTGCGGACGACGACGTCGTCTCGTGCATCACCGACGAGACCTATCGCAAGTTCGGCGCCGCCCAGGCGAAGAAGAACGACATCAAGGGCACCCCGACCGTGGAGATCAACGGCGAGCGGCTCGACCTGCAGAATCAGGCCGACATGAAGAAGCTCACCGACCTCCTGAGCTGAGTGTGATCCGCCCCGATGCCCCGTCCGGCCAAGTTGCCGGACGGGGCATCGTCGGATAACATAGATCTTTGGTGCCTTGTGCCATGCGTTCGGCGTGTCCGATCGGCCAGGCGCCACCCCCACCCATCCACCGCAGATCGACCGGTCTGCAGAAGCGTCAGCGAGGCTATGGCTAAGAAAGACGGTGTCATCGAGATCGAAGGCGTGATCTCCGAGGCTCTGCCCAACGCGATGTTCCGCGTTGAGCTCACCAACGGACACAAGGTCCTGGCGACGATCTCCGGAAAGATGCGGCAGAACTACATCCGCATCATCCCCGAGGATCGTGTCGTCGTGGAGCTCAGCCCCTACGATCTGACCCGCGGCCGCATCGTCTACCGCTACCGCTGATCGGTCGAGAAGTAACACCCCAGGCATTCCGCCTGCCCGGTGAAGACAGCGAACAGGAAACAACATGAAGGTCAACCCCAGCGTCAAGCCGATCTGCGACCACTGCAAGGTGATCCGCCGCCACGGCCGCGTCATGGTGATCTGCAAGAGCAACCCGCGTCACAAGCAGCGCCAGGGCTGAGTGCCCACCGCTGCGTGAGCAGCGCTCTCGCAATCTCATAACTCAATACGACACGGCAGGATCAGAACCCGCGACAGCGGGGGACACCTCGGGGCGGAGGCCCGGGCACCGATCCTGCTCCACACCTCCACAACACCCAGGAGAACCGCATGGCACGTCTTGCCGGCGTTGACATCCCGCGCGACAAGCGCGTGGTGATCGCCCTTACCTACATCTACGGCGTCGGCCGTACCCGCTCGGTCGAGATCCTCAAGGCGACCGACATCGACGAGAGCATCCGCGTGAAGGACCTCAGCGACGACCAGCTCGTCGCCCTCCGCGACTACATCGAAGGCAACTACAAGGTGGAGGGTGACCTTCGCCGCGAGGTCGCCGCAGACATCCGCCGCAAGGTCGAGATCGGCTCCTACGAGGGCCTGCGCCACCGTCGTGGCCTCCCGGTCCGCGGCCAGCGCACCAAGACCAACGCCCGTACCCGCAAGGGCCCGAAGCGCACCGTCGCCGGCAAGAAGAAGGCCCGCTAAGCAGCGGCCAGGGACTAGGAGAACACTTTCATGGCTGCACCCAAGGCCGCCGCGCGCAAGCCGCGCCGCAAGGAGAAGAAGAACATCGCGCTGGGCCAGGCCCACATCAAGTCGACGTTCAACAACACCATCGTTTCGATCACCGACCCGTCCGGCGCTGTCATCAGCTGGGCGTCGTCGGGTGGCGTGGGCTTCAAGGGCTCCCGCAAGTCGACCCCGTACGCCGCAGGCATGGCCGCCGAGTCGGCCGCCCGCCAGGCGCAGGAGCACGGCGTCAAGAAGGTCGACGTCTTCGTGAAGGGTCCGGGCTCCGGCCGCGAGACCGCGATCCGCTCGCTGCAGGCCGCCGGCCTCGAGGTGGGCTCGATCCAGGACGTCACCCCGCAGGCGCACAACGGCTGCCGCCCGCCGAAGCGTCGCCGCGTCTGATGCGTGCACCGAGCCGCTCGTCTCTCCGGAGCCGAGCGGCTCGGCGCCCCGCGCGGGCATCGACTTCCACAACTCAAGACCTCACCCCACCACATGTCATATAGCGGGCATGTGATCGAAAGGAACACAGAGTGCTTATTGCACAGCGTCCCACACTGACCGAGGAAAAGATCGTCGAGAACCGGAGCCGGTTCATCATCGAGCCTCTGGAGCCCGGCTTCGGCTACACGATCGGCAACGCGCTGCGCCGCAGCCTGCTGTCGTCGATCCCCGGCGCCGCTGTCACCAGCGTCCGTATCGACGGCGTGCTGCACGAGTTCAGCACCATCCCCGGCGTGAAGGAGGATGTCACCGAGATCATCCTCAACATCAAGCAGCTGGTCGTCTCCAGCGAGCGCGACGAGCCCATCACGGCCTACCTGCGCAAGACCGGTGCCGGTGAAGTGACCGCCGCCGACATCTCGGCTCCGGCCGGTGTCGAGGTGCACAACCCCGAGCTCGTCATCGCCACGCTCAACGACACCGCCAAGTTCGAGCTCGAGCTGACGATCGAGCGCGGTCGTGGCTACGTCTCGGCGACGCAGAACCGCAACGAGTACGCCGAGGCGGGCCAGATCCCGATCGACTCGATCTACTCTCCGGTCCTCAAGGTCAGCTACCGCGTCGACGCCACCCGTGCCGGTGAGCGCACCGACTTCGACAAGCTCGTCCTCGACGTCGAGACCAAGTCGGCGATCAGCCCGCGCGACGCCGTCGCCTCGGCCGCCAAGACGCTCACCGAGCTGTTCGGTCTCGCCCGCGAGCTGAACGTCGAGGCCGAGGGCATCGAGATCGGCCCGGCGCCCGTGGAGGCTGTGAACTCCAACGAGCTGTCGATGCCGATCGAGGACCTCGACCTGTCGGTCCGCTCGTACAACTGCCTGAAGCGTGAGGGCATCAACACCGTTTCGGAGCTCGTCGCCCTCTCGGAGACGCAGCTCATGAACATCCGCAATTTCGGCCAGAAGTCGGTCGACGAGGTGCGCGACAAGCTCATCTCGCTCGGTCTGTCGCTCAAGGATTCGGTGCCCGGTTTCGACGGCGCCCACTTCTACGGCGGCAGCGAAGACGAGTCCTTCTGATACCCGACCTTTCCTGACCAGGAGTTAGACGATTATGCCCAAGCCCACGAAGGGTCCCCGCCTCGGAGGCGGCCCCGCCCACGAGCGCCTGCTGCTTGCCAACCTGGCTGCCGCGCTGTACACCCACAAGTCGATCAAGACGACCGAGACCAAGGCCAAGCGCCTGCGTCCGCTCGCCGAGCGCCTGATCACCTTCGCCAAGCGCGGAGACCTGCACGCACGCCGTCGCGTGCTGTCGGTCATCGGTGACAAGGAAGTCGTGCACGTCCTGTTCAACGAGATCGCTCCGCTCGTCGCGGACCGCGAGGGTGGCTACACGCGCATCACCAAGGTCGGCAACCGTAAGGGCGACAACGCTCCGATGGCCGTGATCGAGCTCGTCCTCGAGCCCGTCACCCCGAAGGCGAAGTCGACCAAGAAGGCTGCTGCCGCGCCGAAGGCCGAGAAGCCCGCCGCCGAGGAGACCCCCGCCGAGGAGACCACCGAGGCTCCGGCCGAGGAGACCCCGGCCGAGGACGCCGCTGCCGAGGCCGGCGCCGAGTCGCAGGCCGAGGGCGAGGCCGCTGAGGCCGCCGCCGAGGACGCTGTCGAGAAGAAGTCCGAGTAACACTCGCACGCCACGAAGCCCGCCACCCCACCCGGGGTGGCGGGCTTCGTCGTCATCGGGGGACGTCAGCGGCCGTCGGTGCTGCGATAGCGTGCGCCAGGCCGGCCCTTCGTGCTGTAGTCGAGCGAGCGCACCGCCTGCCCGGTGGCGGCCAGATGCTCCAGGTAGCGGCGGGCGCTCACGCGGGAGATGTCGAGGTCGGCGCCCAGCTCCGCCGCTGAGGCGTCCGGACGGGCGGCGAGTGCGGTGGACACGCGGTGGAGCGTCTCCGCGCTCAGGCCCTTCGGCAGGCCGAACCGCTCGCGGAACGCGATGATGGCGTCTGCCGCCTCGACGCGCTGCACCACGTCGTGCAACTCGGTGTGGTCGCGCAGCAGCAGGGTCGCGCCACGGTCGGCGTCGTCGTCGCGGCTCGCGGTGCTGCGGGCGACGAGCACGTGCGACCCCACGATCACCGGGCGGCCCGCGGCCTCGCCCTCACGCAGCACCGTCGTGAGCTCCTCGCCCAGGACGTCGGCCGCCACGGCACCGTCGAGGTCGCCCGCATCACGACCGAGGAAACGGGCGGCCGCGTCGTTCGCGAGCGTGATGCGCCCGGAACCGTCGACCGTGACCACGCCCTCGCTCAGCCCGTGCAGCGTCGTCTCCTGGTTCTTCACGAGTGCCGCGATCTGATGGGGCTCCAAGCGGTAGATGCGGCGCCGGATCACCGAGGTGACCCATGCCGCTCCGAACACGCCCAGCACGGCAGCGGCGAGCATGGCGGAGATCAGCCACACCAGGTTGGCGGTGAACTCCTCACTGAGCTCCGACTCCAGGATGCCCACCGATGCCGTGCCGATCACGGCGCCGTCCTCATCCCGGATCGGCACCTTCACGCGCCATGAGGTGCCCAGCGTGCCGGTCTGCGTGCCCACGTAGATATCGCCGCCGAGCGGGATCGACGGATCGGTCGAGACCCGTTCGCCGATGCGCTCCGGGTTCGGGTGCGAGTACCGGATGCCCTCGTCGTTGGCGACCACCACGTAAGCGAGGTCGGACGCCTCCCTGATCACCTCCGCGACCGGCTGGATCGCTGCTGAGGGATCGTCGTCGTCGAACGCGTCGAGCACCACGGGCAGCGCGGCCACGGACTGCGCGACCGCCTGCATGCGATCCTTGTAGGCCTCGCGGAGCGCGTTCTCCTGGAACGCCCCGGCGGCGATCCCCGTGGCGAGGGTCACCAGGAACACGATCAGCGCCTGCAGCGCGAGCAGCTGCATCCGGAGCGTCATCTTCGAGGCCACCCGCTCATTCTCCCGGCTGTCGAACCAGGGCGCGAGCCGCGCGGACCGGCGTTCGCGACCAATACTTACGGAACGCGACCAATGGTTTCGGAAGCTTGAGCGGCCGCATCCACACCTCGATGGTGGACGGATTGCACTCGAACGCTCAAGGAGGAGCGCCATGAAGTACGTCCGCATCGCCACCCTGACCGCCGCGGTCGCCGCCACCGCCCTCGCTCTCACCGCGTGCTCGTCGGGAGGCGGAGACGCCGGAGGCTCGGACGGAGACGGGGAAGCCGTCGCCATCACCGACCTGAACATCGTGGTCCCCGCCGACCCTGGCGGCGGGTGGGACCAGACCGGCCGCGCGATGTCGCAGCTGCTCACGGAGGACGGGATCGTCGGCTCCGCCCCGGTCACGAACGTCGGAGGCGCCGGGGGGACCGTCGGCCTCGCGCAGCTCGCCAACGAGAAGGACCCGGCGACGCTCATGGTGATGGGACTGGTCATGGTCGGAGCGGTCGAGACCAACGCGTCCGCGGTCCGCATCGAGGACATGACGCCGATCGCCCGCCTCACCGACGAGCCGCTCGTGGTGGTCGTGCCCGCGGAGTCGGAGTACGACACGCTCGAGGACCTGGTGGAGGACGTCGTCGACCGCGGACAGGCCGTGACCATCACCGGCGGTTCGGCGGGCGGGGCCGACCACATCCTGGCCGGGCTCCTGCTGGAGGAGGCGGGCCTGGACGGCGGGGAGATCGCGGAGAAGCTCAACTACACGCCCAACTCCGGTGGCGGCGAGGCGACGTCGCTGATCCTCGGCGGCAAGGTCGCCGCGGGCATCTCGGGCGTCGGCGAGTTCCTGCAGCACATCGAGGCGGGGACGATGAAGGCGCTCGCGGTGTCGTCCGACGAGCCCGTCGCGCAGCTGCCCGACGTCGACACCATCACCGACGCGGGCTACGACGTGGTGCTCACCAACTGGCGCGGCGTGATCGCCCCGGGGGGCATCGACGACGCCGAGCGCGCGGAGCTGGAGCGCATCGTGACCGAGCTGGAGGAGTCGGACGCCTGGAAGGACGAGCTGGAGACCCGCGGGTGGGCCGACGCGTTCCTCACCGGTGCGGAGTTCGACGAGTTCCTCACCGGCAACATCGGCGAGGTCACCACGACGCTGCAGAACATCGGGCTGGTCGGCTGACATGTCGACCGGGTCTCCCGGGCCCTCGGGCCTGCAGACCGGCACACGCCGGTCTGTGGGCTCGCTCGGGTCTCTGCCGCGGGGCGAGCTCGTCTTCGCCCTCCTCATGGTCGCGCTCGGTGTGTTCGCCCTCGTCGGCGTGTTCTCCATCCACGTCCCTGCCGGGGCCCAGGTGGGTCCGACCGTGTTCCCTCTGTTCGTGTCGGTGCTGCTGCTCGGGTCGGCGGTGGCCGTGGTCGTGAGCATCCTCCGCGGTCACCGCGGCGTCCCGGAGGACGGCGAGGACATCGACCAGGCGCTTCCGACGGACTGGCTCGCGCTCGTGAAGATCGTGGCGCTCGTGGTGGCGCACCTGCTGCTGATCGAGCCGCTCGGGTGGGCGCCCGCCGCGGCGCTGCTGTTCGGCGGTGTCGCCTGGGCGCTCGGAGCACGCCGATGGTGGGTGGCCCTGCTGGTCGGTGCGGCCATCGCGCTCGTGGTGCAGATCGTGTTCGGCGGACTGCTCGGGCTGTCGCTCCCGTGGGGGCCGGCGCTCGGCTGGCTGGGGAGGATGCTCTGATGGACAGCTGGACCCTGCTCCTGGAGGGCTTCGCGACCGCGCTGCAGCCCCAGTACCTCGTGTTCGCGTTCTTCGGCGTGCTGATCGGCACGGCAGTGGGCGTGCTCCCGGGTATCGGCCCCGCCATGACGGTGGCCCTCCTCCTGCCGCTCACCTACACGCTGGAGCCGGCCGCGGCCCTGATCACCTTCGCCGGCATCTACTACGGCGGCATGTACGGCGGATCGACCACGAGCATCCTCCTCAACACTCCCGGGGAGTCGGCCTCGATCGTCACCGCGATCGAGGGCAACAGGATGGCCAAGCTCGGCCGGGGCGCCGCGGCCCTCGCGACCGCGGCGATCGGCTCGTTCGTCGCCGGCACGCTCGCGACGATCGGCCTCACGCTGCTGGCGCCGGTGCTGGCGCAGTTCGCCGTGAACCTCGGACCGGCGGACTACGTGGCGCTGATCGTCGTCGCGTTCGTCACGGTCGGCGCGCTCATGGGCTCCTCGGTGCCGCGGGGCCTGCTGTCGCTCGGCGTCGGGCTGTTCCTCGGGCTGGTCGGCACCGACTGGCTGTCCGGGCAGCAGCGCTACACGCTCGGCCTGCTGCCGCTCGCGGACGGCATCGACGTGGTGCTGGTGGCGGTGGGCCTGTTCGCCGTGGGGGAGACGCTCTACGTCGCCGCCCGTCTGCGCCACGGTGCGGTCGACGTGATCCCGGTGGCGCGCGGGTGGCGGAGCTGGATGACGAAGGACGACTGGCGGAGGTCGTGGAAGCCGTGGCTGCGCGGCACCGCCATCGGGTTCCCGATCGGGACGATCCCGGCGGGCGGTGCCGATGTCGCGACCTTCCTGTCGTACGCGACGGAGCGGAAGCTCTCCCGCCGCAAGGACGAGTTCGGGCGTGGCGCCATCGAGGGGGTGGCCGGGCCGGAGTCGGCGAACAACGCGGCAGCGGCCGGAGTGCTCGTGCCGCTGCTGACGCTCGGCCTGCCGACCACCGCGACCGCGGCGATCATCCTGACCGCGTTCCAGACGTACGGCCTGCAGCCGGGCCCGCTGCTGTTCACGGGACAGTCCGACCTGGTGTGGGCGCTGGTGGCGAGCCTGTACATCGGCAACGTCATCCTGCTCGTGCTCAACCTGCCGCTCGTGGGCATGTGGGTGAAGCTGCTGCAGATCCCTCGGCCGTACCTCTACGCGGGCATCCTGCTCTTCGCCGCGTTCGGTGCCTATGCGCTGAACTTCGCGGTCGTCGACATCCTGATCCTGCTCATCATCGGTGTGCTGGGGTACTTCCTCCGCCGGTACGGGTTCCCCGTGGCACCGCTCGTGGTGGGCATGATCCTCGGGCCGATGGGCGAGGAGCAGCTGCGTCGCGCACTTCAGTTGAGCCAGGGCGACCTGACGACGCTCGTCGCGCAGCCGTTCGCGGCCGTCGCCTACGCCGTGCTCGCGCTGCTGATCGCGGGCGGGCTGTGGCTGCGGCGTCGGCAGTGGCGGTACGAGCAGGCGCTCACGGCGTCGATCGCGGTGCCGGTGAAGGCCGACTCCGAGGTGTGAGAGCCGCGGGGTCGAGCAGGGGAGGAGCCGGGAGTAGGCTGGTCCGGTGACTGACGCGCAGGCCCTGAGACGCGGGCCTCGCGCCTACACGGCATTCATCGGCATCGGCCTGCTCGCCGGTCTCCTCTCCGGCCTGTTCGGCGTCGGCGGCGGCACGGTCATCGTCCCGCTCCTGGTGCTCCTGCTGCACTTCGACCAGCGGCTCGCGGCCGGCACCTCGCTGGCCGCGATCGTGCCGACCGCCAGCGTCGGTGTCATCTCGTACGCCACCACCGGATCGGTGGCATGGATCCCGGCCCTGATCCTCGCCGCGGGCGCCGTGGTGGGCGCGCAGATCGGCACGCGCCTGCTCCCGCGCATCTCGCAGACCGCGCTGCGCTGGGGCTTCGTGGGCTTCCTGGTCGTGGTGATCGTGAGCCTGTTCCTGGTGATCCCCTCGCGGGACGCCGTGTTCGAGCTGACCTGGCTCACCGGTATCGCCCTGGTCGGCGTCGGCGTGGGCACCGGCATCCTCGCCGGACTCATCGGCGTCGGCGGCGGTGTGATCGTGGTGCCGGTGCTCATGCTCGCGTTCGGCACCAGCGACCTGGTCGCCAAGGGCACGTCGCTGCTGATGATGATCCCGACCGCGATCTCCGGCACCGTCGGCAACCTCCGCAACCGGAACGTCGACCTGCTCGCCGCCGCGCTCATCGGTGTCTCGGCGTGCACGACGACCGCGCTCGGCGCGTGGCTCGCGACGATCGTCAACCCCTCCGTGGGCAACATCCTGTTCGCCGCGTACCTCGTGGTGATCGCGGTGCAGATGGCGATCAAGGCCGTCCGCGGCCGTCGTCGCGCCTGATTCCGCGCTTTCCGCTCGCCGGCTCCTAACCCGCGCCGACAGGGTCCTTCGTCGCCGGGAGGTTTTCTGCGACCCATTTTCCGCAGACCTCTTTACAAGCCGACCGGTCTCTCGCTAACGTCAGTCATCACATGACGTCATATAACAAGTCATGATGTTTGCTACCGGTCATCAGAAGGGACCATCTTGTCTGCCACCGCTCTGTTCGTCGACTCCGCCGCCATCGAGAACCAGCTCGCTGCGGCTCGCCAGGCGATCGCGACCCGGGACACCATCTCGCGCGTCGTGCTCACCGCCTGCGGCGGCTCCTACGCCGTCATGCAGCCCATCGAGTACCTCTTCGGAACGAAGGCCGTCCGGCTCGAGGCGACCGCCCTGAACGCCGCCGAGTTCACCTCGCGCGCCTCGTCCCGCGTCGACGCGGACACCCTCGTCCTCCTCTGCTCGCACTCGGGCACCACCCCGGAGACGGTCGAAGCCGCCCGTCACGCCCGCGAGCGCGGCGCCCTCACCGTCGCCTTCACGTTCGACCCCGCCTCCCCGTTGGCCGAGGCCGCGGAGCATGTCGTGGCCTACCAGCACGGCGAGGGCAAGAGCGAGGCCCACGTCGGGCCGGCGCTCCTCCTGCGCCTCGCCGCCGGCATCCTCGACGACCGCGAGCAGGCGGGTATCGCGACCGCCGTCGACGACGCCGTGGCCCAGTTGCCCTCGCTCGTTCCCGCAGCCCGCGAGGCGCACGCCGCCGCCGCCGATGCCTGGGGCTACGCCTCCCGCCGCGAGCCCCTCATCTACACCATGGCCGCGGGATCCAACTTCGGCTCGGCCTACTCCTTCGCCATCTGCCTGCTGCAGGAGATGCAGTGGGTGCACTCCGCCGCGATCCACGCCGGCGAGTACTTCCACGGCCCGTTCGAGATCACCGAGGAGGACGTGCCCTTCATCGCGCTGCTCGGCCTCGACGAGACCCGCGCCGTGGAGCAGCGCGCCGTCGACTTCGTCACGAAGCACTCGAAGCGGGTGCTGGTGCTCGACGCGCAGGAGTTCGGCCTGGACGTCGTCGCCCCCGAGGTCCGTGGCGTCTTCGCCCACCTGCTCTTCAACATCGTGCTGCGCGCCTACGCGGACGCGCTCGCCGACCACCGTGGTCACCCCCTCAGCGTGCGCCGCTACATGTGGCGCATGGAGTACTAGGAACGAAAGGATCGCAATGATGCGAACGTCAACCCGGATCGGCGTGGCGGCTGCGGCCGCTGTCGCCCTCGTCGTCCCCCTGGCCTCGTGCGCCGGAGGCGAGAGCGAGGCCGCGGACGGCCAGGTGGAGATCAGCTTCTTCCACCGCTGGCCGAACGAGCCGAAAAACTCGTACTACAGCGACATGGTGGCGGAGTTCGAGAAGGAGAACCCCGACATCACCGTCTCCGTCGAGAGCGTGCTCAACGACGCCTACAAGGACAAGGTCAAGGTCGTCGCCGGCTCCGCGAACGCCCCGGACGTGCTCTTCACGTGGAGCGGATCGTTCGTCGATGAGCTCGTCGCCAACGACGCGCTGCTCGACCTGGGGCCGTGGCTCGAAGAGGACGCCGCGTTCCGTGACAGCTTCTACCCGAGCCAGCTCGAGGCCTTCGAGGTCGACGGCACCTCCTACGGTCTGCCTGTGGGGATGCAGTCGAAGCTGTTCTTCTACAACAAGGACGTCTTCGAGGAGCTGGGGCTCGAGCCGCCGACGACGTGGGACGAGTTCATCGACGTGCTGGAGGAGATCCAGGACGCGGGGATGACCCCCATCGAGTACGGCGCGCAGGAGCAGTGGACGATCGCGCACTACGTGGGCACGCTCAACCAGCGCGTGGTCGACCCGGAGGTCTTCGCCGCGGATCAGGATCCCGCCACCGGCGAGTTCACCGACCCCGGGTACGTGACCGCTCTGGAGAGGTTCCAGGAGCTGGCGGAGTACATGAACGACGACCTCACCGCCGTCGGGCACGAGATCGCGCGCAACGCGTGGATCGCGGGGGAGGCGCCCATCATGTACATGCAGAGCGCCGAGGTGGGGTACTTCGGCGACGCGCAGTTCGAGTACGGCACGTTCAACTTCCCGGCCGTCGAGGGAGGCAAGGGCGACCCGGAGGAGTTGACGGGGGCACCGGAGGGCTTCGCGATCTCGAAGACCACGAAGCACCCGGAGGAGGCGCAGCGCTTCCTGGAGTTCCTGCTCAGCACGCAGAGCGGCATCGCCTACGCCGAGCGGGCGGGGGAGCTGAGCCCGGTGAAGGGTGCCGTGGAGGAGGCGGACGTGCCCGAGATCTCCCAGGAGCTCGCGCAGGGGATCGTCGACGCCTCGGCGATGACCACCTGGCTCGACAACGCCTACGATCCGCAGATCGTGCAGGCGTACCTGTCCGAGACGCAGCTGATGCTCAGCGGCCAGCAGACCCCGGAGGGTGTCATGGCCGCCGTGCAGGAGGCGGCGACGCGGGTGCGCGACGCCTCCTGATCCGCCTCGGGGCCGCCGTCGCCCGCCGTCGGCGGCCCCTCCCACTTCGGAAGAGACACCGTGATGAGAACACGATCCCGAGCCTGGTCGAACCTGCTCTACGTGCTTCCCGCGATCATCCTGATCGGGGTGTTCGTGTACTACCCGCTGGTCGCCAACGCGGCCTTCGGCTTCTTCTCCTTCAGCGCCGGCGCCGGTGAGATGCGCTTCGTCGGCCTCGACAACTTCGCCCGCCTGCTGTCGGACCCCGTGATCGCGACCGCGCTGGGCAACAACATCCTGTACGCGGTCGTGTCGATCGTGTGCCAGGTGCTGGGCGCTCTCGTGATCGCGGCCTGGCTCACCCGGCTGCTGGGACCGCGCATGGGCGCCTTCCTGCGGAGCGTCTACTTCCTCCCCGCCGTCATCTCCATGACGGTGATCGCGCTGCTGTTCACGTTCGTCTACAACGCCCGTGGCGGACTGCTCAACGCCCTGCTGGAAGCCGTCGGGCTCGGCGGCCTGCAGACCGCGTGGCTCGCCGACGTCGACACGGCCATGGGGGCGGTCATCGGCGTCTCGCAGTGGCAGAGCATCGGCTACGTCTGCATGCTCTACGTCGTGGCGCTGCAGCAGATCCCCGAGGAGTACTACGAGGCGGCGTCGCTCGACGGCGCCGGCCGCATCCGCCAGTTCTTCAGCATCACCGTGCCGCAGGCCAAGGAGATGATCTTCGTCGCCATGATCCTCACCGTCTCTGGGGCCTTCACGGTCTTCAACGAGCCCTACATCCTCACCAAGGGAGGCCCGGGCAACACCACCCAGGTGCTGGCGACCTACATGTACAACCAGGGCTTCTTCCAGAACCAGATGGGCTACGCCTCGGCCATTGCCAGCCTGATCTTCGTGATCACCCTCGTGCTGTCGGTCGTGCAGATGGTGTCGTTCCGAAGCGGGAGGGACTGAGATGAGCGGCACCCGGCTCCGTCCGGCGGAACGTCTCCGCCAGGTTCCCGTCCACCTCGTCCTCGTGATCTACGCCGTCGTGATCGCCTACCCGCTGCTGTGGATGGTCATCTCGTCGTTCAAGTCGTCGTCCGAGATCTTCACCGACCCCTGGGGACTGCCGTCGGTCTGGCTCGTGCAGAACTACGCGGCCGCCTGGGACCGCGGCATCTCCGACTACTTCGTGAACTCGGTCGTCGTCACGATCGTCTCGACGGTGGCCACGGTGGCGATCGCGGCACTGTGCGCGTACGGCATGGTGCGACTGTCGAGCCGGATCGCGAACATCGTCCTGATCATCGCCATGGGCGGCCTGGTCGTCGCACCGCAGGTGAGCCTGATCCCGCTGTACCGGCTGCTGGACGCGATGGGCCTGCTGAACACCTCCTGGGCGATGATCCTGCCCTACGTGGCGTTCCGGCTGCCGATGGCGATCCTCCTCATCCGGTCGGTGTTCCTCGGGATCCCGCGCGAGCTGGAGGACGCCGCGACCATCGACGGCTGCCGCTCGTTCGGCGTCTTCCGCCACGTCTACCTCCCGCTGAGCGCCTCGGTGCTCACCACGGCCGCCGTGCTGACCGGCTACTTCGCCTGGAACGAGTTCCTCTTCGCGATCGTCTACATCGACGCCGATGCGCTGCGCACCATTCCCGCCGGGCTGATGTCGTTCCGGGACTCGCTGTCGACCGAATGGGGGGTGCTGCTGGCAGGATTGACGATCGCCGCCCTCCCGATCGTGGTGGTGTTCCTCGCACTGCAGCGCTACTTCGTGGCGGGCGTCGCGGCGGGGAGCGTGAAGGGATGACCATGGACGTGGATGACCTCCGCGCCGCGCTCGCCGCGGTGCCCCCGCCCTCGCTCGTCGGCGTGGGTGACAACGTTCTCGACTGCTACCTGCACGAGGACCTCGCCTATCCCGGGGGCAACGCCCTGAACGTCGCCGCCTACAGCCGGCTGTTCTTCGGGGGGAGTGCCGCGTTCATGGGCATCATGGGCGACGACCGGTTCGCCGACCACGTGCGCGGCGTGCTCGACGAGATCGGCGTCGACGCCGCCCGGGTCCGTCGTGTGCACGGCGCCAACGGGATGGCGTTCGTCGCCCTCGACGACGACGGCGACCGGCGCTTCGTGGCCTCCAACCGCGGCGGGGTGCAATCCGAGCTGCGGCTGCGGCTGAGCGAGGTCGACCACGAGTATCTCGCCCGCTTCGCCCGCGTGCACACGTCGGTGTACTCGTCGCTGGAGCCCGAGCTGCCCGCCATCGCCGAGCGCGGGACGCGGGTGTCGTTCGACTACTCCGACGACGCGTCACCCGAGGTGATCCGCAGCACGGCACCGCACGTCGACGTCGGCTTCTTCTCCGGGGGCGGACTCTCCGATGCCGAGGTCGAGGAACTGGGCCGCTACGCCGTGCGCTGCGGCATCGGGTCGGCCGTGGTCACCCTGGGCGCCCGCGGATCCCTCGCCTTCGACGCGCAGTCCGTGCATCGCACCGGCATCCGCCCGGTCACCGCGGTCGACGCCCTCGGCGCGGGCGACGCGTTCCTCACCGGGTTCCTCGCGGCGCGGGCGGCCGGCGCCGACCTCGGCGACTGCCTCGACGTCGCCGCGACGAGCGGGGCGCTCGCCTGCACCCTGCGCGGTGCCTTCGGATACCCTGTGCATGCCGGGGACGACGCGCGAGCGCAGATGCTGCGCCACTATCCGGCGCCGGAGAGGAGGGCTTCGACGTGACTCAGCTGTCGCCGGGGGTGGGATCGACGCCGCTGCACGAGCAGGTCCGCGGGCTGCTCCTGCGCGAGATCGACGCGGGCACCTACGGCGAAGGGGAGCGGTTGCCGTCCGAGCCGGAGCTGTGCGAACGCTTCGGCGTCAGTCGCATCACGGTGCGTCGCGCGGTCGCCGATCTGGAGAGCCTCGGCATCGTGCGACGGCAGCAGGGCCGCGGCACGTTCGTGGCGCCGCGCCGCGAAGTGATCGGAGCCATGACGCTGGGCGGATTCGCCGACACGGTCGTCGCCGACGGCGTCAAGTCCCGTCGCATCATGCGCGCCGAGACCGTCCCCGCCGACGAGAAGCGCGCGCGCCGTCTCGGCGTGCAGGTGGGTGACCCGGTGTTCCGTCTCGTGCGCGTCTTCGCCCTCGACGACATCCCGCTGTCCATCGACGACAGCCGGTACTCCCTCACCCGCTTCCCCGAATTCGACCGGCACATCCGCGACGACACCTCCACCTACCAGGTGCTCCGCGACGTCTACGGCGTGGAGTTCTCGGAGATGTACCGCGAGATCGACGTGGGGTTCACGAACGCGCAGACAGCGGAGTGGCTCGCGCGCCCCGAGCACGATCCGCTCATCGTCATCCGCAAGCGTGCTCTCGACCGCTCCGGCGAGATCGTGCACACCTCCCGGGTGAAGGTCGTCCCCAGCCGGATGACGTTGAACATGGTGGCGCGATCGAAGGACTGACGGTCGCGAGGGCGTCCGGTGTCCACCCCCTCGGTAGGATCGAGGGGTGGCAGTCAACCAAGATCTGATCGGCCGGGAGTTCCCGCCGACCGCCCCCTATCTGGTCGGCAGGGAGAAGGTGCGCGAGTTCGCGCGCGCCGTCTTCGCCGACGCCCCGCAGCACACCGACGTCGAGGCGGCCCGCGCAGCCGGCTACGCCGACGTGGTCGCCCCGCCGACCTTCGCGATGGTGATCCAGGACCTCACGCTCCAGCAGCTGCTGGGCGACGAGAACGCCGGGATCGAGCTGTCGCGCACGGTCCATGCGGAGCAGCGGTTCCGCTACTCGCGGCCGATCGTGGCGGGCGACGAGGTCACCGCACAGCTGCGGGTCACCGGCATCCGCATGATGGGCGGCAACGCCATGATCACGAGCGAGACCGAGATCGTCGATGACGAGGGTGCGCACGTGGTCACCGCCACCACCGTGCTGCTCGTCGGCGCGGAAGAGGGAGAGGACGCCTGATGGGCTTCACCGTCGGAGACGTGGTCGCCGAGCGCACCGTGCACCTCACCCGCGAGTCCCTGGTGCGCTACGCCGGTGCCTCCGGAGACTTCAACCCCATCCACTACCGCGACGACGTGGCCGCATCGGTCGGGCTCCCCGGCGTGCTCGCGCACGGCATGCTCACGATGGGCATCGCCTCGTCGGTGGTCGTGGCCGCCCTCGACCCCGCCACCCGCATCGTCGACTACGGCGTGCGCTTCACCAAGCCCGTCGTGGTCGACCCGGTGGACGGTGCCGACATCCATGTGGCGGCGACGGTCGGCGCGGTCGACGACGACACCGCGCGGATCGACCTGAAGGTCACGTTCGACGACACGAGCGTGCTCGTCAAGGCGCAGCTGCGCGTCGCCGTCCGATGAGAGAGGTCGAACCCCTGCGGCTGGCCGAGCTCACGACGCTGCGCACCGGCGGCGCCCCCGAGCGCATGTTCGACGCCACCACGACCGAGGGTCTCGTCGAGGCGCTCCGCGAGACCTGGGAGCGGGGCGACCCGTGGCTGGTGCTGGGCGGCGGCTCCAACCTCTTCGTGGGGGACGAGCCGTTCGACGGCACCGTCATCCGCGTCCGCACGACCGGGATCGAGGAGCTCCCCTCGCCGCATGCGGGTCGTATCCGGCTGCGCGTGCAGGCGGGCCACGGCTGGGATGACCTCGTCGCCTACGCGGTCGAGCACGGGTACGCCGGCCTGGAGGCCATGAGCGGCATCCCGGGGACCGTCGGTGCGTCTCCCGTGCAGAACATCGGCGCCTACGGCCAGGAGATCCAGGAGACGCTGGTCGAGGTCGAGCTGATCGACGAGTCCACGGGTGAGATCTCGACCGTGCCCGCGGCGGAGCTCGGGCTGGGCTTCCGCACCTCGGTGCTCAAGCATCACCACGGCAGCGAGCCGCAGCGCCGCGCCGTGATCCTGTCGGTGACGGTCGACCTGCTGGTCGCGGGGGAGCGGGTGGTGCGCGGTGAGCAGCTCCGTCGCGCGCTCGGGCTGACCGACGACGCGCCGGTGCTGCTGACCTGGGTGCGGGAGCGCATCCTGGCGACCCGCGGGTCGAAGGGCATGCTGCTCGACGAGCACGACCCCGACACGCACGGCGTCGGCTCCTTCTTCCAGAACGCGATCGTGACGGCTGCGCAGGCGCGCACGCTGCCCCCGGAGTGCCCGCGCTGGCCGGTGGCCCCCGACCTCGACGCCGTGACGGTCATCCCGCTCGCGTCGTACGACGGGTACGTGCCGCCGACCAGGGCCGAGGCGCCCGACGTGAAGGTGAGCGCGGCCTGGCTGATCGAACAGGCGGGTATCCGCAAGGGCTTCAAGCTCCCGCGGTCGCGCGCCTCGGTCTCCACCAAGCACGCCCTCGCCCTCACGAACCGCGGTGGGGCGACCGCGGCGGAGGTCGCGGAGCTGGCGCGGTTCATCCAGAGCCGCGTGCACGCCGAGTTCGGGCTGGTGCTGCAGCCGGAGCCGGTGCTGCTCGGCGTCGACCTCTAGGGCGTCCGACCCGCGTCGTACACTCGCCGCATGAGTGGACTGATCCCGTACCTGCTGTTCCCCGGCACCGCCGCCGAAGCCCTCGGCCACTACCGCGACGTGTTCGGGGGTGAGTTGCAGCTGATGGACTACGCGCAGGCCGGTCGCCACGACGGTCCTGGCGACGCCGTCGCGCACGGGCAGCTCAGCGGCGGCCCGGTCGAGCTCGCCGGAGCGGATGCGGGCGCCGACGACGACGCGGTGCAGATGAGCGGCATGTTCCTGTCGCTCCTCGGAACGGCGGATGCGGCGACACTGACGCGCTGGTTCGGTGAGCTCGCCGCCGGCGGGCGCGTGATCGATGCGCTGCAGCGGCGGCCGTGGGGCGACCACGACGGAACGCTCGTCGACCGCTACGGCATCCGTTGGCTCATCGGCTTCCACCCCGAGGACTGACCCGCGCGCAGCACCGGGACAGACGACGAGACCCGCCCGGCCGGGAGCGGCGAGGCGGGTCTCGGGGTGTCGGTCAGGAGAACAGTCGCTGCAGGCGCTGCACGCCCTCGAGGAGCTGCTCGTCGCCGAGCGCGTACGACATGCGGATGTAGCCGGACGGGCCGAACGCCTCGCCGGGCACCACGGCGACCTCGGCCTGGTCGAGGATGAGGTCGGCGAGCTCCAGCGACGTGGTCGGGGTCACCCCGCCCCACGTGCGACCGAGCAGGCCCTGCACATCGGGGTACACGTAGAACGCGCCGAGCGGGTTGGGCACCACGAGGCCGTCGATCTTCGACAGCTCCGACACGATGAGGCGACGACGCCGGTCGAACGCCTCGCGGAACTGCTCGGCCTCGGTCTGCGGGCCGTTGAGCGCCGCGATCGCCGCCTTCTGCGCCACGTTGTTCACGTTGCTGGTGAGGTGCGACTGCAGGTTGCCGGCGATCTTGATCGCGTCGGCCGGGCCCACCATCCAGCCGACCCGCCACCCGGTCATGGCGTACGTCTTGGCGACGCCGTTGACGAGGATCGTCTGGTTCGCGGCCGCGGGCACGGCCTCCACGATCGACGTGGCCTTCACGCCCTCGTAGGTGAGGTTCTGGTAGATCTCGTCGCTGATGATCCAGATGCCGTGCTCGACGGCCCACTCGCCGATGGCCTTCGTCTCCTCGGCCGTGTACACCGAGCCGGTGGGGTTCGACGGCGACACGAACACGAGCACGGTGGTGCGCTCGGTGCGCGCCGCCTCCAGCTGCTCGACCGTGACCTTGTACTCCTGGTCGGCGCCCGCGAACACCTCGACCGGCGTGCCGTCGGCGAGTCGGATGGCCTCGGGGTACGTGGTCCAGTACGGGGCGGGCAGCAGCACCTCGTCGCCCGGGTTCACGACGGCCTGGAAGGCCTGGTACACCGACTGCTTGCCGCCGTTGGTGACGATGACCTGGCTGGGCGACACCTCGAGTCCCGAGTCGCGGAGCGTCTTGGCGGCGATGGCCTCGCGCAGCGCGGGCAGTCCGGGGGCCGGGGTGTAGCGGTAGCTGGCCGGGTCGGCGAGGGCCTCGGCGGCGGCGTCGACGATGAACTGCGGCGTCGCGAAGTCGGGCTCGCCCGCCGCATACGAGATGACGGGCTTGCCCTCGGCCTTGAGGGCCTTCGCCTTGGCATCGACCTTGAGCGTCGCGGACTCGGCGATGGCGGACAGTTTGCGGGAGAGAGGAGCGCGTTCGGTCACGGTTACGAGCGTACTCGCGTCGCCACCGCGGTCGACATGTGGGGACCGGCCAAGATCCGCGGTTCTTTCGGGTCGGGAAGGTCAGTCCGCGAGGCCGTGGGCGCGGGCGACGGCCTCGAGCGTGATGCGTCCGCCCTGGACGTTGAGCCCCTTCGCCAGCGCCGCGTCCTCCGCGGCCGCGCGCTCCCAGCCCTTGCCCGCGATCGCGGACACGTAGGGCAGCGTGGCGTTGGTGAGGGAGCGGGTCGCCGTCGTGGGAACCGCTCCCGGCATGTTCGCGACGCAGTAGTAGATGGAGTCGTGCACCGCGAAGGTGGGGTCGTCGTGCGTGGTGGGCCGCGAGCCCTCGAAGCAGCCGCCCTGGTCGATCGCGATGTCGACCAGCACCGAGCCCTTCTTCATCCCGGCGACCATGTCGTCGGTCACGAGCTTCGGCGCGGCGGCCCCGGGGATCAGCACCGAGCCGATCACGAGGTCGGCCGTGGCGAGCTCCTCGGCGATGTCGTAGCGGCTCGACGCGCGGGTCTCGAGCGCGCCGCCGTACCGGTGCTCGAGCTCGCGCAGGCGCGGCAGGGAGATGTCGACCACCGTGACCTTCGAGCCGAGGCCGAGCGCGTTGGCTGCCGCGTGCTCTCCGGCCACGCCGCCGCCGATGACGACCGTCTTGGCGCGCGGTGTCCCGGCGATCCCGCCCAGCAGCATGCCGCGGCCGCCCTGCGACCGCAGCAGCGAGTACGAGCCCATGGTGACCGAGAGGCGTCCGGCGATCTCGCTCATGGGGACGAGGAGGGGGAGCGATCGGTCGGGCAGCTGCACCGTCTCGTACGCGACGGCCGTGGTCCCCGCGGCCACGAGGGCGTCGGTGAGCGGGCGGTCGGCGGCCAGGTGCAGGTAGGTGAACAGGGTGAGATCGTCGCGCAGGAAGCCGTACTCCGCGGCGACGGGTTCCTTGACCTTGATGAGCAGGTCGGCCTCGCCCCAGGCCTCTTCGGCGGAGTCGACGATCTCGGCGCCCGCCGCGCGGTAGTCGTCGTCGGCGATGCTGGAGCCGATGCCGGCCCCCGACTGCACGAGCACGCGGTGGCCCTCGTGCACCAGGCGATCCGCGCCCGCGGGAGTGAGGGCGACGCGGTTCTCGTTGTTCTTGATCTCGGTCGGGACGCCGATCTTCATCGATCCTCCTGGTCTCGGGGTGCGTAGGCGCAGACCAGAATCGCAGAAACGTCGAGGAAGGGACAGATTTGATGAAGGCAATTCGGCCATCGCGAGAATCCTGAATAATGCTTCGTATGGCCACCACGTCTTCCGCCCCCGAGCCGAACAGCGTTCGGGCACCGGCGCTCGACCAGACCGATGCCCGCATCGTGCAGCTGCTCACCGTCGACGGCCGCATGACCAACGCCGAGCTCGCGGCGCGCCTCGGCGTCGCGCCCTCCACCGCGCACGCCCGGTTGCGCGCCCTCGTCGACCGCGGCGTGATCACCGGCTTCCACGCCAGCGTCGACGAGCGGCAGCTGGGCGCGGGACTCCAGGCGATCATCGGCGTGAGCCTGCGCCCGAGCGCCCGGCGCGAGAGCATCGTGGAGTTCGCCGACCGGGTGCGCGCCCTGCCGCAGGTGATCCAGGTGTTCTTCCTGGGCGGCGACGACGACTTCCTGCTGCACATCGCGGTCGCGGACTCGTCGGAGATGCGCGAGTT
Source organism: Microbacterium sufflavum (assembly GCF_023091155.1). Classification (NCBI taxonomy): domain Bacteria; kingdom Bacillati; phylum Actinomycetota; class Actinomycetes; order Micrococcales; family Microbacteriaceae; genus Microbacterium; species Microbacterium sufflavum. The sequence goes on along the minus strand of NZ_JAHWXK010000001.1, from coordinate 203,888 downwards.
CGTCCTGGAGCACCTGTCGGCGCAGAGCAGCGTCGCCTCGACCCGCACGAGCATCGTGTTCGACTACCACCGCAACTCCGTGGCCGCGCCGTTCCACTGAGCGGGGGTCAGGTGCGCACGGAGCGGAGGACCAGGGCGAGCCGTGCTGCGGCCTCCTCCACCAGTGCGTCGTCGAGGTTGCCGTAGCCCAGCACGAGTGCCTCGAACGGTGTGACGGCGACGGCGTACCGCTGCAGCGGCGTGAGCGCGATGCCGAGGCCCGCCGCCGCCGACACGACCTCTGCCGCCGTGCACCCCGGGGGGAGCCGCAGCACGAGGTGCATCCCCGCGGCGATCCCGGAGACCTCGAGGCCCGGCAGCTCCCGGTCGAGCGCGTCGAGCAGGCGCTGCCGTCGACGGCGGAACCGCGAGCGCGAGGATCGCAGATGCCGCTCGAAGTCGCCGCGCGTGAGGAAGTGCGCAAGGGCCGCCTGGTCGACGAGCGACGGGGGTCCTGCGGCGGGGGCGGGGGCGAGGTCGGACGGCAGGAGCATCCACCCGACGCCGAGGGCCGGGGAGACCGACTTCGACAGCGACCCGATCAGGGCGACCCGATCCGGAGCGAGGCGCTGCAGGGCGGGGACGGGGCGCCGGTCGTAGCGGAACTCCGCGTCGTAGTCGTCTTCGATCAGCAGCGCATCGGAGGCGCGGGCCCAGCGCACCAGGCGCTCGCGCCGCGCCGGCGACAGGGCGGCGCCGAGCGGGAACTGGTGGGCGGGCGTCACGAGCGCCGCGCGGGCACCGGTCTGCGCGGCGAGCTCGACCAGGCTGTCGGTGTCGATGCCCTCCGCGTCGACCGGGACCGGGATGGGCCGCAGTCCGTTCTGCTCCGCCTGCACGCGCAACCGCGACCAGCTCGGGTCCTCCACCAGGATCGTGCGGTGGCCGCGCCGGTGCAGCTCGCGCGTGAGGAGGTCCATCGCGTCGGTCGCCCCGTGGGTGATGATGACGTGGTCGGGGTCGGCCACCGCGTGCCGCGAGCGGGCCAGGTACGACGCGACGGCCGCCCTCGCGGACGGATGCCCCGATGTCGGTGCGGCGGCGAGTTCGCGATCGGGCAGCGCGGTCAGGGCCGCCCGCAGCGCGGACGACCAGCGGGCGCGCGGCACCGCGCGCAGATCCGGGATGCCGGGCCGCAGGTCGTAGCGCGCCGGTGCCCGTGTTGCGGCGCGGGACTCGGTCGCGGTGTCGGCCGCGGGCGCAAGTTCGCGCGCACCGGTGGTACCCGTGCGGCCCGGGTGGCCGGGTCGCGGTGCACCCGCGGCTTGCGGGGGAGGAGGAGTTCCGAGGCTCTCCGCGACGCGCGTCGCCGAACCGGTCCGTGCCTCCAGGACTCCCTCGGCGACGAGCTGCCCGTACGCCTCGGTCACGACCCAGCGCGAGACCCCGAGCGTCTCGGCGAGGGTCCGGCTCGGCGGCAGCGCGGCGCCGGGGGTGAGGCGTCCGTCATCGATCGCGCGGCGCAGGGCCGACTCCACGCGATCGCGCAGCAGACCGCCCTCGACGTCGGAGCCGAGATCGATCAGGGTCTCCCACGCGAGAATCGGTCTGGTGTTCTGCATCGTGATTGGAGTGTAGCGCCGGACCGATAGCTCTCTAGCGTGGAGCCGTCCCCGAGAAAGGAACCCCCATGCAGTACCGCACCCTCTCCGACGGCCGCACGTCTTTCGACGTCTCCACGCTCTGCCTCGGTGCCATGAACTTCGGCACCCGCACCGACGAAGAGACCTCACGCGCCATCCTCGACCGCTTCGTCGAGGCCGGTGGCACGTTCATCGACACCGCGAACAACTACAGCCTCTGGGCGGGAGGTCACGGGCGCGAGAGCGAGCAGCTCCTCGGCCGCTGGCTGCACGACCGAGGCAACCGCGACGGCGTCCGCATCGCGACCAAGATCGGCGCCGCCCAGAAGGATCCGGCGAAGCCGCTGTCTAACACCCCTCCGACGAACTTCGAGGGGCTGTCGGCCGAGGTCATCCGGCGGCAGGGCCCCGAGAGCGCGCGCCAGCTCGGCATCGACCGCATCGACGTGCTCTACGGTCACGTGGACGACACCGAGGTGCCGCTCGCCGAGACCGTCGGTGCGTTCGGGGAACTGCAGCGCGCGGGGCTCGTCGGCATCGCGGGCATCTCCAACGTGCCCACCTGGCGCGTGGTGGAGGCACGGGAGGAGGCCCAGCGCCAGGGCGTCGCGCCGTACGGCGTCGTGCAGCAGCAGTACAGCTATCTGTATCCGGCGCCCCGGCTCGGACGGAACAACTTCGTGACGCCCGAGCTGCTGAGCTATGCGGCCTCGACCGGCACGGACGAGCGACCCCCGCTCGCGATCACCGTGTACTCACCGCTGCACCAGGGCGCCATCGCCCGGGTGGACAAGCCGCTGTGGGGCGGCGTCGACCACCCCTCCAGTCACGTCCGCCGCGCGCTGCTGCACGAGGTCGCCGCGGAGCTCGGAGCGACCGCGAACCAGGTCGCCCTCGCGTGGCTGCTCGGCGCCGAGGTGCCCGTCATCCCCGTGGTCGGCGTCTCCAGCGTCGCGCAGCTCGACGAGGCTCTCGGTGCCGCCGACCTCGTGCTCGACGCGGAGGTGCGCGCCCGTCTCGACGCGGAACCCGGAGAGGAGTGATCCCCGCCGCACGGCCGAGGGCCCGACACGTGCGGTGTCGGGCCCTTGTGCGCGTGAGCCGGGGCTCAGGTCTCGAAGGACGACGGCACCGCGCAGTAGTCCGCGAAGCGGCGGGCGGGGTGCGCGGGATCCGTGAGGTCGACCAGGGCGTTCGCGGCCGTGTGCGGCGGCTCCTCCCCGGCGAGCTGCCAGAGCACGGAGTTCCACAGGCCACGCGCCGTGGGCGACACCACCGCGGCGGGACCGGAGACGAGCAGGATGGTGCCGTCCGCACTGCCGGTGCGGAACGGTGTGATGATGAGGGCACGCAGCGCCGTCTCGTCCACCGCGGTGAGGTGCACGCGCTCCACCGTCTGGTCCGCGGCGGTGAGCGCGGTGGCGAGCGCATCGGCGGCGAGGCGCGACCGCTCGGCATCGGCTCCCGCGACCGCGAACAGCCGGCGGCCGCGCGGATACAGGTGCAGGAACTCCTCGGCGATGCCGGTCCACACGTCGCTCATGGGTCCAGGCTACGCCCGCACCGGACGACCGGGGCCGCGGCGGACGCACCGGTGCCGCGGGCCTCTCGACCCGCGGCACCCGTGTCCCGCGCTCAGTCCTCGTCGATCAGGAAGCGGCTGTACGCGCCGAGGGTGAGGAACGCGGGGAACTCCTCCTGCAGGGCGACCTCGCGGAAGATCTCGGCCGCGTCGTCGAAGCGGTCCCCGTCGCGGCGGTCCACCCCGTCCAGCACCTCCGCGATCAGCCCCTCCACGTACTCGACCGTGATCGGGGTGCCGTCCTGCGTCGTGCGGTCCTGGTGGATCCACTGCCACACCTGCGACCGGCTGATCTCGGCGGTCGCCGCGTCTTCCATGAGGTTGTCGATCGCCACCGCTCCGAGCCCGCGCAGCCACGCCTCCAGGTAGCGGATCGCGACCGACACGTTGTCGCGCACGCCCTGTGCGGTGATCGGCCGCCCGATGTGCAGGTCGAGCAGGTCCTCGGCGGTGACGTGCACCTCGGGGCGCTGCCGGTCGACCTGGTTCGGACGGTCGCCGAGCACCGCGTCGAACTCGGCCTGCGCCGTGGGGATGAGGTCGGGGTGGGCGACCCAGGTGCCGTCGAAGCCGTCGCCGGCCTCGCGCTTCTTGTCGGCCGACACCTTCTCCACCGCGCGCGCCGTGACCTCGGGATCGCGGCGGTTGGGGATGAAGGCGCTCATGCCGCCGATCGCGAAGGCCCCGCGCTTGTGACACGTCTGCACCAGCAGCTCGGTGTACGCCCGCATGAACGGGACCGTCATCGTCACCTCGCTGCGGTCCGGCAGCACGAACCGGGCTCCGCGCCCGCGGTAGTTCTTGATGATGGAGAAGATGTAGTCCCAGCGACCGGCGTTGAGGCCCGCGCAGTGGTCGCGCAGCTCGTACAGGATCTCGTCCATCTCGAACGCGGCGGGCAGCGTCTCGATCAGCACGGTCGCGCGGATGGTGCCGTGCGGGATCCCGACGTACTCCTCACTGAAGGAGAACACGTCGTCCCACAGCTTCGCCTCCTCGCTGGACTCGAGCTTGGCGAGGTAGAAGTACGGCCCGCGGCCGCCGTCGATCAGCGCCTGCGCGTTGTGCAGGAAGTAGAGGCCGAAGTCGACCAGCGAGCCGGAGGCCGAGGTGCGGCGGCCGGCGCGGTCGATGAACCCGATGTGCTTCTCGGGCAGGTGCCAGCCGCGCGGGCGCATCACGATCGTGGGCGTGCGCTCGGCGGTGACGCGGTACTCCTTGCCCTCGGGGGAGGTGAAGGACAGCTCGCCGCGGATGGCGTCGCGCAGCGACAGCTGCCCCTCGATCACGTTCTTCCAGGTGGGGCTCGTGGCGTCCTCCTGGTCGGCGAGCCAGACGCGGGCGCCCGAGTTGAGGGCGTTGATGGTCATCTTCGGGTCGGTGGGCCCGGTGATCTCGACGCGGCGGTCCTCCAGCCCGGGCCCGGCACCCGCGACGCGCCAGTCGGCGTCGGCGCGGATGTGCGCGGTGTCGTCACGGAAGCGCGGGTCGTGGCCGTTGCCGATCTCGAAGCGGCGGCGCAGGCGGTCGGCCAGGCGGTCGTGGCGGCGAGAGGCGAAGCGGTGGTGCAGCTCGGTGAGGAAGGCGATCGCCGCGGGGGTGAGGATCTCGTCGTAGCGGTCGCGGATCGGTCCGGTGACCTCGATCGCAGGTCCCTGCCGGGTCGTCGGGATCGGGGCGGTGGTCGGGGGGGCGGTGGGAGTGGTCATGATGCGGATCCTTTGCAGAGGTGGGGATCAGTGGAACTGGGCGGCCTCGGTGGAGCCGGCGAGGGCCAGGGTCGCGCTGTCGGGGTTGAGCGCGGTGGAGATCACGTCGAAGTAGCCGGTGCCCGCCTCGCGCTGGTGCTTGGTGGCGGTGTAGCCGTCGGCCTCGGCGGCGAACTCGGCCTCCTGCAGCTCGACGTAGGCGCTCATGGCGCGCTCGGCGTAGCCGCGGGCGAGGTCGAACATGGAGTGGTTCAGGGCGTGGAAGCCCGCCAGCGTGATGAACTGGAACTTGTAGCCCAGGTCGGCCAGCTCCTGCTGGAACGTCGCGATCTCGGCGTCCGACAGGTGGCGCTTCCAGTTGAAGCTCGGGGAGCAGTTGTAGGCCAGGAGCTTGCCGGGGAACTCGGCGTGGATCGCCGCGGCGAACTCCCGGGCGAGCTCGATGTCGGGCTCACCGGTCTCGACCCACAGCAGGTCGGCGTAGGGCGCGAAGGCGAGCCCACGGCTGATGACCGATTCGATGCCGGGACGGATGCGGTAGAACCCCTCGGTCGTGCGCTCGCCGGTGGTGAACTCCCGGTCGCGCTCGTCGACGTCGCTCGTGAGCAGGTCGGCGGCCAGGGCGTCGGTGCGGGCGATGATCACGGTCGGCACCCCGGCGACGTCGGCCGCGAGTCGCGCGGCGTTCAGCGTGCGGATGTGCTGCTGCGTGGGGACGAGCACCTTGCCGCCCAGGTGACCGCACTTCTTCTCGCTCGCGAGCTGGTCCTCCCAGTGGATCGCGGCGGCGCCGGCCTGGATGAGCGACTGCGCGAGCTCGTAGGCGTTGAGAGGCCCACCGAATCCGGCCTCCGCGTCGGCGACGATCGGGGCGAGCCAGTCCTGCGTGATCTCGCCCTCGGCGTGCTCGAGCTGGTCCTGCCGGAGCAGCGCGTTGTTGATGCGGCGGACCACGGCGGGCACCGAGTTCGCGGGGTAGAGCGACTGGTCGGGGTAGGTCTGCCCGGCGAGGTTGCCGTCGGCGGCGACCTGCCACCCGGAGAGGTAGATGGCCTTGAGCCCGGCCCGCACCTGCTGCACGGCTTGCCCGCCGGTGTAGGCGCCGAGCGCCCGGACGTAGTCCTCGGTGTGCAGGAGGTTCCACAGGTTCTCGGCACCGCGGTGCGCGAGGGTGGCGTCCTCGCGGACGGAGCCTCGGATGCGGATGACGTCGTCGGCGGAGTAGGTGCGCTCGACGCCGTCCCAGCGGGGGTCGGTGTCCCAGATCTCCTGGAGCTCCGCCGCCGTCTGAACCTGGTCGCCGGCGCGCAGGCCGGCGGGGCGCGGGGTGGGGTTTGATGCGGTGTTCGTCATGGTGTCTCCTCGGATGGAACCGGCGTCGGTGCCGGTGGCGTGGTCCCACTCTGTGTGAACTTCGGCGCTCTTCTCGGCCGGATCGAAGGAGAAGTTTGCCCTTCTTTCTGTTTTCGTGACAGAATCCCCGCCATGACCAGCACCGAGGCCGCAGAAGACACCGACGCCCTCACGATCGGGCGACGGATCCGTCAGCTGCGCACCGCTCAGGGGATGACCCTCGAAGAGCTCGCGACGGCGGTGGACCGCGCTCCCAGTCAGCTGTCGATGATCGAGACCGGCAAGCGCGAGCCCAAGCTCACGCAGCTCCAGGCGATCGCGCGAGCGCTCGGGGTCACGATCGACGCGCTGCTGGAGGGCGAGCCGCTCGACGAGCGCAGCAGCCTGGAGGTCGCGCTGGAGCGGGCGATGAAGGGCCAGACGTTCCGGGCGCTCGGCATCGATCCGTTCCGCATCGCGAAGACCGTGCCGACCGATGCGCTGAAGGCGATGCTCGCGCTCCACGGCGAGATCGACCGGCTGCGGGACGAGCGGGCGGCCACGCCGGAGGAGGCGCGGCGGGCGAACGTGGAGCTGCGGCACCTGATGCGGAGGCAGGACAACCACTTCGCCGACCTGGAGGCCAAGGCGTCGGAGATCCTCGCCGCGGTGGGGCACCCGGGCGGACCCCTCACGCAGCGGACGGCCTCGGAGATCGCCGCCTACCTCGGCTTCACGCTGCACTACGCCCCCGACCTGCCGCAGACCACCCGCAGCGTCGCCGATCTCGCCCACGGACGGCTCTACCTGTCGAGCAGCGTCCCGGCCAAGGGTGATGCGCGGACGGCGGTGCTGCAGGCGCTCTCGAGCCGGATCCTCGGGCACGCCGAGCCGCGCAGCTACGCCGAGTTCCTGCGGCAGCGCGTCGAGACGAACTACCTCACGGGCGCCCTCCTCATCCCGGAGGCCCACGTCGTGCCGACGCTCAAGGACGCGAAGCAGCGGCGTGCGATCTCGATCGAGGACCTCCGCGACGCCTACTCCGTGTCGTACGAGACGGCCGCGCACCGCTTCACCAACCTCGCGACACGGCACCTCGACATCCCGGTGCACTTCCTCAAGGTGCACGAGTCGGGCACCATCACCAAGGCGTACGAGAACGACGACGTGAACTTCCCGACCGATCGGCTGGGCGCGATCGAGGGACAGATGTGCTGTCGACGGTGGACCTCGCGGGTCGTGTTCGACGAGGACGACCGCTTCAACCCGTACTACCAGTACACGGACACGGGCAACGGGACCTATTGGTGCACGGCCCGGGTCGAGGCGTCGAGCGAGGGGCTGCACTCCGTGAGCGTGGGGGTGCGGTTCGACGACACGAAGTGGTTCGTGGGCCGCGACACCCCGCACCGCGGCGTCTCGAAGCACTCGGTCGAGGTGTGCTGCCGCCGTGCCCCCGCGGAGCTGGAGGAGCGGTGGCGCGAACAGTCGTGGCCCAACGTGAAGACCCCGCGCACGCTGCTGGCGACCCTGCCCACCGGCGCCTTCCCCGGCGTGGACACCACCGACGTGTACGAGTTCCTGGAGGCCCACGCGCCGCGGTGACCCCGCTCGGTACGCTCGGTCGATGAGCAGTGCTGTCTTCCCCGGTCCCCTCGGCCCGATGCCCGAGGCGGGTGCCGCCGCGGTCCTGTGGATGCCCCCGCAGGCGGATGCTCCGGGGCCGGTCCGGTTCGTCGACGGCTTCGAGCCGTTCGCCGAATTCGCGCGGGGCCACGAGGTCGACCCCGCGCTGCTCGCCGTCGATCTCGGGGCGACGTGGGACTTCGTCGCCGGTCATCCTGAGGTCCTCGAGAGCGAGACGCTGGCCGCGGGGGCGGCGCGGTTCGTGGGGAACGTCATCGCGGTCGTGCACCCGGCCGCGACATGGCGGATGACGAGTGAGCCGGAGATCGGGACCAACACCCTCTCGATCCCGGTCGCGGGTCTCGTGCAGGGGATGGTGCAGCAGCCCGGCCAGCGGGATGCGTTCCTGCAGATGCTCGCTCCGTGGGAGCAGGACGACATCGATGACGAGGAGATGAGGGCGCTGTCCGCGGAGGATTCGGCTCCCGCGGTCGTCGTCGTCCCGGCGCGCGCGTATGTCCGGCCTGCTCTCCCGATCCTGACCTTCCACGACGACCGCGGCGAGGGGATCCCCTACGGGCACCGCTGGCCCGACGGCATCGCGCCGGAGGAGTCGTACTCCCGGGAATCCCACCCGGAGCGCTTCGCACCGCTGTCCCTCGTGGTCGACGCGCTCATCGAGCACCTCCGTCGCGAGTACGAGGTCGAGGTGCGGCGAGAGAGGGGGGAGGGCGGGACCGAGCACGTCGTGCTCGAACCGGCGCGCGGTGCGCAGATCACGATCACGCCGGGCGTTCCCTCCGTCCGCATCGATGCGGGTGCCCACTTCCACGCGATCGTGCCCTCGTGCATCTGCGATGCCTGCGACGAGACCGCCGAGACCGCGGCGGACGAGCTGGAGCGGATCGTGCTGTCGGTCGCCGCCGGGGGCTTCCGGGAGAAGTACCCCGTGGGTCGCCGTGCGTGGCTGTACACGGAGATCCGGTCGCCGGACGGCGAGCGGCGGGAGAGCAGCTCCGGTCCTGCACCGGAGATGCCCGCCGAGGCGCGAGAGCGCGCGGCCGCCCTGCTGCGCGGGCTCGACGACGGCTGGTGGCCCGCCTGGCCGCTCCGCTCCATCCCCGCCTGACCCCGCCTGACCCCGGCCCCACCTCCGCCCGTTCGTGCCCCGTATGCACGACGGTGTTCCGCGTGCACGACCCGACGGTCGGGAGAGTCGTGCGCCCGTCGCCCGATCGTGCCGGACGAACTTAGTTTGATCTTGCTTAGTCAAGATTGACTATGTTACTTTCATCGAGCCATCAATGACGAACGGCCGAGAAGGGACCCTCATGGCTACTTCCTCTGCGGAAACCCGATTCCGCACCACTGCCACCCTGACGTGCGTTCTCGCCGCCACGCTGACGCTCGGAGCATGCTCCGCGCAGACGCCGGGCGGCGATACCGCCCCCACGAGCGCAGACGGATCCGACGCCTGCCAGCGCAACCAGGACGCCGGCACCATCACCTACATCTCCGGCTACGGCTACTCCGCCAGCGCCGGGCAGCTCGACGTGTTCCTCGCGAAGGAGCTCGGCTACTTCGACGACCTCTGCCTCGATGTCGAGATCAACGCCTCCGGCGCGAACGGACAGCAGCTCGTCGCCTCCGGTCAGGCGCAGTTCACCGCCCTCGGCTCCGCGTCCGACGTGATGCTCGCCGCCGCCAACAGCAAGAACCTCACGGCCGTCGCGACCTACGGCACGACCCCGCCGTTCTCGATCTTCGGCAACGAGAAGCTCGAGGACCTCACCGACCTCGAGGGCGGCTCGCTCGGCTACTTCATCAACCTCACGCCCATCGCCTCGGCCATGCTCGACGAGGCCGGCGTCGACGTGTCGAAGGTCGAGATGGTGAAGATGACCAACTACGACCCCACCGTGGTCGTGCGCGAGCAGGTCGACGCGATCGTCGGCTACGCCTCCAACCAGCCGCAGACCCTCAAGGCGCAGGACCTCCCGTTCAGCGAGTTCCTGCCGTCCGACCTCGGCGTCGAGGGCACCTACAACGTGATGGAGGTGAACTCGCGTTTCCTCGCCGAGCACCGCGAGGTCGCCGCCGACTTCCTGCGCGCGAGCCTCAAGGCACTGCAGTTCTGCCTCGACGAGTCCGACGAGTGCATCGACATGCTCGCCGAGCTCGCGGAGGAGAACGGCCAGGGCGCCGCGTTCCCGCGCGACCAGCTCGCCCGCACGTGGGAGGTCGAGTCGGCCTGGGTGCGCGAGAGCGCGGGCGGCAACCCCGGCGTGCAGACCAAGGCCATGTGGGAGCCCGAGTACGAGATCGTGCAGGAGTACGGCGACGTGAAGAACCTGCCCGCGATCGCCGACATGATGGACCCCGACCTGGTGGCCGACCTCTACGACGGCGACGAGCTCATCTGGACGGCGAAGTGATGACCGCGGCCACAGGCGCCGGCGTCGAGGTGCGCAACGTCTCGAAGTCGTTCGGGGTCGACGGAGCCAGGGTCACCGTGCTCGACGACGTGAGCCTCACGATCGGCATGGGCGAGTTCGTGTCGGTGATCGGCCCGAGCGGCTGCGGCAAGTCGACGCTGCTCAAGGTCGTCGCCGGGCTCCTCGACGCCGACTCGGGCACCGTGACCATCGACGGCGAGAGCGTCACCGCGGCATCCCGCGACAAGAAGATCGGCCTCGTGCCGCAGTCGCCCGCCCTGCTTCCGTGGAAGACCGTGCGCGAGAACGTCGAGCTCCCCGTGCGGATCAACCGCGGGGCGAACGGCGGCCGCGCCCTCCGCGACCCCGCGGAGCTGCTGTCGACCTTCGGCCTCGGGCATGCCCTGAAGAAGTACCCCGGGCAGCTGTCCGGCGGCATGCAGCAGCGCGCCGCGATCGCCAGGGCCTTCGTGTTCGACCCGGCGATCATGCTGATGGACGAACCGTTCTCGGCCCTCGACGAGATGAACCGCGACCTGCAGCGCATCGCCCTGCTGGACTTCTGGCAGTCCAACCGCAAGGCCGTCATGTTCGTCACGCACTCCGTGCCCGAGGCCATCATGCTCTCGGACCGGATCGTGGTGATGGCCGCCCACCCCGGGCGCATCGCCGAGGTGATCGACGTGAACCTGCCGCGGCCCCGCACCGAGGAGGCGTACGCCACCGACGAGTTCCGCGACCTGGAAGCAGTCGTGCGCGGTGCGCTGCGCGCGCAGACGGAGAAGGCCCATGTCTGAGCTGACCATGAGAGACACCACCGCCACCCTCGCCACCGCGCGCCTGCGCGAGACCCCCCGCCGCGGCGTCCCGTCGTGGCTGCGCTGGGGATCGTGGCTGCCCACCCTCATCACCTTCGTGATCGCGGCGCTGCTGTGGCAGATCGTCGCATGGACCAACCCCTATGTGCTGCCCACGCTGGAGGCGATCGGAGGAAGCCTCGTCGACGACGCGGGCATGTACTGGTCGAACTTCCTGGTGACGCTGCTCGAAGTGGTGGTCGGCGCCTCGGCCGGCATCCTCGCCGGGTTCCTGCTGGCGGTGGTGATGGCAGAGTTCCAGATCATCGAACGGGCCGTCATGCCGCTCGTGATCATCGTGATGGTCACGCCGATCGTCGCGATCGCCCCCGCGCTGGTCGTCGCGTTCGGCTTCGGCATGGTGCCGAAGTTCATCGTGACCGGGCTGGTGGTGTTCTTCCCGATGCTGGTCAACTCGCTCGCCGGACTCCGCGACGTCGACCAGAAGGCGCTCGACGTGTTCAAGACCCTGCACGCCTCGCGGTGGGAGATCTTCCGCGAACTGCGATTCCCGGGCAGCATGCCCTATGTCTTCGCCGGGCTGCGGATCGCCCTGCCGCTGGCCGTGGTCGGAGCCGCGGTCGCGGAGTTCGTCGCCGCCGGGCAGCAGGCCGGCCTCGGCTCGCTCGTCACCACCTCCGCCGCACAGGCGAACCTCCCCGTTACCTGGGCCAGCATCGCGCTGCTCTGCCTGCTCGGCGTGCTCCTGATCGTGCTCCTCGCGGTCGTGCGCAAGCGCGTCCTGTGGTGGAGCGACGGCGAGGTCACCGCCAAGGGCTGACCCGGCCCCACCCGCCCCGGGGGTGCGCCCCCGCCCCCGGGGTTCCCCCGGCGTGCCCGGACACCCCACGACGACACCACCCACCCACAAGGAAGGCACCCGCCATGACCGATCACCCCGTGAAGCAGCTGCGCCTCGGCCTCTTCGAGAACGCGCAGGCGAACGACTCCGGCACTGCGACCTGGCGCCACCCGGACAACGGGCGCTACCTCTTCGACCGACTCGACTACTGGCGCGACACCGCGCGCATGGCGGAGGACGCGGGCTTCGATTTCCTGTTCCTCGCCGACGCGTGGGGGTGGGCCGACGTCGCGGGCGAGCGTCCCGACATCTGCTCGATCGAAGGCCTCGACCTGCCGCGACTCGACCCCGCCGTGCTCCTCGCGGCTCTCATTCCGCAGACCACGCGCCTCGGACTCGTCGCCACCGGGTCGACGCTGCTGGAGCCGCCCTACGCGTTCGCGCGGCGCATGGCCAGCCTCGACATCCTGTCCGGCGGGCGCATCGGCTGGAACGTCGTCACGACCGGCACCGCCGACACCGCCGTGCAGGGCTTCGGGGTGCCGATGGTCGGGCACGACGAGCGCTACCTGATGGCCGACGACTTCATGCAGGTCGTGTACAAGCTGTGGGAGCAGGCGTGGGAGGAGGGGGCGCTCGAGCGCGACAAGTCCGGCCGCTTCGCCGACCCGGCCAAGGTGCACCGCATCGCGCACGACGGCCCGTACTTCCGCTCGCACGGCTACGGCAACACGCAGCGCTCGCCGCAGGGCACCCCGGTGCTGTTCCAGGCGGGCGCGTCTCCGGCCGGACGCGAGTTCGGCGGCAAGCACGGCGAGGCGATCTTCGTCGGCAGCGGCTCGGTCGAGCAGCTCCGCGGCCACGCGACCGCGATCCGCGAAGAGGCCGTGAAGAACGGCCGCGCCGCGCACGAGGTCAAGATCATGTCCGCGTTCGCCGCCGTCGTCGGCAGCACCGAGGAGGAGGCTCGTCGCACGTACGCCGAGGTCGCCGACGCCCAGAACCCCGAGGTCACGGTCGCCTCCTACGCCTGGTTCACCGGCCTCGACCTGTCGTCGTACGACCCGAGCACACCGATGTCGGAGCTGAGCACGGAGCTGTCGCAGACCCAGGTCGCGCGCTTCGCCGACAAGACCGTGGGCGACGTGCTGGGCGACTGGCACGCGCACGGCGTCGGCGCCCGCCCGCTCGTCGGCACCCCGGAGCAGGTGGCCGACCGGATGATCGCGCTCGCCGACGGTGCCGACCTCGACGGCTTCCTGTTCGCCCCGGTCATCCCGCCGGCGTCCACCAAGGACTTCATCGAGCACGTGCTGCCGATCCTGAAGGAGCGCGGCGCGATCGTCGAGCCGTCCGACGAGCCGCAGTCGCTGCGCGAGCGGCTGATGGGAACCCCGACGCCCGCGCTGGCCGAGTCGCACGTGGGTTCGACGTACCGCCGGTCGATGGCGCGTGTCTGACGAGCTGTCCGGCGTCGCTGTCGTGGGGAGCGCGAACCTCGATCTGGTGGTCGAGGTGTCGCGCCCCCCGCGCATCGGCGAGACACTGCTGGGCCGCGCCGGCGGCCGTTTCGCGGGCGGCAAGGGCCTGAACCAGGCGGTCGCCGCGGCCCGCAGCGGCGCACCGACGCGGTTCTGCGGTGTGGTCGGGACGGACGAGGGCGCCGCACTGCTGGAGCACACGCTCGCCGACGCCGGGGTCACCTCGGCCCTGCGCCGCTCGGATACCGCCCCGACCGGGGTCGCGCACGTGCTGGCGCTGGAGGGCGGCGACAACAGCATCATCGTCGGGGCCGGCGCGAACGCCGAGCTGTCGCCGGAGGATGCGGTCGCCGGGGTCTCCGGGGCCGCGGTCGTGCTGGCGCAGCTCGAGGTGCCGGTGCCCGCGGTGTCGGCGGCACTGCGGGCGGCGCGCGACGCCGGCGCCACGACCGTGCTGAACGCCGCCCCCGCCCACGCCGCGACCCTCGGGCTGCTGGAGTGCGTGGACGTGCTCGTGGTGAACGAGACGGAGTGCGCGGAGCTCGGCGGCATCGACCTCTTGCACCGCGCCGGGGCCGCGACCGTGGTGCTCACGCGCGGCGCCGGGGGAGTGGACCTGCACCGCACCGGTCGCCCGGTTGTGCACGTCGAGGCGTTCCGTATCGATCCGGTCGACACGACGGGCGCGGGCGACGCGTTCTGCGGCGCGCTCGCCGGTGCGCTCGCCCGTCGGGTGCCGGTGGAGGACGCCCTCGCCCTCGCGTGCGCCGCGGGGGCGATCGTGGCGCTGCACCGGGGAGCGACCACTCCGGCGCTCACGCCCGAGGCGCTGGCGGAGCTGACGGCGACGCGCTGAGGCCGGTCCGGAGGGGGCGGCGCGGGGTGCGGTCAGTCCTTCGCGGTGCTCTTCGTCGCCGTCTACGCGGTGCTCTTCGTCGCCGTCTTCGCGGTGCTCTTCGTCGCCGTCGTTGCGGTGCTCTTCTTCGCCGTCTTGGCGGGGCTCTTCGTCGTGGCGGCCGCCGCCTCCCGCTCCGGCGTCGTGTCCTCGGCCGTCTCGCCCGCGAAGGCGTACTCGCCGGCCCGCAGCCGTTCCAGCAGGTCGAGCAGCCACTGCTTCTCGGCGGTGAGCCGGGCGGTGGAGAGGTCGAAGATCTCGCGCACGTACTTCGGCGTGGTCTCGGAGCGCAGGGTGTCCTGCACATCGAAGCCGTTCTGCGTGATGATCGCGTCGCTCTTGATGAGGCGGTGCTCCAGGCCCGCGATGACCTCCTGGCGGCTCAGCACGAACATGAACGAGGCGACGGTCATGATCGCCTGGGTGTCGAAGGCCGCCACGTTCCAGAGGTTCTCGCGCAGCATCCGCTGCAGCTCGACCTCGCCCGAGGGGGTGATGCGGTACGTGGTGCGGGCGGGGCGCTTGCCCTCGGCCTCGGTGCCGCTCTCCGCGATGTACCCGTCGACCTCCAGGGCCCGGAGGGCGTTGTAGATCGAGCCGGGCTGGATGTGCGCCCACTCGTCGACGTGCCAGGTCATCAGTTCTCGCCGGAGGAAGTAGCCGTGTACCGGCTGGAACTGCTTCACGGCGCCGAGGACGACGAGACGGGTGGTCGACATGTCGTTCATGCTAACGGCTGGGATGCGCGTTCCCGGTTGTTTGAGTGGTCAAATTTGTCTATAGTCGCCTTAGTCAAAGTTGACTATCGAAAGGACTCGTGATGACCACTGCCGTGACCGATGCCCTGCCGCGCGACCGTGCGCTCCGTCGTGCCTTCTCGGTCTATCCCACGGGGGTGGTCGCCCTCGCGGCCGTCGTGGACGACCGCGCCGTCGGGATGGCGGTCAACTCCTTCACCTCGATCTCCCTGGAGCCCGCCCTCGTCGCGGTCAGCGCCGCCCGCACCTCGAAGACCTGGCCGGTGCTGCGTGCCGTCCCGGAACTCGGGATGAGCGTCCTCGCGGCACACCACGAACCGCTCAGCCGCTCCCTGTCCGCGCGGGAGGGGGACCGGTTCGGGGGTCACGCCTGGCACCGCACCGACGGCGGGGCCGTGCTGGTGGCCGACGCCGCGCTCTGGCTCACCTGCCGTCTGCACAGCACGTTCGACGGTGGCGATCACGAGATCGCTCTGTACGAGATCCAGGACGTGACGCTCTTCGACGACGTCGAGCCGCTCGTGTTCCACCAGAGCCGCTACCGCGCGATCTCTCCCGCCGCAGACGTGTGAGCGCACCCGTCCGCGAGATCGCCGGAGTGGTCGTCACCGGCGACGGTCGAGGACGCGACCTCGGGTTCCCGACCGCCAACCTCGCCCTCGACGGCCCCGGTCTCCCCGCCGACGGCATCTACGCCGCGCTGGCCTGGCTCGACGACGAGCAGGAGGGGATGCCCGCGACCGTGAGCGTGGGTGCCAACCCGACCTTCCACGGCAGCCGGGAGCGCCGGGTGGAGGTGCACCTGCACGACACGGACCTCGACCTGTACGGGCACCGCCTCCGGGTCGAGCTGCTCTCGCTGCTGCGCCCGACGCTCTGCTTCGACACCGTCGCGGCCCTCGTAGCCCAGACCGCCGCCGACATCGAGCGCGCCGGGGCCCTCCTCGCGACGGTGCCGCGGGCGCGCACCGGACGCCCGGCCTCGCGCCGAGGGCACGGTTTCTCCGCGTGAACAGGCGGGGTGGTCGGCAGCAAGCCGCGCACTCGGCGAGGGGATGGAGCCGCGCGGGATGAGGTGGCGCGGGCCCGAGCCGGTGCAGGGGCGGGGCGCCTATCAGTCGCGCGCGGTCTGCAGCAGCGCCCAGAGCTCGGCGCGGGCGGGGAACGACGCCAGATCCACGCCCAGCATGGCGCCGGCCTGCGCGACCCGCGAGCGCAGGGTGTGCCGGTGGATGCCCAGCGCCGCGGCGGCCGGCTCCGCGCGTGCGTCGTGCTCCAGCCAGACCCGCAGCGTGTGCTCGAGTCCGGTGCCGACCGCCGCGTCCTGCTCGCGCAGCGGCGCCAGGCGCGACTCCGCCACCAGCCGCGCCTCGTCGGTCGCCAGCGCCGTGAGGATGTTCGCACCCACCGTGTCCGCGTAGCGCACGACGGCCGCAGACGCGGGTTGCCGCAGGGCCGTCAGCGCCTGGGCGTGCGCACGCGAGAAGACCGCGTAGCCCTCGAGGCCGGAGACTCCGATGCGGATGCCGAAGCGCTCGGCGACCTCGTCCAACAGTCCCTCGTCGCCCGAGGACACGCACATCGTCAGGCCCTCGGGCGACTCCGCGAGGAACGACACCGTGCCGTGGTCCGCCCGGCGCCGCTCCCACCAGTCGACCAGCGGTCCGGCCGGGGCGTCGGCGGCGACCGCCACCACGATCGGTGCCGGAGGGAGGGCACCGAGCACGCGGCGGGCGAGCGCGGGGTCGTCGGCCAGCAGCGACTGCAGCAGCTGGGTGTGCAGGCGGCGACGGCTCCTGGCGAGCTGCTCGCTCTGCTCCAGCGCCAGTCCGGCCATCGCGATCACCGAGGTCACGACCGACCGGGCCTCCGCGTCCAGCGTCTCGGCGGCGACCGCGATCACCCCGCGCAGGTGCCCTCCGCGCCCGACGGTGAAGAGCATGAAGGTGTGTGCGTCGATCGTGAGCGACTGCCCCGCCTCCAGTCCACGGCCCAGGATCTCCAGCACGCGGTCGGCGAGCAGATCGAGCGTGGCGGTGTCGACCGCATCACGCGGATGGGCGAACAGCAGCGCCCCTGCCGCGTCGTACATGCCCGCCCAGACGTCGAGCCGGCGGCCGAGCTCCGCGACGATCGCGTCGAGGCCGCGCGGGCGGAGGGCGGCCAGGGCGAGCGCGCGCTGCGTGTCCAGCGCCCAGGAGCGGCGGGCGTACGCCTGGGCCGCGATGGCCTCGGAGTGTGCGCGGGCGACGGCGATGAACGGCGTGCGGTAGGGCACCTCGAACAGGGGGATGCCGTGTGCGGCGCAGGCGGCGATGAGCTCGTCCGGGATCCCGGAGCGGTGCACCTCGGTGCCGAAGCCGAGCCCGAGCACGCCGCGGTCGGCCAGCCGCCCGACGTAGGAGGGGATGTCCGCGGCGCCGTCGAACTGCGTGCCCGTGGTGAGCAGCGCCAGATCCTCGGACAGGAAGGGCGTCGGGTCTGCGAGGTCGGAGCCGTGCACCCACCGCAGCGGCCGGTCGAGGGCGCCGTCAGGCAGGGCGTGCTCGTCGGACACGAGCGTCAGGCCGAGGTCCCTGCGCTGGAGCAGGGACCGCAGCGTGGGGGCGTCGGTGGGGGCCATGGGCTTCCGTTTTGTACGAGGTGGCGAATCCGCTGCTCAGATTGTACAAGCCGGCGAATGCGACCCTCCCGGCGGCGGTCTTACGCTCGCGACATGGCACTCCTCGACACCGCAGCACCCGCAACCCCCCTCGGCGGCCCCGACCTCCCGCAGGAGCGTCGCCTCGTCACGGAACTCCCGGGCCCGCGCTCGGCCGAGGTCCTCGCCCGCAAGGCCGACGCCGTCGCCGCCGGTGTCGGCCACACCGTGCCGGTCGCCGCCGTTGCCGCGGGCGGCGGAGTGGTCGTCGACGCCGACGGCAACTCGCTCATCGACCTCGGCTCCGGCATCGCCGTCACCACGGTCGGCAACGCGCACCCCAAGGTCGCCGCGGCCGTCGCCGCGCAGGCCGCGCAGTTCACCCACACGTGCTTCATGATCTCGCCCTACGAGTCGTACGTCGGGGTGGCCGAGGCGCTGAACCGGGTCACCCCCGGCGACTTCGCCAAGAAGAGCGCGCTGTTCAACTCGGGCGCCGAGGCGGTCGAGAACGCGATCAAGATCGCCCGCAAGCACACCGGACGCCAGGCCGTCGTGGCGTTCGACCACGGTTACCACGGCCGCACCAACCTCACGATGGCGCTGACCGCCAAGTCGATGCCGTACAAGAGCGGCTTCGGCCCGTTCGCCCCCGAGGTGTACCGCGCCCCGATGTCGTACCCGTTCCGCGACGGCCTCGAGGGCGCGGAGGCCGCGGCCCGCGTGATCCTGCAGCTCGAGAAGCAGATCGGCGCCGACAACCTCGCCGCCGTCATCATCGAGCCGATCCAGGGCGAGGGCGGCTTCATCGTCCCCGCCGAGGGCTTCCTCCCCGCGATCGTCGAGTGGTGCCGCGCGAACGGCGTCGTCTTCATCGCCGACGAGGTGCAGACCGGCTTCGCCCGCACCGGCCACATGTTCGCGAGCGAGATCTTCGGCATCGAGCCCGACCTCATCACCACGGCCAAGGGCATCGCGGGCGGCCTGCCGCTGGCCGCGGTCACCGGTCGCGCCGAGATCATGGACGCGTCGCACTCGGGTGGCCTCGGCGGCACCTACGGCGGCAACCCGATCGCGTGCGCCGCGGCCCTCGCCGCGATTGACGTGTTCGAGAACGACGGCGTGATCGAGCGCGCCCGCGAGATCGGCGAGATCCTCATCGGCCGGCTCACCGCGCTGCAGTCCGACGACGCCCGCATCGGCGACGTGCGCGGACACGGCGCGATGGTCGCAGCCGAGTTCGTCGACCCCGAGACCAAGGCCCCCGACGCCGCGCTCACCGCCGCGGTCGCGAAGGCCTGCATCGCGCAGGGCGTGATCGTGCTCACGTGCGGCACCTACGGCAACGTCATCCGCTTCCTGCCGCCGCTGTCGATCGGCGACGAGCTGCTGAACGAGGGCCTCGACGTCGTCGCGCAGGCGCTCGCCTCGGCCTGACCCCGCTGTCCGGCCGCGTCCCCGGATCGGGGGATTTCGGGACGCGGCCGGTACTTCATCCCCCACATCCCCCGACGACGAAGGAGTTGCAGATGGCTGAGATCACTCGCGACGTGCTGATCGTCGGCGCCGGAGCCGCAGGGCTCACGGCCGCCAACGATCTGCGCAAGGCCGGCCTGTCGGTCGCCGTGCTGGAGGCCCGCGACCGCGTGGGCGGCCGGCTGTGGACCGACGTGATCGACGGCGCCATGCTCGAGATCGGCGGCCAGTGGGTGTCGCCCGACCAGGACGCCCTGAAGGACGCGATCGAGGAGCTCGGGCTCGAGACCTACAGCCGCTACCGCGAGGGCGACAGCGTCTACGTCGGCCCCGACGGTCAGGCGCACCGCTTCACGGGCGAGATGTTCCCGGTGTCGCCGGAGACCGAGGCCGTGATCGCCCGCATCACCGGCATCCTCGACGCCCTCGTGGCCGAGATCGACCCGGACAAGCCGTGGGAGCACCCGAACGCGGCGGAGTGGGACTCCATCTCGTGGGACGCCTGGCTGCGCTCGCAGACCGACGACGACGAGGCCGTACGCAACCTCGCCTTCGCCACCGGCTCGGCGATGCTGACTAAGCCGACGCACTCCTTCTCGCTGCTGCAGTCGCTGCTCATGGCGGCCTCGGCCGGCTCCTACTCGAACCTCGTTGACGCCGACTTCATCCTCGACAAGCGCGTGGTCGGAGGCCTGCAGCAGGTGCCGCTGCGTCTCGCCGAGCGCCTGGGGGAGGACGTGCTGCTGAACCAGCCCGTCCGCAGCCTGGAGTGGTCGGATGACGGGGTCGTGGCGACCACCGACGACCTCACGGTCCGCGCACGGTACGCGATCCTCGCGCACGCCCCCATCCTCTACAACCGCATCTCCTTCGTCCCGCCGCTGCCGCGTCGCCAGCACCAGCTGCACCAGCACCTGTCGATGGGCTTCGTCATCAAGGTGCACGCCGTCTACGACCGGCCGTTCTGGCGCGAGCAGGGCCTCAGCGGCACGGCGTTCAGCCCGTACGAGCTCTCGCACGAGGCGTACGACAACACCAACCACGGCGACGAGCGCGGCACCCTGGTCGGCTTCGTCTCCGACGCCAACGCCGACGGCGTGTTCGAGCTGTCGGCCGAGGAGCGCAAGGAGCGCATCCTCGAGTCGCTGTCGCACTACTACGGCCCGGAGGCCAAGAACCCGGTCGTGTACTACGAGAGCGACTGGGGCAGCGAGGAGTGGACGCGGGGCGCGTACGCCGCGAGCTTCGACCTCGGCGGGCTGCACCGCTACGGCGCCGACCTGCGCACGCCGGTCGGACCGATCCACTTCGCCTGCAGCGACATGGCCGGAGCGGGTTACCAGCACGTCGACGGGGCGATCCGCATGGGCCACCTCGTCGCGGCGAACATCGTCGACGCCCGCCGCGAGGCCGGCGCTCCCGAGAGCATCGGCTGATGACCGGCTCGGTCGTCGTCGGCTACACGGCGACGGACGCGGGGGCGGACGCCGCGGCGCTGGGCGCCCGGCTGGCCCGCAGCATCGGCGCGACGCTGCACCTGGTGATCGTGCTCCCCACCGAGGGCACCCGCAGCGCGGCCGTCCCGCCGGAGCGCGCGTATGAGGACGTGATCCGCACGCAGGCACGGAAGTGGCTGCAGGACGCGGTCGTGCGGCTCCCGCAGGAGCTGGTGCGCAGCGGCCACGTGCGCTTCTCCGAGTCGTTCGCGGAGGGGCTCATCGCGGCGGGCGAGGAGTTCGACGCGAGCGTGATCGTGATCGGCACCGCGGGCGGCGGCCTTTTCGGCCGTCACCGCCTCGGCAGCGTCGCGTCCGAGCTGCTGCACTCCTCGCCGATCCCGGTCGCCCTCGCGCCGTCGGGGCTCGCGCAGCAGGACGACCACGTGCTCCCGCGCGTCACGGTCGCGGTCGGCACGCGTCCGGGTGCGGAGGGCGTGCTCGACCAGGCCGTCGCCCTCGCCGGGGCGGCCGAGGTCTCCCTGCGGCTGGTGTCGCTCGTGCCGTTCGACGTGCCGCCGGGCCTCGACACCGGCGCGATCCGCCTGGCCGGCAGCGAGCACGCCCACCGGGTGCTCGCGGTCGCTGCCGAGCAGCTGCCGGACGGCCTGGGCGCGGTCGTCGAGGAGGCACCGGGCGAGACGGTCGAAGACGCCGTCGCCGGGCTCTCCTGGCTCCCCGGCGAGGTGGTGCTGGTCGGCTCGAGCCGCCTGGCACAGCCGCGCCGTCTGTTCCTGGGCTCCACGGCGGCGAAGATGCTGCACGAGCTGCCCGTTCCCATGATCGTCGTCCCGCGCACCCGCAACGAAGCAGGAGACCGCTGATGAGCAGCACCAACCGGGCGACGGAGCCCGCATCCGGCGTCACGACCGGCATCTCCACGAAGGGCCTGAGTGCCGGCACCGTCGGCCTCATCGGCGCCGTCGTGATTGGCATCTCGTGCATCGCCCCCGCCTACACGTTCACGGCCGCCGTCGGCCCCACCGCGTCCGAGGTGGGCGCGCAGATCCCGGCGATCATCCTCGTCGGCTTCATCCCGATGCTCCTGGTGGCCTTCGGCTACCGCGAGCTCAACAACCGCATGCCCGACTCCGGCACGTCCTTCACCTGGGCCGCCCGCGCGTTCGGACCCTGGGTGGGCTGGATGGCCGGCTGGGGCCTGGTCGTCGCGACGATCCTGGTGCTGTCGAACCTCGCCGGGGTCGCCGTCGACTTCCTGTTCCTGCTGCTGTCGCAGATCACGGGCAACGCCGGGATCGCCGACCTGGCCGGGGTGACGTGGATCAACATCGGCGTGTGCCTGCTGTTCATGCTGGGGGCGACGTGGGTGTCGTACCGCGACATGCAGACGACCCAGAAGCTGCAGTACTGGCTGGTGGGCTTCCAGATCCTGGTGCTGGTGTTCTTCGCGGTCGCCGCGATCGCCCAGGCCGTGAGCGGCAACGGCTTCGACTACCAGCCGTTCGACCTCAACTGGTTCAACCCGTTCGCGATCTCGTCGTTCAGCGCCGTGGCGGCCGGTCTCTCCCTGTCGATCTTCATCTTCTGGGGCTGGGACGTCACGCTCACGATGAACGAGGAGACGAAGGACCCGGAGAAGACGCCGGGCCGCGCGGCCACGGTCACCGTGCTCACGATCGTCTCGCTGTACCTGCTCCTCGCCGTCGCGATGATCATGTTCGCGGGCGTGGGCACGGGCGAGCTCGGCCTCGGCAACGGCGATATCCAGGAGAACGTGTTCTTCCACCTCTCCGGACCGATCCTCGGGCCGCTCGCGTTCCTCGTGTCGCTGGCGGTACTCACCAGCTCGGCGTCGTCGCTGCAGTCGACGTTCGTCGGTCCGGCGCGCACCCTGCTCGCGATGGGCCACTACGGCGCCCTGCCGAAGTCGTTCGCGAAGGTCAGCCCGCGGTTCTTCACCCCCGGCTACGCCACGATCGTCTCGGCCATCGTGGCCTCGGCGTTCTACGCGGTCATGCGCGTGGTCAGCGAGGACACCCTGTGGGACACGATCCTCACGCTCGGCATGATGATCTGCTTCTACTACGGCATCACCGCGTTCGCGTGCGTCTGGTACTTCCGCAAGCAGTGGTTCGACTCCACGCGCAACGTCTTCTTCACGTTCCTGTTCCCGCTGGTGGGTGGCATCATCCTCGCGATCCTGTTCTTCACCACGCTGATCGACTCGATGGACCCGGCTTACGGCTCGGGGTCGGAGATCGGCGGCGTCGGGATCGTGTTCATTCTCGGGATGCTGATCATCGTCGTGGGCATCGCGGTGATGATCTGGAACGCGATCCGTCGCCCGGCGTTCTTCCGCGGACAGACGCTGAGCATCGACGCGCCGCCGAGCCGGCGTCGTCGCCCCTAGCCCCCACTCACAGAAAGAGAACCCATGAGCACTCAGACCGAGCAGGCGCTGCTCGACAGCATCCCCACTGGACTCTTCATCGGCGGACAGTGGATCGACGGCGAGACCGGCGCCACGTTCGACGTCAAGGACCCGGCCACGAACCAGGTGATCCGCACGATCGCCGACGCCACGCCCGCCGACGGCATCCGGGCGCTCGACGCCGCAGTGGCCGCTCAGGACGAGTGGGCCGCCACCGCTCCGCGCGTGCGGAGCGAGATCCTGCGCCGCGCGTTCGACCTGGTGCAGGCGCACAAGGAAGACCTGGCGCTGCTGATGACCCTGGAGATGGGCAAGCCGCTTGCCGAGGCGCGCGGCGAGGTCGCGTACGGCGGCGAGTTCCTCCGCTGGTTCAGCGAGGAGGCCGTGCGCATCAGCGGTCGCTACGGTCTGAACCCGGAGGGCACCGGGCACATGATCGTGTCGCAGCGCCCCGTCGGGCCGTCGTTCTTCGTCACCCCGTGGAACTTCCCGTTCGCGATGGCCACCCGCAAGATCGCGCCGGCGCTCGCCGCCGGGTGCACGGTGGTCATCAAGCCCCCGGCACTCACGCCGCTCACGACCATCTTCTTCACGAAGCTGCTGGAGGAGGCGGGGCTCCCCGCCGGCGTCGTCAACGTGGTGCAGACCTCGAAGTCCAGCGCCCTGTCGGCGCCGATCATCGCGGACCCCCGGCTGCGCAAGCTGTCGTTCACGGGGTCGACCGAGGTGGGCCGCAAGCTCATCGCGCAGGCGGCCGAGGGCGTGCTGCGCGTGTCGATGGAGCTCGGCGGCAATGCACCGTTCGTGGTGTTCGACGACGCCGACCTCGACAAGGCCGTGGAGGGTGCGCTCGCCGCGAAGTTCCGCAACATCGGCCAGGCGTGCACGGCGGCCAACCGCTTCATCGTGCACCGTGACGTGGCCGGCGAGTTCGCCAAGCGGGTGACCGAGCGCGTGAACGCGATGAAGATCGGCCGCGGCACCGAGGAGGGCGTGGCGATCGGCCCGCTCATCGACGAGGACGCGGTGGCCAAGGCGGGCGAGCTCGTCGACGACGCGGTGGAGCGCGGCGCGACGCTGCTCGCGGGCGGCAAGGCGCTCGAGGGCACCGGCACGTTCTACGAGCCCACGGTCCTCACCGATGTCGTGGCCGGCAGCGCGATCCTGCGCGAGGAGATCTTCGGCCCGGTGCTGGCGATCGCCACGTTCGAGACCGAGGATGAGGCCGTGCGCCTCGCGAACGACACCGAGTACGGCCTGGTGTCGTACGTGTTCACCGAGAACCTGCAGCGCGGTCAGCGCATGATCGACGCGCTCGAGACCGGCATGATGGGACTCAATGTGGGCGTGGTCTCCAACGCGGCGGCTCCGTTCGGCGGCGTCAAGCAGTCCGGTGTCGGCCGCGAGGGCGGCTTCGAGGGTATCCACGAGTACCTGTCCACCAAGTACACGCTGATCCCGGTCTCCTGACCGGACGGCAAGAGGAGGAGACATGACCGACTACGCCGTCGTCAATCCCGCCACCGGCGAGACCCTGGCCACGTACGACACGTTCACCGATGCGCAGATCGAAGAGGCGGTCGCGGCCGCCGACGAGGCGCACCGCGAGTGGTCGCGCTCGACCACGGTCGCGGAGCGCGCACAGCTGCTGCGCCGCGCCGCCGAGCTGCATCGCGAGCGCCGCGAGGAGTTGGCCGACGTGTTCGTGCGCGAGATGGGCAAGCCGCGCGAGGCCGCGCTCGGCGAGGTCGACTTCGCCGCCGACATCGCCGAGTACTACGCGGATCAGGCCGAGGACATCATGGCCGACCAGCCCATCACGATCCTCGGCGACGGCTCGGCGATCATCCGCCGGTCGTCGCTGGGGCCGCTCGTGGGCATCATGCCGTGGAACTTCCCGGCCTACCAGATCGTGCGCTTCGCGGCGCCGAACCTGATCGTCGGCAACACGATCCTGCTGAAGCCCGCGCCGCAGTGCCCGGAGTCGTCGAGCGCGATCGAGGCGATCTACCACGACGCCGGGTTCCCGAAGGGCGCGTACCAGAACGTGCTCGCCACGAACGAGCAGATCGCCGACATGATCGCCGACCCGCGCGTGCAGGGCGTCTCGCTCACCGGCTCGGAGCGTGCGGGGGCGGCGGTGGCCGAGGTCGCCGGACGGCACCTCAAGAAGGTCGCGCTGGAGCTCGGCGGCTCCGACCCGTTCCTCGTGCTCTCGACCGACGACCTCGACGCGACGGTCCAGGCCGGCGTGGACGCGCGCCTCGACAACAACGGTCAGGCGTGCAACGGCGCCAAGCGCTTCATCATCGTCGACGAGCTGTACGACGCGTTCGTGGAGAAGTTCACGGCGGCGATGGCGGCCGTCGAGGCGACCGACCCCACGCAGGACGACACCGTGCTCGGACCGGTGTCGTCGGAGGCGGCGGCGGAGAACCTGCAGAAGCAGATCGACACCGCGGTCGCCCAGGGCGCCACGCTGCTGACCGGGGGCACGCGCGACGGGGCGTTCTTCGCGCCGACCGTGCTCGCCGACGTCACGCCGGAGATGGACGTGTACCGGGAGGAGCTGTTCGGCCCCGCCGCCGTCGTGTACCGCGTGGCCGACGAGGACGCCGCGGTGCAGCTGGCCAACGACACCACGTTCGGGCTCGGGTCGTACGTCTTCACGACCGATGAGGCCCAGGCGGAGCGGGTGGCCGACAAGATCGAGGCCGGCATGGTGTACGTCAACCTGGTTCTCGCCGACAGCCCGGAGCTGCCGTTCGGGGGCATCAAGCGCAGCGGCACCGCGCGTGAGCTCGGACACCTCGCCGCCGACGAGTTCGTCAACAAGAAGCTCATCCGCATCGGCTGAGTCCGACGCGGTGACGGTGCCCGGGGGTCGATCGGCCCCCGGGCACTGTCGCGTCCGGTCCTGTGACGTTCGGACGGGTGCTGTCCAGCCGGCGGGTCCGTGGGTGACAATGTCGGCATGAGTGTGCACAGCGACCCCGTCCGGACCCTGACCGATGCCGAGAGCTGGGAGCGCCTGCGCGGACAGGAGCTCGGACGCCTCGTGACCCACATCGGCGACACGATCGACATCTTCCCGATCAACTACGCGGTCGACGGGGACGGCATCGTGTTCCGCACCGCTCCGGGGAGCAAGCTGTTCGAACTGACCGCGAACGCCGATGTGCTGTTCGAGGTCGACGACCACACCGACGTCGACGCGTGGAGCGTGGTCGTGCGCGGGCACGCCGCGGCGCTGGAGACCGATGCCGATGTCGCGCGCGCCGAGGCCGCGGGGCTGCGCCCGTGGATCCCGACCGTCAAGCGGGTGTTCGTCCGCATCGCACCCGCCTCGGTGTCGGGACGCGCGTTCCATCGTGATCCCGAGCCGGAGCGCGACGGCCCCCAGGAGTACTGACCGGCCCGCGTCAACCCCGGCACCAGGGCGGAGGGGCGGGCGTAGGGTCGGAGTATGGCCAACGTCGCTGAGAACATCGTCAAGACTCTGCACGCCAACGGGATCGATCGGGTCTACGGCATCCCCGGGGATTCGCTCAACGGATTCACGGACGCGCTGCGCAAGGACGGCCGCATCCGCTGGGTGCACGTGCGCCACGAGGAGTCCGCGGCGTTCGCGGCCGCCGCGGACGCGGGCACCACGGGTGAGCTCGCCGTCGTCGCCGGCTCGTGCGGGCCGGGCAACCTGCACCTCATCAACGGGCTGTACGACGCCCAGCGTTCCCGCGTGCCCGTCCTGGCGATCGCGGCGCACATCCCGACGACCGAGATCGGCACCGGCTACTTCCAGGAGACGCACCCGCAGGAGCTGTTCCGCGAGTGCAGCGTGTACGTCGAGTACGTGGCGGACCCGAAGCAGATGCCGCGGCTGATGGAGATCGCGATGCGGGCGGCGATCGAGCAGCGCGGTGTCGCGGTGCTGGTGATCCCTGGCGATGTGGCGCTGGCGGAGATCGAGGATGACCGCGCGGTCGTGGTCCGCCGCGCCCGGCCGGTGGTGGCACCGAGCGGGGCGGAACTGGAGCAGGCCGCCACGCTGCTGAATGCCGCGAAGCGCGTCACGATCCTTGCCGGCGCCGGCGTCGAGGGCGCGCACGACGAGGTGATCGCGCTGGCCGACCGCCTGGGCGCGCCGATCGTGCACGCGCTGCGCGGCAAGGAGTTCATCGAGTACGACAACCCGTTCGACGTCGGCATGACCGGTCTGCTCGGGTTCGCATCCGGCTACCGGGCGATGGAGGCCGCCGACACGCTGCTCGTGCTCGGCAGCGACTTCCCGTACGAGCAGTTCTACCCCGACCACGCGACCACGATCCAGGTGGACATCCGCGGCTCGCAGCTCGGCAAGCGCCACCCGCTCGACCTCGGACTCGTGGGCGACGTCGGCGCCACCGCGGAGGCCCTGCTGCCGCGCCTCGCCCGCAAGGACGACCGCACGCACCTCGACGACGCGACGGCGCACTACCGCAAGACGCGCAAGAAGCTCGACGAGCTCGCGGTCCCGGCGAAGGGCGACCGCCCGATCCACCCGCAGTACCTCGCGCGGCTGCTCGACGAGCACGCCGCGGACGACGCGATCTTCACGGCCGACGTGGGGTCGCCGACGGTGTGGGCGGCGCGTTACCTGACGATGACCGAGCACCGTCGACTGATCGGCTCGTTCACGCACGGCTCGATGGCGAACGCGCTGCTGCACGGCATCGGGGCCCAGGTCGCCCACCCGCAGCGCCAGGTCGTGGCCCTCGCGGGCGACGGCGGGCTGTCGATGATGCTGGGCGAGCTGCTCACGCTCACGCAGAACCGCCTGCCCGTGAAGACCATCGTGGTGAACAACTCCTCGCTGAACTTCGTGGAGCTGGAGATGAAGGCCGCCGGGTTCGTCACGTACGGCACCGGACTGGACAACCCGAGCTTCGCCGCCATCGCCGAAGCCATGGGGATCTTCGCCCGCCGGGTGGAGCGCAGCGACGAGCTGCCGGACGCCGTCCGCGAGGTGCTGGCGCACAACGGTCCCGCCCTGCTCGACGTGGTCACCGAGCGTCAGGAGCTCTCGATGCCGCCCGCGATCGAGGCGGCGCAGGTGAAGGGGTTCGCGCTGTACGCGATCCGCACGGTCATGTCGGGCCGCGGCGACGAGCTCCTCGATCTGGCGCGGGCGAACTGGCGCCAGCTGTTCTGACGCCTCCGGCCGCGCGGGGTGCGGGCTCAGCTCTCCAGCAGCGCCCGCACCTCGGCCGCCTCGCCGTGGCGGCCGAGCCCTTCGAGCACGTCGCCGAGCTCGAGCGCGGTGACCTGACGCAGCGGCGGGAAGCCTTCGGCGTGCTCCAGGGCGCTGCGGTAGACCGCGACCGCGTCGGCGGCGCGCTCGTTGCCCGCGAGCACCCGTGCGGCGAACAGCTCGGAGCCTCCGGCGGAGCCCGGGTCGCCCAGCTCCGCGAACGCGTCCGCGGCGGTGAGCGCGGCGGCAACGGCCTCGTCGATCCGTCCGAGCTGCGCGAGCGCGCGGGCGCGGGAGTCCGTCACGTCGGCGTGCAGCCACCCGGCCTCGTGCTGCTGCGCGAGGGCGGCGACCTCGTCGAACAGGGCGAACGCCCGCTCGTCGCCGCGTCCGCCGTAGGCCTGACCCAGGCTGTGGAGCACCTCGCTGAGGGCGCCGACCGCTTCCGGCGCACCCCGGACGATCTCGGCCGCGCCCTCCAGGAGGCGGATCGCGTCGTCGTGCTCCTCGAAGCGGGCGAGGATCTTCGCCTGCTCGGTCATCGCCATCGCCTGGTCGGCGTGCTCCGCGCCCTCGCCGAACAGTTCGGCGGCGTAGCCGTGCACGCCCACCGCCTGTCCGAACTCGCCCGACTCGGCCAGAGCGCGCGCGAGCAGGGTGGCGGTCATGCCGCGGGAGGCGGGGGCCACGTCGGCCTGCTCCTCGCGCTGCAGCACGTCGCCGAACAGCTCGGCCGCCTCCTGGGCGTCGCCGGAGCGCAGCATGGCGCGGGCGAGCCGGAAGTCGACGCCGGTCGCGTCGCCTCCGGCCTCGGCGCGCAGGCGCGAGGCGAGGCGGTAGCGCGAAACGGCGCGGTCGGGGTGGTCGGCGTCCTCCCACAGTGCCCCGGCGAGCACGTGCGCGTCGGCGAGAGCCCGTGTGGCGCCCAGCTCGGCGAGGAGGCGGCAGACCTCGTCGGCGTCCGCAGCGCCGTCGAGGTGCTCGCCCGTGCCTCCGCGCACCCGGGCCCTGGTCTGCAGCGCCTGGGCGCGATGCCCGGCGGAGAGGTCGTCCTGCGCGAGGAATCGGTCGAGCAGAGCGGTCGCGGCCTCCAGGTCGCCCTTGGAGAGCACGGCCCCGATGGCGACGAGCGTGGTGGTGTTCGACAGCCGGGTGTCCTCGGCCTCGGCGAACGCGCGGGCGGCGTGCTCGGCGAGGTCGAGCGCGGCGTCGGGCTCGTCGGCGTGCAGGTGCAGCGAGGCGCGGCTGATGGCGAGGTCTCCGCGCGACCACGCCGGAAGGCGCTCGGCGGTGGCCAGTTCCTCCTCCAGGGCGGCCCTGGTGTCGTCGGTGTCGAGCCCGAACGTGGCGAGGCCGAGGCGCAGCTCCAGCTCGGCCTGCACGTCGCGGCCGGCGTCGCGCAGCGCGGCGATGCGCTCGGGCAGCACCTGCTCCGCCTCCTCGATGCGGTCGAGCGCCACGAGGATCCCCAGGCGCATCGACAGCAGCTGTGCGCGTTTGCCGGGGTCGGTCACCTCGAGCGCACGGGGGAGGGCGTCGAGCGTCTCGTGCTCGGCGCCGAACTGGGCGAGCTGCATCACGCGGTCGAACCAGCCGTCCGCGTCCGTCGGGGTCGTGGCCGGTGCGGTGGCGACGAAGGCGTCGGAGCGGATCGGCACGTCCCAGCTCTCGTCGGCCAGGCGGCGCGAGCGGGCGAGGCTCCGCGCGTGCCCGTCCGTTCCGTCGCGCTCGTCGAACTGCGCGCCGATGCGCTCGGCGGCCGTCCAGGCGGCGGTGGCGAGCTCGGCCGCGGTCCACGCGCCGTCGTGCTCTCCGAAGAGCCCGACGAGGGCGGGGGCGTCCGCACCGCGGACGGGGGTGTCGCCGTGCCCGGTCGCCACGACCCTGTCCAGTGCGACGGCGAAGGCGGTGAGGGCCGCGAAGTGCGCGTCGACGTTCAGGCCGTCGTGCGCGAGCCATCCGATGTGCCGCTCGATCAGGGCGAGGGCACGCGCCTCGTTGCCGGTGACGGCCGCGAACACGATGTTGTTGGCGACGATGCGGAGGTTGTCGGGGTTGTCCTTCGCGAGGCGGTAGCTGCGCAGGTGGGCGGTCTTCGCGTCCTCCAGGCGTCCGGCGCGGAGGTAGGGGAGGAGGACGCGGGAGAGCGCGTGCTCGGGCTCCTCGCCGCACGAGAAGCCGCCCTCGATCATCTCCTCGACCAGGCGGATGGCGTCGGCGTCGCGGTCGGTGTCGGCGAAGAAGCCCGCGAACTGGCTGCGGCCGCAGGCGTCGCAGTGGCTGTGGTCGTCGCGGGGTGTGGCCTCCAGCTGCACGCGCAGCGCCTCGGCGTCGTCCATCCGGCCGGCGTCCCACGCGTCCTCGAACCGGGCGGTGAGCACGCCGCTGAGGCCGAGGCCCGCGGCGCGGTAGTGGGCCTCCATGTCGTCGAGCACGGCGGCGATCTGCTCCTGCGAGAACGCGGGGGACGACCGCAGCGACGAGGCCATCCACTTGAACTGCCACATGAGGTCGGCGCCGCCGTTGTCGAGGTCGGCGGGGAAGCGCTGCGGGTCGGCGTCGTGGTGGGCGAGGCACCACGCGAAGGAGTTGAGCATCACGTCGGTGGCGCCGACCATGTTGGCCGAGGCGGTCTGCCGCATGCGGGCCTCGTACTCCAGGCGCTCGTCGCCGAGCTCGACGGCGAGGGCCACGGCCTCCGCGACGAGGGCCTGCTCCTCCGGACCCCACGGGGTGCGGTCGATCTCCTCGATGAGCTGCTGGAAGCGCTTCTTCGGACGTGCCATGGGAGCCTTTCGGTGGAGTGTCAGCGGGCGTCGCCGAAGGGGAGGGAGTCCCCCTCGATGCCGGCGGAGAGCGAGACGAGGTCGGCCAGCGCGCTGGTCATGAGCGCCCGGTCGGCGTCACGGAGCGGATGGTGGCCGGCGAGGAGCGCCTGGATGTAGAGCAGCTGCACGGTGCGGGCGAACACGGCGTCGTCCTCGACGCGCACCAGGGCGCGCACCACGCGGTTGGACCAGTTCAGGCACAGCCGTGCGGTGAGGTCGTCGTCGCGGGCGGCGGACAGCGTCTGGTCGATGCGGT
Organism: Microbacterium sufflavum; assembly: GCF_023091155.1. NCBI lineage: Bacteria > Bacillati > Actinomycetota > Actinomycetes > Micrococcales > Microbacteriaceae > Microbacterium > Microbacterium sufflavum. The sequence goes on along the minus strand of NZ_JAHWXK010000001.1, from coordinate 172,470 downwards.
CGAGCACGCCGCCCCACAGTGCCCCGGCGACCCCTCTGGTGCGGCCGCGGTCGATCGCGCGCAGCACCTCGGGGTCGGCGACGTACAGCCCGGTGAGTGCGGGCTGGTCGATCGAGCGCACGACGACGGCGCAGTCGGAGGCGGCGAGCACGGCCCCCGCGCGGGTCTCGAGCGCCACGGCGGCGTCGCGGTCGTCCAGGGGCGGGGGATCGAGACGGTCGAGCTCGCCGGCGACGTCCACCCTCTCCACGGTGACGGCGGGGTACAGCTCGGGCAGCAGGCGCACGAGGTCCGCGTCGTACAGGTAGCCGCCGTTGACCAGCACCTCATCGGCGGGCGAGATCCCGGCGACCTGGCGGAACTCGTCCACGGTCTGCGCGTAGCGGATGTGCGGGTAGCGCTCGACCAGGTCGCCGATGCGCAGCGTGCCGTGTGTGGTCTCGACGGTGAGCCACCGGGTGATGAACCGCGCGAGCTCCTCGTCGTGGCGCACGAGCGACTTGAGGCCGACCTCGTGCACCGCCACGAACTGTGCGAGGCGGTGCGGCTCGCGCAGTCCGAGCTCGAGCACCCAGCGGCGGATCCCCGCGCCGAGCTGCTCGCGCACGTGCTCCAGGGCCGTGTCCTCCACGAGGGACTCCCGGCTCGCGGTGGGGGCGAGGCCGGTGGAGTCGACGACCGCCCGCACGAAGAACGCCCAGTCGGGCAGCACGTCGTCCACGCGCTCGGACAGCAGCATGCGGCCGAGGTACATGCGGGTGGCCTGGCGTGCGCCGGGCGGGGGTGCGTAGGGGAGCACGTAGGCGAGACCGCGCGTGCCGGTCCCCGGTTCGCCGAGCTCGATCACGTCGAGGGGGTTCGCGCCGAGCAGGTCCCGCCCGTAGGCGACGGCCGCTTCGGGGTCGTCGGCGTGGGAGAGGAACGGCGGCTCGCGCGTGATGTCGACGTCTCCGGCGCCGGTGTCGATCGTGACCCGCACGGGGAGGAACTCGCCGAACGTGGTGGCGAGCTCGTGCACGGCGGCGGGCCGGAGCAGCTCGTCGGCGTCGAACCGCGGTACGAGGTGCACGCTGGTGCCGACCGGGAGGTCGTCGTCGAGCTCGATCACCTGGAACGTGCCGTCGGCGCTGCCCGTCCACTCCACGGCCGCGCCGCCTCGGGCGCTGCGCGAGCGGATGACGATGGTGTCGGCGACCATGAAGCAGCTGAGGAGTCCGATGCCGAACTGCCCGAGGTAGTCGCTGCGGGGGAGGTCGAAGATGTCGCGCTTCGAGCTGCGGCCGACCGTGGCGAGCAGGTCGGCGACCTCGGCGGCGGTCAGGCCGACGCCGTCGTCGCGGAGCACGAACTCGCCGGTCTGCGCGGTGAGCGGCGTGATGCGGATGCGCCCGCCGCCGCCGTCGACCTCGTGACGGGCGGTGATCGCGTCGCGGGCGTTCTGCAGCAGCTCGCGCAGGTAGACGCGGGGGCTCGAGTAGATGTGCCTGCTCAGCAGATCGACGACTCCGCGCAGGTCCACCTGGAACTGCTGCACATCCCCACCCACACGCGCCCCTTCTCGCCGGCATCCGCTCGCCGAGCCTAGCAACAACCCGTATATCGAGCCCGGTTCGGCACCGTCGGGCGGATGCCGTATGCTTGTGGAGCAGTTGTTCTCTGCATTCTTTCGCCGTGCCTCGGGTCTTCGGATCTCGGCGCAGCGCGGGGATGGGAGGGCACCCCGAGGCCTCCGGGTCTCTAGGGCGGTAGCTCAATTGGCAGAGCAGCGGTCTCCAAAACCGCAGGTTGCAGGTTCGATTCCTGTCCGCCCTGCGCGTCAGTGCAACGCTGGCACACGAAAGGTACATTCAGGATGGATCAGGACGAACCGCGCGGCGAGGTCGTCGCGGCCGGCGCCACGCGCCAGAAGAAGGGCAACCCCTTCTCCCGGTTCTTCGGGGGCATCGCCCTGTTCATCCGCCAGGTCATCGCCGAACTGCGCAAGGTCGTCACCCCGACCCGCAAGGAGCTGTTCAAGTTCACGGGTGTGGTGCTCGTCTTCGTCGTGATCGTGATGGGCATCGTCTACGGTCTCGACTACGTCTTCGGGCTCCTGACCCACTACGTGTTCGGTATCCCTGGCTGATGACCCCCGCGGCGGCAGCCGCAGCTATGGAGAAGAAGCAACGTGTCTGAACGATATTCCGACGACGCCGACTGGGCGACCGCCGCAGAGCAGTCCAGCGAGGAGGACGAGGCCCAAGAGGGCAACGTGCTCGCCGCTGAGGAGTTCTCGGTCACCTCTGCCGAGCACGTCGCGGTCCACGTCGAAGACGAGGACGGCGAGGACGACACGGACGACATCGACATCGACATCGACGACCCGGAGGCGGACGCGATCGTGAACGACGCTCTCAACCTGGACGAAGCGGCGGAGTCCGAGGCCGCCGCCGAGGTCCTCAACGATTCCGTGGCCGAGGAGGCCGCCGAGCAGGAGGCCGAGGCGGCTGACGAGGTCACCCCGTACGACGGTCCCGACGTGAACGGCGAGGACGACCGTCCCGCAGCCGAGTCCGAGGAGGACGACGCCGAGTCCGAGGAGGACCCGTACGAGGCCTTCCGCATGGACCTGCGCATGCTCCCCGGCAAGTGGTACGTCATCCACTCGTACGCGGGCTTCGAGCGCAAGGTGAAGGCCAACATCGAGCAGCGCAAGTCGACGCTCGAGGTCGAGGACGAGATCTACCAGGTCGAGGTCCCGATGGAAGACGTGGTCGAGATCAAGAACGGCCAGCGCAAGATGGTCACCCGCGTGCGCATCCCCGGCTACGTGCTGGTGCGCATGGAGCTCACGGAGGACACCTGGTCGGTCGTGCGCCACACCCCGGGTGTCACGGGCTTCGTGGGCAACGCCCACAACCCGACGCCGCTGCGCTTCGAAGAGGCCTTCAACATGCTGAAGTCGCTCGTCGAGGTGAAGGACGTCCCGACCGCCAAGAACATCGCGGCGAAGGGCGGCGTCGCCGTGGCCCGTCCGCTGCCGGCCGAGGTCGACTTCGAGGTGGGCGAGACCATCACGATCAAGGAGGGCTCGTTCGCGGGTCTTCCCGGTTCGATCAGCGAGATCAAGCCGGAGAGCGGCAAGCTCACGGTCCTCGTCTCGCTCTTCGAGCGCGAGACGCCGGTCGAGCTGTCGTTCGACCAGGTCACCAAGATGATCTGACACTGCTGTCATCAGAACGCCCCGCCGGCTCATCCGGCGGGGCGTTCTGCGTGCGGCCGCGGGTCTCCCCGCACCCGTCGGTCAGCCCGCGTGCTGTGCGGCCCAGTGCGGGCTCTGGATCAGGCCGAGGAGATTGCCGAACGGGTCGCTGACCGACGCCGACCACCACCCCTCGCCGCGCTGGGTGACGGGGTCGAACGGGGTGGCGCCGAGGGCTGCGAGGCGGTCCATCTCGGCGTGGATGTCGTCGACGTGCAGGCTCACGAGCGCGCCTCCCGGCTGCGGCAGGGCGGGGCGGAAGCGGGCGTCCATCAGGGCGAACTCGTCGTCGTCGTCGCCGAAGCGCCATTCGGCGTACTGCGGGGTCCCCTGTTCGGGGCGGGTGAAGTACGGCGCGGCGTCGAACACGCGCGCGTACCAGTCGATCGCGGCGGGCATGTCCTCGGCGACGAGGTTGAGGTTGGCGAGACCACGGAACATGGGATCTTCTCCTTTGGTGGGAACGGCTTTTCTTCTATGCTCGACCGTGAAGTGATCACCTTCTGATCACTTCGGAAAAGAGGTTCCCGATCCGTGCCGATCGCCTGATCCAGGCTCTGCTGCTCCTGCGGGGCCGCCCCCGGATCACCGCCGCGGAACTGGCCGCCGAGCTGGAGGTCTCGGTGCCCACCGCGCGCCGCGACTTGGAGGCGCTCGCCATGGCGGGTGTGCCCCTCTATCCGTCTCGGGGGCGCGGCGGCGGGTGGCGCCTGATCGGAGGGGCCCGGACCGATCTCACGGGACTGACCGAGAGCGAGGTGACGTCGTTGCTGGTCGCGCTCAGCCAGAGCCGCGCCGCCGCGCCGGAGCACACGGCCGCGGTGCGCAAGCTCATGCGTGCCGTGCCGGAACCGTTCCGCGAGGGCGCGCAGCGGGTGGCGGAGTCGACCGTGCGGGATGCGCCCTGGGGTGAACCCGATGATGCGCCGGAGCGGCCGGCGGTGTCGGAGCTGCAGCGGGCGATCGCTGCGCGCCGCCGGGTGCGCTTCGGCTACGGCGACGCCGGGCGGCCGGTCGAGGTGGTGCCGCTCGTGGTCGGCAGCCGCGGTCCGCGGTGGTATCTGCTCGCGGCGCCGGGGCGGAACGGCGGGGCCGACGTGGACCGGCTGCGCACGTACCGGGTCGACCGGATCGCGGATCTCGCCCTCACCGACGAGCGGGGGGAAGGGCCGGATGGCTTCGACGCGCCTGCCGCGTGGGAGCGGATGGTCGAGACGGTCGAGGGGCTGCGGGGCGAGGCGCGCGCCGTGATCCGCGCGGAGGCCTGGGCCGTGCGCGCGGTGCTCGACCGCTTCGGGCGCCAGGCCGCGGTGATGGATGCCGACGAGGGACTGATCGAGGTGCGGGCCCACCGTGCGGACGCTCTGGCCGAGCAGCTCGCCGGGTGGACGGGCGCCGTGGAAGTGCTCGAACCGGTCGAGGTGCGTGCAGCCCTGCGCGAGCTCGGGCAGCGGATCGCGGAGCAGTACCGCGACCCCTGACCCCGCGCGGAAGTGGGGCGCGGGATGCGGTAGACTCTTATGGTTTGTGCGCCGCTTCGGCGTGCGCGCTGACGACCACGACCCGGAGATGCCGGGTCCGTGGGAGAAGCGGGTGTCCGCATCCGCCTCGAGGAAAGGAAAGGGAATGGCACCGAAGAAGAAGGTGACCGGCCTGATCAAGCTTCAGATCAACGCCGGTGCCGCCAACCCGGCGCCGCCGATCGGCCCCGCGCTCGGTCAGCATGGCGTCAACATCATGGAGTTCTGTAAGGCGTACAACGCCGCGACCGAGTCGCAGCGCGGCAACGTCATCCCCGTCGAGATCACCGTCTACGAGGACCGCAGCTTCACCTTCGTCCTGAAGACCCCGCCCGCGGCGGAGCTCATCAAGAAGGCCGCCGGCGTGCAGAAGGCCTCGGCCACCCCGCACACCGTCAAGGTCGGCAAGATCACCAAGGACCAGGTCCGTCAGATCGCCGAGCAGAAGCAGGCCGACCTGAACGCGAACGACATCGAGGCCGCCTCGAAGATCATCGCCGGCACCGCCCGTTCCATGGGCATCACGGTCGAGGGCTGAGGAGAATAATCATGGCTACCAAGTCCAAGGCTTACAAGGCTGCCGCCGAGAAGATCGAGGCAGACCGTTTCTACACGCCCGCCGAGGCCGTCGCGCTCGCGAAGGAGACCGGTTCGGCGAAGTTCGACTCGACCGTCGAGGTCGCGCTGAAGCTCGCCGTCGACCCCCGCAAGGCCGACCAGATGGTGCGCGGCACCGTCATCCTGCCCCACGGCACCGGTAAGACCGCCCGCGTCATCGTCTTCGCCACGGGCCCCGCGGCCGAGGCCGCGATCGCCGCAGGTGCCGATGAGGTCGGCGGCGCCGAGCTCATCGAGAAGGTCGCCGGCGGCTGGACCGCGTTCGACTCGGCCGTCTCCACCCCGGAGCTCATGGGCCAGGTCGGTCGTCTCGGCAAGGTGCTGGGTCCGCGTGGCCTGATGCCGAACCCGAAGACCGGCACCGTGACCCCGAACCCGGCCAAGGCCGTCGAGGAGATCAAGGGCGGAAAGATCGAGTTCCGCGTCGACAAGCACGCCAACGTGCACTTCGTCGTCGGCAAGGCGTCCTTCACCGCCGAGCAGCTGAACGAGAACATCGGCGCAGCGCTCGAGGAGATCGTCCGCCTCAAGCCGTCGAGCGCGAAGGGCCGCTACATCCAGAAGGGTGCGGTGTCGACCACGTTCGGCCCCGGCATCCCGCTGGACGTCAACGCCATCTGAGCCTGACTCACCGAAACGCCCCCGGGTTCCGCCCGGGGGCGTTTCGCGTCCTCCGCCCCGCGTCGACACGGAGCGTCATCGGATGCGGGGGATCCCGCGACGGCACGTACTGTGGGGAGGTCCCGCGCCGGTCGCGTAAACTCGCACCGCGCCTCTCACCCCAGGAGGGTCCATGTCCCGTCGTCTCATCGCCGTCACCGCACTCGTCGTCGCCGCCGCGGCGCTCACTGCCTGCAGCGGCTCCACCACGCCCGCGAACACGTCCGGTGCGGAGAGCACCGCGGGCTCCGACTTCGGCCTGGTGAAGGACGGCACGCTCACGGTCGCGACCGAGGGCACATACCGCCCGTTCAGCTTCCACGACGACGGCGGCTCGGGCGACCTGACCGGCTACGACGTCGAGATCATCCAGGCCGTCGCCGACAAGCTGGGCCTCGAGGTGGAGTTCCAGGAGACGCAGTGGGACGCGATCTTCGCCGGTCTCGACGCCGGCCGCTTCGACGTGATCGCGAACCAGGTCTCGATCAACGACGAGCGCGAGGCGAAGTACCTCTTCAGCGCGCCCTACACCGTGTCGCCCGGCGTCATCGTGGTGGCCGAGGACGACGACTCGATCAGCTCGTTCGACGACCTGGCCGGCAAGACCACGGCCCAGTCGCTCACCAGCAACTGGTACGAGCTGGCGACCGACTCCGGCGCCAAGGTCGAGGCCGTCGAGGGCTGGGCGCAGGCCGTGGAGCTGCTGCGTCAGGGCCGTGTGGACGCGACCGTGAACGACAAGCTGACGTTCCTCGACTACGAGACCACGAACAGCCCGACGGGGCTGAAGATCGCGGCGGAGACCGAGGACGCCGGCGAGCAGGCGTTCGTGTTCACGAAGGACAAGACCTCGCTCGTCGAGGCCGTGGACGGCGCTCTCGAGGAGCTGCGCGCCGACGGTACACTGGCGGAGATCAGCGAGAAGTACTTCGGCGAGGACGTCTCGCAGTAACCGATGGCGAACCCCTGGCAGCTGTTCCTCGACTCGCTCTGGCCGATCGCCTGGGCGGGCCTGACGGCGACGGTGCCGCTCGCGCTGGTGTCGTTCGCGCTGGGGCTGCTGATCGCGGTCGGCGTCGCGCTGATGCGGATCTCGGTGCATCCGGTGGTGGCGGGCGTCGCGCGCTTCTACATCTCCGTGATCCGCGGCACGCCCATGCTGGTGCAGCTGTTCGTGATCTTCTACGGGATGCCGTCGATCGGCATCACGCTCGACCCGTGGCCAAGTGCGATCATCGCGCTGTCGCTCAACGTGGGCGGCTACGGAGCCGAGGTCGTGCGGGCCGCGATCCTGTCGGTGCCGAAGGGGCAGTGGGAGGCGGCGTACACGGTCGGGATGAACCGCACCCGCACGCTCACGCGGATCATCCTGCCGCAGGCGGCACGGGTGTCCGTGCCCCCGCTGTCGAACACGTTCATCTCGCTCGTGAAGGACACCTCGCTCACGTCGCTGATCCTGGTGACGGAGCTGTTCAAGGTCGCGCAGCAGATCGCGGCGACGACCCTCGAGTTCATGGTGATCTACCTCGCCGCGGCGCTGGTGTACTGGGTGTTCTGCCTGGTGCTGTCGTTCGGCCAGAGCGCCCTGGAGAGGAGGCTCGACAGCCGTGTCGCCCACTGACCAGACGCCCGTCCCGCTGCTGTCCGCCCGCGGACTGCGCAAGAGCTTCGGCGACACCGAGGTGCTGCGCGGGATCGACCTGACGCTGCACCGCGGAGAGGTGCTGGTGCTCATCGGCCCGAGCGGCTCGGGGAAGACCACCGTGCTGCGCGCGCTCAACGGCCTCGAGACGCCGGACGCCGGCACCATCACGGTCGACGGCGGGCCCGAGCTCGACTTCGCCCCCGCCGAGCGGCCGCGGCCTCGCGCGCAGAAGCAGCAGCGGCTCGCCCTGCGCGATCGCTCCGCGATGGTGTTCCAGCACCACAACCTGTTCCCGCATCTGACGGTGCTGCAGAACGTGATCGAGGGGCCCTGGCGTGTGCAGCGGCGGCCCAGGGCGGAGGTCGTGGCCGAGGCCCTGGCCCTGCTCGACCGGGTGGGCCTGGCGGACAAGGCGGACGCCCGTCCGCATCAGCTGTCCGGAGGACAGCAGCAGCGCGTGGGGATCGTGCGTGCTCTCGCTCTCAAGCCCGACCTGCTGTTGTTCGACGAGCCGACGAGTGCGCTCGACCCCGAACTCGTCGGGGAGGTGCTGCTGGTGATCAAGGAGCTCGCCGACGAGGGGTGGACCATGGCGGTCGTCACGCACGAGCTGAGCTTCGCGCGCGAGGTCGCCGACCACGTCCTGTTCCTGGACGGCGGGGTGGTGGTCGAGGAGGGGCCGCCGGCCGAGATCTTCCGCGCCCCGCGACACGAGCGCACGCAGCGGTTCCTCACGCGCATCCTCCGCCCGCTCGACGGCGCCTGAGACGCGGGGCTCGTGCGCGCCGCCGATCGGTGACAGGATGCGGTCGTGGGAACCATCGACGACTACCTGACCGGGCTCGCCCCCGCGGACCGCGCGGCGATCGACCGCGTGTACGCGATCGCGCGGGAGGAGGAGCCGGATGCCGAGCAGGGCACCGGCTACGGCATGCCCGCCCTCGTCCACGGGGGCAGACCGCTGCTGTCGGTGATGCGCGCCAAGAAGCACATCGGCGTGTATCCCTTCAGTCCCGACGCGGTCGCGGCCGTGGCGGCGGCACTGGCCGATCATCCGGGCGCCAGCGTGGACAAGGGGACGATCCGCTTCCAGCCGGAGCATCCGATCCCGAAGCAGACGCTGCGCGCGCTGGTGCGGGCGCGGCTGGCGCAGATCGACGGAGTCTGAGCCGGATCAGCCGCCGAACACGGGGAGGATCAGGCTCACGGCGAGCGCGACCATGATCACGGCGATCACCGCGTCGAGAACCCGCCACGACCGCTCGGTGCGCAGCCAGCGCCCGAGGTAGCGTGCCCCGAAACCGAGGGCCGTGAACCACAGGGCACTGGCGAGGATGGCCCCGGCGGCGAACAGCCAGCGCTGCTCGCCGTGCGTCGCGGCGATCGACCCGAGCATCAGGACGGTGTCGAGGTACACGTGCGGGTTGAGCCAGGTGAGCGCGAGGACGGTGAGGAGCACGGGGGCCAGACGTGTTCCGCTCCGGATGGCGGTCGCGGTGCCGCCGGCCGATCGACCGGTCCCCGTTCCGTCGGCGGGGGAGGACGCATCGACCGCCAGCACCTCACCGCCGCGCCAGGCGCGCCGTGCCGCGAGCAGCCCGTAGCCGAACAGGAACAGCGCCCCGGCAACCCGGGCGACGACCACGAGCCACGGCGCAGCCTGGAGCAGGAAGCCCAGCCCGGCGACACCGGCGGCGATCAGCACGGCGTCGGAGACGGCGCACACGATCACGACCGCCAGCACATGCTCCCGCCGGATGCCCTGGCGCAGGACGAAGACGTTCTGGGCGCCGATGGCCACGATGAGGGAGAGGCCGAGTCCGAGACCGGCGAGGACGGTGAGCATGGCACCAGCCTAGGAAGCGACTGCCATCAGAGAAAGCGAAGATTCCTTCCGAACCATTAGCATCACTGATGTGAGGATCGATCCGGAGCTCGCCGCGACCCTGGCCGCCGTCGCCGACGAAGGCACTCTCGACGCGGCATCCCGCCGACTCCGGATCACGCCGTCCGCGGTCAGCCAGCGGCTCAAGAGCCTGGAGGAACAGCTGGGGCGCATCCTGCTCGTGCGCAGCAAGCCCGCGCGGCTCACCGAGGCCGGTGAGGCGGTGGTGCGACTGGCCAGGCAGGTGGCGCTGCTGGAGCACGACGCGCTCGCCGGGGTGGGCATCGGCGACGACGGTTCCGAGCGGCGCATCGTCGTTCCGCTCGCCGTGAACGCCGACTCGATGGCGACGTGGTTCCTCGCGCCGATGGCACGACTCTCCGCCACGCACGACATCGACGTCGACCTGCACCGGGACGATCAGAATTTCACCGCCCGGCTGCTGGAATCCGGCACGGTGATGGCCGCGGTGACGAGCGAGGAGACCCCGGTGGCCGGATGCTCGGTCGCACCTCTCGGGGTGCTCGAGTATCGCGCCATGGCGGAGCAGGGCTTCGCGGACCGGTGGTTCGCCGAGGGGGTGAGCGCCGCCGCTCTCGCCCGCGCGCCGTTCGTCGACTTCGACCGTCGCGACACGCTGCAGCACGAGTGGCTCGCGGCTATGTCCGTCACGCAGCAGGGCGTGCCGCGGCACTACGTCCCCGCGTCCCACGACTACGCGATCGCGGTGTCGCTCGGCCTCGGCTGGGGAATGGTCCCGCGGCTGCAGGAGACGCCCGGGCTGGTCGCGCTCGGGGGTCCGACGCTGAAGGTCGCGCTGTACTGGCAGCAGTGGAACCTGCGGTCGACGCTGCTCGACACCATCGCCGCCGAGGTGGCCGCCGAGGCGCGGCGGGTGCTCGCCCCGGTCGCGCCCGCCCGCCGGTCGCGCCGCTGACAGGACGATCCCCGGCTGCGCGGATTGTGCCACGGCTGCGCGCGGATCCGCCTTGTCTGGTCCGAGGGGCTCGGAGAGGATGCGAGGACGCGGGAGAATCCTCCGAGTTCCGCTCGCCGGCGTTCCCCGAGATCGACGACGGAGGGGGAACGACATGGCGACGACCACGACCCGGCGAAAGGTCCGCGCGGTCCTGGCAGGAGGACTCGTCCTCGGAGTGGGAGCGGCGGTCACGCTCGCCGCGTGGAACGACTCCGAGTTCGCGACCGGCACGTTCACCGCGGGCTCGTTCAACCTGGAGGGCTCGACCGACGGCACGGCCTTCACCGACCACAACGTCGACGACGGCGACACGGCCGCCACCCTCGCGTTCACGCTCCCCGCCGGCATCGTCGGCAACATGTCGCCCGGCGACACCGTCTACGCGGGTTTCTGGGTGCGTCTCGCGGCCGGCACGACCACCGGGGCCAGCCTCGTCGCCGCGGGCACGACCGCGGATCCCGCGGCGAGCTCCAACACCGATCATCTGTCCTACGCGATCTACCCGCTCGCTCCCGGCGCCACCTGCAACGCGGCCAGCGCGACCGGAACCGCCGTCGCCTCCGGGGCCACGCTCGACGCACAGACGGGCGTGACCGCCGTGACGCTCACCGAAGGAGCCTCCGCCGCCACCCCGGGCACCGCCGTGCAGCTGTGCGTCGCGGTCACGGCCGCCGCCGCGCTCGAACCCGGCCTGGTCACGAACGCGACCTGGGAGTTCACGGCCACGTCGACGAGCTGAGCGGGCCATGGGTACCCGCAGGCAGCGGCGGGAGAGGATCCGGCTCCGCTCCCGCCGCCTCCGAGCCCTCCTGGCGGGCGGCCTGGTGCTCGGCATCGGGGCGACCGCGACACTCGCCGCCTGGAACGACTCGGAGTTCGGCTCGGCCACGTTCACGGCCGGCCGGTTCGACCTCGTCGGGGCGACCGACGGCGTCACGTTCTCCAGCCACGCGACCACGGGGGCGGCGGCAGCCCTGAACTTCCAGCTCCCGCCCACGGCCATGGCGCCCGGCACCACGACGTATGCGCTGTTCAGCGTCAAGACCGCGTCGCCCTCGGTCGCCGGCGTGCTCCAGCTCACGGCCGGGACGCCGGGCGGCACGGGTCTCGCGTCGTCGCTCACCTACGGGGTGCGTGCGATCGCCGGGACCACGTGCTCGGCGGCGACCTACCCCGGCGGCACCGCCGTGGTCGCGGACGGCTCCGCGCTCACGGCCGGCGGCGCCTCGACGCAGGCGGTGTCCGCGAACGGCGCGTCGGTCGTGAACTACTGCTTCGCGGTGACGCTGCCGACGACGGCGCCGAACACCGCGCAGGGCCTGACGATGACCCAGACATGGCAGATCCAGGGCACGTCGTCGTAGCCGCCGCCGGGCACGAGCGAGAGGAGGGGTCGTGACGGCACTCACCCGCCGCGAGGCGCGCGCGCAGCAGAGCGGGGAAGCGGGGGCGCGGGCGCAGCACCCCACCCGGCGCCCCGGGTTCGCGCGCGCGTTGGGCGATGCGCTGCTGTGGCTCGCCGCCGCCGCGGGCGTCGTGTGCATCGTGCTGGTGCTGCTGGCGGCCACGGCGCAGATCACGCTCATCCTGTTCCGCACGGGCTCGATGTCGCCGACCATCCCGGCCGGATCGGTCGCCGTGGTGCAGCGGGTCCCTGCCGCGGCGGTGGAGGTGGGCGACGTCGTGACGGTCGACCGCCCCGGCGACCTGCCCGTGACCCACCGCGTGACCGCGGTGCAACCGGGCGCCGGGGCGGGGGAGCGCGTGCTGACGCTGCGGGGCGATGCGAACGCGGTCGACGACCCGTTTCCGTACACCGTGACCTCCGTGCGCACCGTGCTGCTCGCGGTGCCGGGCCTGGCGACCGTGATCGTCGCACTCGGGCATCCCGTCGTGCTCGGCGGCATGACCGTGGCCGCGACCGCGCTGGTGGTGTGGGCCTTCTGGCCGCGGTCGCCGCGACGCGCTCGCACCGAGGGTGGTCCGCCGTGAGGCCCCGCGTCGCGCTCGCGGTCCTGGCGCTGCCCGTCTGCCTGGCCCTTGCGGCACCGGCGGCGGCGGTCGCTGCCCCCTCCACCGAGGTGGTGCAGGGCCAGGTGCTGCGCCTGGTCTCGGTCGCGGACTGGGACGCCGCCCGCGACCTGCGACCCGACCGGCCGGTGCAGTGGGACGTGCAGGTGAGCGCCGACGCGCCGGATCCCGGGGTCGTGCGGCTCGGCGTGAGCGCGTCCGGGTCGGCGCGGTTGCGGCTCGACATCGCCCTGTGCGCGGAGCCGTGGCAGGACGCGGTGTGCCCGGCGGGGGCGACGGTCTTGCGGACGGACTGGAGCGTCCCGCGCGACGGCGCCGAGGTGCCCCTCGCCGCCATGCGTGACACCGAGACCGCGCATCTGCGGCTGACGATCGCGCTCGACCCGGCCGACGGCTCCGGCAGCACCGAGGTGCGCGTGCTGGCTCACGGCGCGGGCGAGAGCGCGGCGGTGGGCTCCGACGGCGCGCTCGCGGTCACGGGTCCGTCGCCGTGGCTGCCGCTGGCGGCGGTGGGCGGCGGACTGCTGCTGACCGCGGCTCTCGTGGCGCGGGGGCGTCGCGGAGGAGAGCGCGGGGAGGGGCGAGGATGACACGGCCGTGGCGGCGCACGATCGCCGGTGCCCTCGGGGTCGGGGTCCTGGTCGGCGTGGCGCTGCTGCCCGCGGTGCAGCCGACCGAGGCGCGGTTCACCGATCCGGAGTACGCGGCGGGGTCGTTCACCGCGTCGCAGCTGACGACGCCCACGATCACCTCGTGCAGCGTGACCAACCTGCTCGGCACGTTCACGGGCTTCACGATCACGTGGAGCTCCGGATACCTCAAGCCGCAGCAGCGACTGTCGATCAACAACGTCGCGGTCGACAACGCGAACGTGACGCAGAGCGGCAGCGGCCCCTACTCCTACTCCGCGACGATCAGCTCCGGTCTGCTCAGCACGCTGCTGGGGAGTCTGCTCGGCTCGTCGAACACGGTGCGGGTCGAGGCCGTCCTGCCCGGCACGGCCTGGGTGTCGCCCGCGGCGACCCGCACGCTGTCGGTGGGCGGACTGCTGGGGCTCGGGGGCAACAACACCTGCACGTGAGGTCGTGCCGGCGGTGCGGCGTTCAGTCGGCGAGGGCGAGGGCGCGGAAGAGGTCGCGCTCGCGCAGCTGCTCGCGGCGGCTCGCGGAATCGTCCTGCGTGCGGGCGGGAACGTCGCGGCCCGTGGTGCGCCGGTACAGCTCGTCGATCAGCGCGGTGGCCAGGTCGACCAGCTTGGCGATCTCGCGGTCGTCGCGGTCGATCCACACGCAGCGAGGCTCGTCGTGCACCGGAGCGAAGTCGACGTGCTCCTCCCACACGAACAGCGTGCGCTCGGCACCGAGCACGTGCTGCTGCCACCAGACCTGTCGCAGGTAGGTGCGCGGGATGCCGCGGAACGCCTTGTTCGTGGTCTTGATCTCGGCGAGGCGGATGCGCCCGTCGGCGTCGACCGCGATCCCGTCGGGCGTGGCGAGGTGGCGGTGCTCCACCTCGGCGCGGAACAGCGCGGAGGAGGGGAGGATCCCGTGCGTGGCTGCGACCCAGGCCGCGATCTCCGGCTCGCGCCGTCGGCCGTGGTCGGTGTACGCGTTGCCGCCGAAGCGGGGCCCGCCGCCCAGCTTGGAGTCGGCGGCACGGGCGATGGAGCGCTCGCTCGTGAGTCCGGCGACGTCGGTCGCGGTGATGCCGCGGGACCGCGCCCGCATCCACGCCACCCGGTCGCGAGAGTCCGCGACGATACGGGCGTGGAGTTCGGGGGTCACCTGAAAACCCTAACCCCGTGCGCCGACGCTCCCTCCCCGCACACGCCGCGTCCCCGCACGGCCGCCGGGGATTTGGGGAGGGGCGCGCGCTGAGGTAGAGTGGGTGGCAACCGAAGACCGCTGGTCATCGTGTGTGCGCAAGCACGCAGGATCGAAGCTCTGCATCGCAGGGGCCCGCGCAGGTGTCACGAACTTCCGAGCTCCGTGCGCTTGCGCCGGAGCTCTTCTCTTTGCAGGGGGTCGGAGGCCGGCGCCCCACCACCGTGCGGCGCCTCGTACACATCAAGGAGTGACCATGGCGCAGAAGGATGCATCGGTCGCCGAGCTCACGAAGTCATTCGAGAACTCGAACGCCGTCCTGCTGACCGAGTACCGCGGTCTGACGGTTGCCCAGCTCAAGCAGCTGCGCAACAGCATCCGTCAGGACGCCGAGTACGCCGTGGTGAAGAACACGCTGACCAAGATCGCCGCCAACAAGGCCGGCATCTCCTCGCTGGACGACGACCTCAAGGGTCCGTCGGCCGTCGCGTTCGTGCACGGTGACTTCGTCGCCACTGCCAAGGCTCTGCGTGACTTCGCCAAGGCCAACCCGCTTCTGGTGATCAAGTCCGGCATCTTCGAGGGCAAGGCCCTCTCTGCCGACGAGGTCAACACGTACGCCTCGCTCGAGAGCCGTGAGGTTCTGCTGGCGAAGGCCGCGGGAATGATGAAGGCGACGATGGGCAAGGCTGCCGCCACCATCGACGCGCTTCGCGAAAAGCTGGAGACCGCAGAGGCCGCGTAAGCGACCGGCGATCTCGTCACCACCACCCCATCTATTAGGAGATACATCATGGCGAAGCTCACCACCGAGGAGCTGCTCGAGCAGTTTGCCGGCCTCACCCTCATCGAGCTGAACGACTTCGTGAAGGCGTTCGAGGAGAAGTTCGAGGTCACCGCTGCTGCCCCCGTCGCCGTTGCCGGTGCCGCCGGTGGCGCAGGCGAGGCCGCTGCCGAGGAGGAGAAGGACTCGTTCGACGTCATCCTCGAGGCTGCCGGCGACAAGAAGATCCAGGTCATCAAGGCTGTCCGCGAGCTCACCTCGCTCGGCCTCGGCGAGGCCAAGGCCGTCGTCGACGGTGCTCCGAAGGCCGTCCTCGAGGGCGCCAACAAGGAGACCGCCGAGAAGGCCAAGGCTGCTCTGGAAGAGGCCGGCGCGACCGTCACCCTCAAGTAATTCCAGCGCACCAGCGCTTCTGCGAAGGCCCCGGGTTCCGCCCGGGGCCTTCGTGCGTCCGGGGAGGGGTGCTCAGCGGGGTGGTGCGGTGGAGCTGCGCACGACGAGCGACGAGGGGGCGGTCACCCGGTCGATGGGGGCCTCCGGCTCCGCCATCCGTCGGATCAGCAGCCGCACGGCCTCGTGACCCTGGTCGCGGGGAGACTGCCCGATCGTGGTGAGGGCGAACATGTCCGCATGGGCGTGGTCGTCGATGCCGACCACGCTGAGCTCGGTGGGCACGGCGATGCCCAGGCGTCGAGCGGCGATGATCGCCCCGATCGCCGCCTCGTCGCAGACTCCGACGATCGCGGTGGGCCGGTTCCGCCGGTCTCCGAGGAGCCCGGCGGTCGCGGCATAGCCCCCGGGCATGGTCGGTGCCGCGCCGACGACGCGGGCGTGGGCGAGCAGGCCCGCCGCGCGGAGCGCGCCGTGGTACCCCTCGAGCCGCTGCGCATCGCCGTAGCTCAGTGCGGCGGCGTCGGTCGCGCCCCCCACGAACGCGATGTCCTCGTGGCCGAGCTCGATCAGGTGCTCGGTGGCGATGCGGGCGGCGGCGGTGTCGTCGATCGAGACCGCGCTCGATCCCTCGCTGTACGGCCCGACGCTGACCAGCGGGCGACCCGTGCGGTGCAGGCGCTCGAGCTCGCGCGCGCTCGGCTGGATGCCCACCGCGATGATGCCGTCGAACCTCCGGCCGGGCAGCACGGTCTCGAACAGCCGTTCCCTGGTCTGCGTCCCCTCGGGAACGCCGTACAGCGACAGGTCGTAGTCCACGGAGAGGAGCGACTCCTGCACCCCGGCGAGCAGCTCGGCGAAGAACCAGCGGTCGATGGGCGGCATCACGAGGCCGACGGTCTGCGTGCGTCCGGTCGCGAGGCTCGTGGCGGACGAGTGGGCGACATAGGCGAGGTCGTCTGCGGCGTCCATGACCCGCTGCCGTGTCTCGTCGGACACGTAGCCGCGTCCGCTCAGCGCCCGGCTCGCGGTGGCCTTGGACACTCCGGCACGCGACGCGACGTCCGCGATCGTGCTCATCGGTCCTCCTCGACCAGGGTCCACTTCGATGTGGGGACGGCGACGCCCGGGCTCGCCGGGTGACAGCGTAGCGGCTCGACCGTGGAAAAGGAACCGGTTCCACACTGATCCGGAGGGAGCGCTCCCATCCGCGACGCGGCGGCGCATCGGAATGGTTGCGAGCTTGTGACCCTTGCGTGTTGTGCGGGGAGCGGGCCGCCAGTATGTTGGCCTGGAATCGGTTCCCTAATCGACGCCGGTGCTGGCGACGGACAGCGGGACCCTGTACTCGAAGAGGAGAATTCACATGGCTCTGTCACAGCGTTCCCGGCTGGTCGTGCCGCTGGCCCTGATGGGCGTCGCGGGCATCGCCCTCGCCGGCTGCGGGGCTCCGGGAGGTGCGCCGAGCACCGGAGGCGGCGGAGGCGACGACGCCACCGTCACGATCTACGGCACGATCGTCGACTCGGAGGCGGAACTCCTCCAGGAGTCCTGGAAGGACTGGGCCGACGAGAACGGCATCACCATCAAGTACGAGGGCAGCCAGGACTTCGAGACGCAGCTGGGCACGCGCGCCCAGGGCGGCAACCCGCCGGACATCGCGATCTTCCCGCAGCCGGGTCTGTTCGCCGACTTCGCCGACCGCGGGTTCCTGAAGCCCGCCCCGGAGGAGGTCGAGAAGAACGCCAACGAGTACTGGACCGAAGACTGGGTGAACTACGGCACGGTCGGAGACACCTTCTACGGTGCCCCGCTCATGGCGAACGTCAAGGGCTGGATCTGGTACTCGCCCGCCAAGTTCGCGGAGTGGGGCGTCGAGGTCCCCACGACCCTCGACGAGATGACGGCGCTGACCGAGAAGATCCAGGCCGCCACGGGCACGCCCGCCTGGTGCGCCGGCTTCGAGTCCGGCACCGCGACCGGCTGGCCGGGCACCGACTGGATCGAGGACTACGTGCTGCGCCAGTCCGGACCCGACGTCTACGACCAGTGGGTCACCAACGACGTGAAGTTCACCGACCCGCAGATCAAGCAGGCGTTCGACTCGGTCGGACAGATCCTGCTCAACCCGGCCAACGTCAACGCGGGCTTCGGCGACGTGCGCTCGATCAACTCGACCGCGTTCGGCGACGTGGCACCCAAGCTCGCCGCCGGCGAGTGCGCGCTCACGCACCAGGCCTCGTTCCTGTCGGGCTTCTTCCCCGAGGGCACGAACATCGCCGAGGACGGCGACGTGTGGGCGTTCATGCTCCCCGGCGAGTCCGAGGGCGACACGGCAGTCACGGGCGCCGGTGAGATCGTCGGCGCGTTCAGCGAGTCCGAGGCCACGCAGAAGGTGCTCGCGTACCTGTCCAGCCCCGAGTGGGCCAACAGCCGCGTGAGCCTCGGCGGCGTCACCTCGGCCAACAACGGGCTCGACCCGGCGAACGCCAAGGACCCGATCCTCCAGGAGACCATCAAGATCCTGCAGGACCCGGAGACCACGTTCCGCTTCGACGCCTCCGACCTGATGCCCGGTGCCGTCGGTGCCGGAACCTTCTGGAAGGGCATGGTCGCGTGGGTCAACGGCACCTCGACGGACGAGGTGCTCACGCAGATCGAGACCGGCTGGCCCTCCAGCTGATCCCGGGGGAAGAGGGGCCGCCCCGCACCAGGGGCGGCCCCTCTGCTCCCTCGGCGCCCACATCGACGTGGGCGCCGTGATCCGATCCGCGTGACGTAAGGGGAATCCGTGAACGCGACAGTCTTTTTCCAATGGATCGGCTCGCTCCCGCCGATCCTGCAGGCCGTCGCCGTGGTCATCGCGTTCGCGGTGGTCGTGGCGATCATCCTGCTGCTCGTGGACATCGCTCCACGCCGGGGCACGCAGTACACCATCATCCGGCTGGCGATGTGCCTGCTCATCCCGCTCGCCGTGATGTGGTTCTTCAACTCCTACTACTGGGCGATGGGGGTCGCGGTCCTCGTCGGCGCCGTCTTCTTCTTCCTGGACTACCGGTCCCGCGATGGAGCGGGCTACCTGATCCAGCTCGTCGCCTTCATGGCTCCGGCGATGCTGCTCCTGCTCGTCGGCCTCATCCTCCCGTCGATCCAGACCATGTACACGTCGTTCTGGAACTCCTCGGGCAACACGTTCGTCGGGTTCGCCAACTACGTGTGGATCTTCACGCAGTCGGACGGCATCACCTCGGTCGTCAACACCATCATCTGGGTGCTGCTGGTGCCGACGGTGTCGACGATCGTCGGTCTCGCGTACGCGGTCTTCATCGACAGGACCCGCGGCGAGAAGATCTACAAGGTGCTGGTGTTCATGCCCATGGCGATCTCGTTCGTCGGCGCGAGCATCATCTGGCGGTTCATGTACGAGTACCGCGGACCGGAGTTCGAGCAGATCGGTCTGCTGAACCAGATCCTGGTGTGGTTCGGCGGGACGCCGCAGCAGTGGCTGCTGAACCAGCCGTGGAACAACCTGTTCCTCATCGTGGTGCTCATCTGGGTCCAGACCGGTTTCGCGATGGTCGTGCTGTCGGCCTCCATCAAGGGCGTCCCGGCCGAGCTGCTCGAGGCCGCCGAGCTCGACGGCGCGAACGCGTGGCAGCGGTTCATCTCGGTGACCGTACCGGCGATCCGCCCGGCACTCATCGTCGTGCTCACCACGATCTCGATCGCCTCGCTGAAGGTGTTCGACATCGTCCGCACCATGACCGCCGGCAACTACGGCACGTCGGTGCTCGCGAACGAGATGTACACGCAGTTCTCGAAGTTCGAGGCGGGGCGCAGCGCCGCGCTCTCCGTCATCCTGTTCATCCTGGTGCTGCCGATCGTCATCTACAACGCGCGCCAGATCAAGAAGCAGCGGGAGATCCGATGACCGACACCGTAGGCACCGAGACCCCGGCCAGCACGCGCGCCGTCACGACCGGGGGTGGCCTCGACGGCGCCGCCGGACGCGCCAGGAAGAAGCTGTCCCGTCCGTGGGCGTCCGCCGCGTCGATCGTCATCGCGGTCCTGTGGACCATCCCGACGCTCGGGCTGTTCATCTCGTCGTTCCGTCCGCGCGACGAGATCCAGTCGACCGGATGGTGGACGTTCTTCACGAACCCGCAGGTCACGCTGGAGAACTACGTCGATGTGCTGCAGTCCGGCACGACGCAGCTGACCATCCTCGAGTCGTTCATCAACTCGATCGCCATCACGATCCCGGCGACCGTGGTGCCGCTGATGATCGCGGCCATGGCGGCGTATGCGTTCGCGTGGATCGACTTCAAGGGCCGCAACGCCCTGTTCATCTTCGTGTTCGCGCTCCAGATCGTGCCGATCCAGATGGCGCTGGTGCCGCTGCTCAGCTCGTTCTCGCGCGGCCTCAACCTGTTCGGTCTGCAGGTGACCCTGCCGCTCGGAGCATCGGACGGCTACGCGCAGGTGTGGATCGCGCACTCGATGTTCGCGCTGCCGCTGGCGATCTACCTGCTGCACAACTTCATGTCGGAGATCCCCGGAGAGATCATCGAGGCGGCCCGCGTGGACGGCGCCTCGCGCGGACAGATCTTCTTCCGCGTCGTGCTGCCGCTGACGATGCCGGCGATCGCCTCGGTCGCGATCTTCCAGTTCCTGTGGGTGTGGAACGACCTGCTCGTGGCGCTGGTGTTCGCCGACGGAGCGGCCGCGCCGATCACGAAGCTGCTGGCCGAGATCACCGGAACGCGCGGCAACGACTGGTACCTGCTCACGGCGGGTGCGTTCGTGTCGATCATCATCCCGCTGATCGTGTTCTTCGCGCTGCAGCGCTACTTCGTGCGCGGCCTGCTCGCCGGGTCTACCAAGGGGTAGTCGAGACAGGAGCGCTCGCCGGAAGGGGCCGGTCACCGTCGCGGTGGCCGGCCCCTTCCGTGTGTCGCGGACGGGCTCGGCGGTGCGTCCCGGCGGCGGCATGCAGGAACTTCACATGATCGGAACGGGTGTCTCTGCGTAATGGAACGCTCCCGATCCCGTCTCATGGCATAGGGACGATCTGGGGACGTCCGCTCGGGGGTGGAGCGATCCGGTCCGGATGTTTGGGGCATCCGGTCCGGCAGTCTGCAGTGTCGTGTCTGCGTTTTGCCGTGGCAGGAGTGTGCCGCGGCGGCGCGTCCGCAGCGAGAGCTGATGTCGGAAGCCAGAAAGACACAACAACAGATGAACATCGTGGGGAATCGCGCGCGCGCCTGGGGAGGCCGCGCGGTCATGGGGGCTGCGATCGCAGCCCTCGCAGTGGTGGGCGCCCTGCTCACGCCGGGCGCGGCGTCGGCGGTGGTCGCCTCGGGCCCGGACGGGCGCACGCAGGAGACGGCGGCGGCGTCGTGCTGGGAGATCAAGCAGAACAACCCGGCGGCGGCGGACGGCGTGTACTGGCTGGTGACGCCGGGCCTGGTCTACCCGCAGCAGTTCTACTGCGACCAGACGACCGACGGCGGCGGGTGGGTGCTCGTGGGCCGGGGTCGGGAGGCGTGGAAGGAGAGCTACAACGGTCTCGGCACGCCGGAGCAGGTGGCGAACGCGCCCACGGGAACGGCCGCGTTCGCTCCGGCCGAGCTGCCCGCCAAGACCGTCGACGGCCTGCTGAACAACGGCCGCCCCAATGCTCTGCCCGACGGGATCCGCGTGCGGCGCGCGACCAACGCCGCGGGCAGTGCCTGGCAGGAGGTGCGGTTCTCGCTCGCGAAGAGCGACCGCTGGGAGTGGACCTTCGGCGCCAAGCACGACCTCGCCGACTGGGGCTTCGGCATCAGCGGCGGCATCGACACCACGGGAACCGGTGGCGTGACCGCCGCCTTCAACGACGACGCGGGCATGAACAACGTCGTGTTCTCGCAGCGGGCCACGCACGGCTACCGGATGGGCTGGGCGTACGGCTCGGCGGTGACCGGCACGACGGACGCGTCCTCCTACCTGTGGGCTCCGGCGGGGCAGGGGTACGCGACGCCGTTCGCCCAGGTGTTCCTGCGGCCGCAGCTCACCCTGTCGACGCTCGACTTCGGTGCCGTCCCGACCACGGGCACGCCCGCGAGCACGCTCCCGTCGATCCCGAGCTCGTACGCCGTGAAGACGTCGTGGGGTGTCTCGGGGCTCGCCAACGGCCAGTCCGGAGAGACGAACGTCGAGGTCTCGGACTTCGGTGAGGTCGCCGGGAAGGTCTTCGTCGGCGGCAACTTCCTGAACGTGCAGCAGACCAAGGACGGCGCGGGGCAGACGTCGCAGCCGTACCTGGCGGCGTTCGACGTGCACACCGGCGCGTGGGTCCCGACCTTCCGGCCGAAGCTCGACGGACAGGTGAAGTCGGTGCAGGCGCTGCCGGACGGCCGGCTGGCGATCGGCGGGCAGTTCTCGACCGTGAACGGGGTGGCGCAGCCGGGACTGGCGATCCTCGATCCTGCGACCGGGCAGCTCTCGGGCTGGCAGGTCAAGGTCGAGCACCGCGCGACCGGTGCGGTCCCCTTCGTCCGCGACCTGGACGTGCAGGGCGGCTACCTGTACGTCGCCGGTTCGTTCACGCACCTGACCTCCGTCGGCACGACACCGACGACGGGCGGCGCGTGGAACGGCGGCCGTATCGTGCTGGCCACCGGCAAGCCCGACACCGCGTGGAACGCGAACCTCAACGGGACGGCGGCCTCGGTCGACGCGAACGCCCAGGGCGACCGCGCGTACTTCTCCGGCTACTTCCTGATGAAGTCGTCGACCCCGGCGCCGTCGGCCGCGGTGCTGCAGACGACGGCGGGCGCACCGCTGGCGACCACCTGGACGCCGGAGTTCAGCGACGACCGCAAGGACGAGAACGGCGCGTACGTCAACGCGGTGTGGCAGCTCGGCATCATCGAGGTCGGCGGGCGTGTGTGGATGGGCGGCTCGCAGCACTCGATGTTCTCGTACGACCGGAACACGCTCCAGCGCGTGGGCGGTTGGATCACGCAGGTGGGCGGCGACATGCAGACGGTCGAGACCAACGGCTCCGTGGTGATCGGCGGCTGCCACTGCGGGGACTACGTCTACGACGACGCCTACAGCCAGACGCTCGTCGGCGGATTCAGCCGGGCGGACAAGATCAATCTGGTGGGGGCGTGGGACGCGAAGTCCGGCACCTACATCCCGGACTGGTCGCCGATGGTGGAGGCGCGTGCGGGGTACGGCGCGTGGGGGACGTTCTTCGACAGCACCGGCACCCTGTGGGTGGGTGGCGACTTCAACCGGTCGCAGCTTCCGGGTGGTGCGGAGCAGTGGTCGGGCGGGTTCATCCGCTTCGCGCCGCGGGATGCGGTGGCGCCGACGACCCCGGGGGCGGTGTCGTCGACCCCATCGGCAGACGGGAAGACGGCGACGCTGACGTGGGGCGCGTCGACGGATGCGGGTTCGGGTGTGACGTACGAGGTACTGCAGGGCAACCGTGTGATCGCCTCCACGACCTCGGCCTCGTACACCGTGCCGGTGACCTCGACCGCCGCGAACTACGTCGTGCGGGCGCGGGATGCGGTGGGCAACCGGTCGGCGTCGACGGCGGCGTTCACGGTCGCTCCGGCCCCGGCGAACGCGCTGACGTTCGTGGGCAACGGGGACTCGTGGTCGTGGCGGTACTCGTCGGACGCGCTGCCGGCCACGTGGAACGCGACCACGTTCGACGCGTCGTCGTGGGCGGTCGGGAAGGCGCTGTTCGGGCGGGGCGTGTCGGGGGCGGCGACGAACATCGATCCGTCGAACCTGGCGACCAAGCCGTTGAGCGCGCAGTTCCGCAAGACGTTCACGGTGACCAGTGCGGCGAGCGTGACGAATGCGAAGGTCTCTCTCATCGCGAACGACGGCGCGGTGGTGTACCTGAACGGCCGTGAGCTGGGGCGGGTGCGGATGCCGGCGGGCACCGTCACGCAGAACACCTACGCGACGGCGGCGGTGACGCAGTCGTCGGCGGCGGGCACGCGCGCGGTGTTCAGCGTTCCGGCCGGTGTGCTGACGGAGGGCACCAACGTGCTGGCGGTGTCGGTGCACGCGAACTTCCGCACGACCGCGGACCTCGGGTTCGACCTGGCGTTCACGGGCGAGCGGGCGGCGCCTCCTGGCCCGGTGACGGGTCTGGTGGCGACGCCGGCGCAGACGTCGGTGGCGTTGGGGTGGACGGCTCCGGCGGGTTCGACGGCGGCGGCGTCGTATGTGGTGTCGCGGAACGGGGTGAAGGTGGGGACGGTGACGGCTCCGGCGACGACGTTCACGGATACCGGGCTGACGGCGGGGACGGCGTATACGTATGCGGTGGTGGCGGTGTCGGCTGCGGGGGTGGCGTCGACTCCGGCGACGGTGCAGGCGACGACGACGGCTGCGGCTCCGGTGGGCCCGGCGGTGTCGGTGCCGAGCGGGTCGGCCTGGTCGTGGCGGTACTCGGCGGATGCGTTGCCGGGGGACTGGAACACGGCAGGGTTTGATGCGTCGTCGTGGGCGGTCGGGAAGGGCGTGCTGGGGCGGGGGGCGACGGTGGCGACGAACATCGATCCGTCGAATCTGGCCACGAAGCCGTTGAGTGCGCAGTTCCGGACGTCGTTCACCGTGTCGGATGCGGCGTCGGTGAAGGACGGGACGGTGTCGGTGATCGCCGATGACGGGGTGGTGCTGTATCTGAACGGGGTGGAGCTGGGGCGGGCGAATCTGCCCGCCGGGTCGATCACGCAGAACACGTATGCGACGGCGGCGCCGCGGGCGACGACCGCGGCGGGCGCGCGGGTGACGTTCCAGGTTCCCGCGAC
The DNA here is from genome assembly GCF_023091155.1 of Microbacterium sufflavum. Taxonomy (NCBI): domain Bacteria; kingdom Bacillati; phylum Actinomycetota; class Actinomycetes; order Micrococcales; family Microbacteriaceae; genus Microbacterium; species Microbacterium sufflavum. Next base: position 148,069 of record NZ_JAHWXK010000001.1, on the reverse strand, counting down.
GCTGGTGAAGGAGGGGACCAACGTGCTCGCCGCGTCGGTCCACGCCAACTACCGCGGCACACCCGACCTCACCTTCGACGCCGCACTCACCATGCCGCGGTGACCGGAGGGGCCCGGGGTCGGGCGCCTCCGGGTGCCCGGCCCCGTCCGCATCGCAAATCGATCCGGGATTCCGGCGTAATGAATCGGGCGTCGAAACGTCTCATGATATGGGGACGTTCGCAGCGGGGGTGAGCTGAGCCGGAGGCATCTGCCTGCCGCCTCACCCGCGCCCGGATTCGGTCGTGGGTGCAGTGCGCCGATACGCAACGACGGACACGAAGGAATCCGATGTACCTGAAGGGAACTCGAGCACGCACCTGGGGGATGCGTGCTCTGGTGGGAGCGACGATCGCCGCCACCGCATTCACGACCTCGCTGGTGACCGCCGCCTCGGCGGGCGGAGCGGTGTTCGAGATGATGACCGCGCATTCGCCGGCGGCGAAGGGGGCGAAGATGGTCACGATCCACAGCGGGTCGACGTGGGCGTGGCGGTACTCGACCCAGGCCCTGCCCGACGACTGGAACGGCGTGGACTACGACGCCGCCGGGTGGAACAGCGGGCCGGGTCTCCTCGGCCGCGGCGTCACGGGGGAGACCACGAACATCGACCCCACGAGCCTGTCCGCGAAGCCGGTCAGCGCCCAGTTCCGCAAGGCGTTCACGGTCACCGGGGCCGGGCGCGTGCACGACGGCACGGTCACGGTGATCGCCGATGACGGAGTCGTCGTGTACCTCAACGGGGTCGAGCTCGGCCGGGCGAACCTGCCGGCGGGACCACTCGACCAGGACACGCTCGCCACGGCTGCCCCGCGGGCGGACGCGGCCGCACGGAAGACGTTCACCTTCGTCGTGCCGGCGAAGCTGCTCGTCGAGGGCACGAACGTGATCGCCGCCTCCGCGCACGCGAACACGCCGACCACGCGGGATCTCAGCTACGACCTCACGCTCCAGATGCCCCGCTGACATCGCAGGACGCAGGGCATACCTTGCGACAGCCCAACATTCTACGTGTCACTGCGTAATGAACCCGGTGTCCCTGCGTCTCATGAGTGTGCAGCGTCTGTGACGTCTGCGCGCACGCGCGACCGCGGCGAGCTCGTGGGGTGGGTTCGTCGTGCAAGAAGCCAGAGATCGGCCTGAGCCGATGACAGAGAAGAAGGATTCGATGAATCGCATGCAGAACAGGGTGCGGGGCTGGGGTGCCCGCGCTCTCGTCGGCGCGGCTTTGGCCGCCGCCGCGGTAGCGGGGTCGCTGGTCGTCCCGGCCGAGGCGTCGGCCGCGACCGCGCTCCCCGACGGCAAGACCCAGGAGACGGCCGCGGCGTCGTGCTGGGAGATCAAGCAGAACTATCCGTCCCAGCCGAGCGGTGTCTACTGGCTCCTGACGCCGAAGCTCGTCTACCCGCAGCAGTTCTACTGCGACCAGGTGAGTCTCGGCGGCGGCTGGGTGATGATCGGCCGCGGGCGCGAGGGATGGAAGGAGAACTACAACGGCCTCGGTACCCCCGAGCAGATCTTCTCCACGCCCAGCGGTACGGCGGCATTCAAGCCCGCGCAGCTTCCCGCCAAGACGGTGGACGGACTGCTCAACGGCGGACGACCCGATCAGCTTCCGCCGAACAGCATTCGCGTCAACCGCGCCTCGGCGCTGGACGGCACCCGCTGGCAGGAGGTCCGCTTCAGCCTGACCCGGCGCGACCGCTGGAACTGGACCCTGAGCGGCGGCAACCCGGTGGGCAGCTGGGTGTTCGGCGGCTACACCGGGTCCGGCGGGTGGACAGGTTCCGTCGGGTGGGGTGGCCCCACCATGCCCCAGGGTTATGGTTTCGGTAACGACGACGGCACCGGGTGGAACATGACCGGGGTTGCTCAACGAGCGACGCACAAGTACCTCGAGGGCTGGTCCTACGGTGCACAGGTCACCGGCGCCGACACTCCCACCTCCTACATGTGGGCCCCGGCCGGACAGGGGTACGCCATCCCGTTCGCCCAGATGTTCGTCAGACCACAGCTGAAACTCGCCGACCTGGACTTCGGGACGGTGCCATCGACGGGCACGCCGGCATCGACGCTGCCCTCCATCCCGAACAGCGACGCGATGAAGACCGTATGGGGGGTCTCCGGTCTGGCGAACGGCCAGGCCGGGGAACTCAACGTCGAGGTGGCCGAATTCGGTCAGGCCGGTAACACGGTGTTCGCGGGCGGCAACTTCCAGTACGTGCAGCAGACGCGCGATGGTGCCGGCAAGGTGGAGCAACCCTACCTTGCGGGATTCGACGTGAACACCGGTCAGTGGGTGTCGTCCTTCCGGCCCGTCCTGAACGGCCAGGTCAAGGCGATCGCGACGCTGCCCGATGGGCGTCTCGCGATCGGCGGGCAGTTCACGACGGTCAACGGTGTCGCTCAGCCAGCCCTGGCCTTCCTGGATCCGGTGACGGGGCAGCTCTCCGGGCAGCAGGTCAAGGCGGAGCACCGCACGGTCGGTGCGGTTCCCTACATCCACGATCTGGATATCCAGGGCGGTTACCTCTACGTCGCCGGCTCGATGACGCACCTCACCGCAGTGGGGACGACGACGAGTGCGAGCGCCTGGAACGGGGGTCGCATCAATCTCGCGACGGGCCTTCCGGACACCAACTGGAACGCGAACCTCAACGGCACCACGGTCGCCGTGGACGCATCCGCGCGGGGCGATCGTGCCTACTTCGCGGGGTACTTCGACTCCAAGGGTGGCACGTACACGCCGGACGGAACGGCGATTCAGACGGGTGCCGGGGCTCCGCTGACGAGTCCGGTGTGGGTGCCGTCGTTCAGTGAGTCGACCGTCGACGCCCAGGGGCACTATCAGGGGTACCTGTGGCAGAACGGTGTCGCGGAGATCGGAGACCGGGTGTACCTCGGCGGGTCGCAGCACTCGCTGTTCGGCTACGACCGCAACACCTTCCAGCGCGTCAGCGGATCCATCACCCACAACGGTGGCGACATCCAGACCGTGGACGACAACGGATCCATCGTGGTGGCGGGGTGCCACTGCGGCGACCACGCCTACCAGGACAAGTATCTGAAGAAGGAGATCACGGACCCGTGGACCGAGGTCGACAAGATCAACTACGCCGGTGCCTGGGATGCGGCGACGGGCAAGTACATCCCCGACTGGTCCCCGGTCGTGCAGTCGCGCGCGGGGCAGGGCGTGTGGGGCTCGTTCTTCGACAGCACCGGCGCGCTCTGGATCGGTGGTGATCTGACCGACTCCATGCGGGCGGGGCAGGTCAACCAGTGGTCCGGCGGTTTCATCCGGTTCGCGCCGCGGGATTCCGTGGCTCCGTCGACGCCGGGCGCGATCTCGTCGACGCCGAACGCGGATGGGGCGACCGCGACGCTCGCGTGGGGGGCATCCTCCGATGCGGGTTCCGGTGTGACGTACGAGGTGCTGCGTGGCAACCGGGTGATCGCGTCGACGACGGCCGCAAACCTGACGGTCCCGGTTCCTGCCGAAGCGACGACCTACGTCGTGCGGGCGCGGGATGTCACGGGCAACCGCTCGGCATCCACCGCGGTGTTCACTCTGCAGCCGGCGTCCCCGAACGCATTGACGTTCGTGACGAACGGGGACTCGTGGTCGTGGCGGTACTCGTCGGATGCGCTGCCGGCGGACTGGAACGCGGCGACCTTCGACGCGTCGTCGTGGGCGGTCGGAAAGGGCCTGTTCGCGCGGGGCGTGTCGGGGGCGGCGACGAACATCGATCCCTCGAACCTGGCGACCAAGCCGCTGAGCGCGCAGTTCCGCAAGACGTTCACGGTGGACGACCCGACGACGGTGGTGAACGGGAAGGTCTCGGTGATCGCGAATGATGGTGTGGTCGTGTACCTGAACGGGGTGGAGCTCGGTCGGGTGCGGATGCCCGCGGGTGCGATCACGCAGAACTCGCTGGCGAACGCCGTGGTCTCGAATGCGACAGCGGTCGGCAACCGGGTCGTGTTCGACGTCCCGGCCGGTGCACTCGTCGCCGGCACGAACGTGATCGCCGCATCGGTGCACGCGAACTACCGTGCGACGCCCGACCTGAGCTTCGACCTGGCGTTCACGGCGGAGCGGGGCACGGCTCCGGCTCCCGCACCGGGCACGGTGACGGGTCTGGTGGCGACGCCGGCGCAGACGTCGGTGGCGTTGGGGTGGACGGCTCCGGCCGAGTCCACGGCGGCGGCGTCGTATGTGGTGTCGCGGAACGGGGTGAAGGTCGGGACGGTGACGGCTCCGTCGACCTCGTTCACGGATACCGGGCTGACGGCGGGGACGGCGTATACGTATGCGGTGGTGGCGGTGTCGGCTGCGGGGGTGGCGTCGACTCCGGTGACGGTGCAGGCGACGACGACGGCTGCGGCTCCGGTGGGCCCGGCGGTGTCGGTGCCGAGCGGGTCGTCGTGGTCGTGGCGGTACTCGGCGGATGCGGTGCCGGGGGACTGGAACACGGCAGGGTTTGATGCGTCGTCGTGGGCGGTCGGGAAGGGTGTGCTGGGGCGGGGGGCGACGGTGGCGACGAACATCGATCCGTCGAATCTGGCCACGAAGCCGTTGAGTGCGCAGTTCCGGACGTCGTTCTCCGTGTCGGATGCGGCGTCGGTGAAGGACGGGACGGTGTCGGTGATCGCCGATGACGGGGTGGTGCTGTATCTGAACGGGGTGGAGCTGGGGCGGGCGAATCTGCCCGCCGGGTCGATCACGCAGAACACGTATGCGACGGCGGCGCCGCGGGCGACGACCGCGGCGGGCGCGCGGGTGACGTTCCAGGTTCCGGCGACGCTGGTGAAGGAGGGGACCAACGTGCTGGCCGCGTCGGTCCACGCCAACTACCGCGGCACACCCGATCTCACCTTCGACGCCGCACTCACCATGCCGCGATAACCGCCACGGACACGCGCCGCGGCACCCGCCGCGGTCGTGAGGAGGAACAGAAGCCGAAGCCGAGGGGGCACACGGAGGGGCCGGACACCACCAGGTGCCCGGCCCCTTCGGTCATACCCGTGCCGGTTCAGCGGGAGCGGCCGTCTCGCCACGCCACCGCGTCGCGGGGAGAGTCGACCAGCACGGCGTCGATGCCCAGGCGACCGAGCTCGCGGTACCGCTCCGCGTCCGTCACGCCGATCACCATCAGGTTCACGCGGTCCTTCGGGTCGAGACACGCGACCGACTCGCGGTCCCACGGCGTCACCTCCACCTCGGTCGTCGCGGTGCCCGAGGTGAACGTCTCGCTCACGGCGACCGTCCGCCGGTCCTCGAACGCCATCCACGTCCCCGCGGCCGGAGGCGCGTCGCAGTGGTGGGCCAGGGCGATCTCGAGCAGCCGCTCGCGCGTGAGGTCGCGGTCCTCGGCGACCTGCACGTCTCCGGCCGCCCTGGCCGCGCCGCTCGCTACCGCGTCGGTGGAGTACACGACCGTGTTCGCCGTGCGACGGGTCTCGCGCAGCACGGCGAGCACGGCCTGCACGAGCGGCTCCGGGTTCGCCTGCTTGAGGTCGAGGAACAGCAGTCGATCCGCCGGCACCTCGGCCAGCGCCCGGCGGAGGGTGGGCAGCAGTGCCGCACCCGAGCGGTAGGGCGTGTCGGTGCTGCCGCGGGGGTGGAAGTTCCAGCCGGCGTTCAACCCGGTCAGCTCGTCGGCGGTGTGCTCCGCGACCGTGCCGGTGCCGTCGGTGTTCGCGGCGAGGTCGACCGGGCGGTACAGCACCGGCACGCCGTCCTTCGACAGCTGCACCGTGAGCCAGAGTCCGTCGGCGCCGTCGTCGAGCGAGCCGCGGATGCCCTCCAGGGTGTTCTCGGGGTAGTCGGCCGTGCCCGCGCGATGGGCGATGATGAGCGGCTCGTGGCGATGACGGTCGGAGGAGGTGCCGGCGTCGCGGGTGGCCGGTCGCGCGGGGGACCCGCTCGCGGCGAGAGCCTGTTCGCCGGTGGCCGCGGCGAGCGGCAGGAGGCAGCCGAGGGCCAGGGCGGCGGCGGCGCGGATCCAGGGGCTCGATGGTCGGATGGACATGGTGGTGCTCCTTCACGGGGTCCCCGCCGCTTCCGATGGTCTCCCCGCCGCGCGGGCAGGCTAGCATCGCAGCGGCGATCACCCGGTATACCCGCCACGACGGGCAGCTCGTCGGCGTCGTCACACCCGCGTGGGCGCCGTGGTGCCGCCGTATTCTGGGCTCATGGCCTACGCAGAATCGATCGTCGACCTGGTCGGCGACACGCCCCTCGTGAAGCTCCAGCGCGTCACGGAGGGCATCGCGTGCACGGTGCTCGTCAAGCTCGAGTACCTCAACCCCGGCGGGTCGGCGAAGGACCGCATCGCGACCCGGATCATCGACGCGGCCGAGGCCAACGGCGACCTCGCCCCCGGCGGCACGATCGTCGAGCCCACCAGCGGCAACACCGGGGTGGGCCTCGCCCTGGTCGCCCAGCAGCGCGGCTACCGGTGCGTGTTCGTCGTGCCGGACAAGGTCGGCGAGGACAAGATCGACGTGCTCCGCGCGTACGGGGCCGAGGTCGTGGTCACGCCCACCTCGGTCGCCGCCGACAGCCCCGAGTCGTACTACAGCGTCAGCGACCGGCTGGCGCGGGAGATCCCGGGGGCGTTCAAGCCGAACCAGTACGAGAACCCGAACGGTCCGCGCAGCCACTACGAGACGACCGGGCCGGAGATCTGGCGCGACACCGAGGGCGCGGTCACGCACTTCGTCGCCGGAGTGGGCACGGGCGGCACCATCACGGGCGCGGGCCGCTACCTGCGCGAGGTGTCGGACGGCCGCGTGCGCATCGTCGGCGTCGATCCAGAGGGCAGCGTCTACAGCGGAGGCACCGGGCGGCCGTACCTGGTCGAAGGCGTGGGGGAGGACATCTGGCCCGGCGCCTACGACCCCTCCGTGCCGCACGAGATCGTGGCCGTGAGCGACGCCGAGGCCTTCGCAATGACGCGACGGCTGGCGCGCGAGGAGGGCATCCTCGTCGGCGGGTCGAGCGGCATGGCCGTGGTCGGCGCCCTGCGGGTGGCCCGCGACCTGCCCGCGGAGGCGGTGATGGTCGTGCTGCTGCCCGACGGGGGGCGCGGCTACCTCGGAAAGATCTTCAACGACGGCTGGATGCGCTCGTACGGCTTCAGCGAGGTGGAGGAGGGCGAGACCGTCGCGGACGTGCTGGCCGCCCGCCCGTCGCGGACGGGACACGGGCTGCCCGACCTCGTCCACGCGCATCCCACCGACACCGTGCTGGAGGCGATCCGCATGATGACGGAGTACGACGTGTCGCAGCTCGTCGTGCTGAGCGCCGAGCCGCCCGTGATGATGGGCGAGGTCGTGGGCACCGTCGACGAGAAGGGCCTGCTCGACCTGCTGTTCCGCGGCGACGCCGAGCCCAGCGATGCGGTCGGTGCGCACGTGGGGGAGCGGCTGCCGCTGGTCGGCATCCACGCGCCGGTGGCGCAGGCCAGGGCGGCCCTCGCCGAGGCCGACGCGCTGCTGGTGACGGAAGACGGCAAGCCGCACACGGTGCTCACCCGGCAGGACCTGCTGGCGTACCTGTCGCGCTGACGCGGGGCGTAACAGGGGCCGTCGGCGCGCGAAGCCCGGTCGTAGGCTGAGGACATGTCCGAGCACGCCTTCGCCACCCGAGCCATCCACGCGGGCCAAGCGCCCGACCCGACCACCGGGGCGATCATCCCGCCGATCTATCAGTCCTCGACCCACGTGCAGGACGGCATCGGCGGCTTCCGCGACGGCTACGAGTACAACCGCGCGGGCAACCCGACGCGGTCGTCGCTGGAGACGCAGCTCGCGGCTCTGGAGGGCGGCGTGAGCGCGCTGTCGTTCGCGTCGGGGCTCGCCGCGGAGGATGCGCTGCTGCGCGGCATCCTGAAGCCGGGCGACCACGTGCTGCTCGGCAACGACGTCTACGGCGGGACCTACCGTCTGCTGACGAAGGTGCTGGCGCCGTGGGGCATCGTCACCACGACCGCCGAGCTGTCCGACCCGGATGCTCTCCGGGCGGCGATCCGCCCCGAGACGCGGATCGTCTGGCTGGAGACGCCGAGCAACCCGCTGCTGAAGGTGGTCGACATCGCGCTGATCGTCGAGATCGCCCACGCGGCCGGGGTGCTCGTGGTGGTGGACAACACGTTCGCGTCGCCCGCGCTGCAGCAGCCGCTGGCGCTCGGCGCCGACCTGGTCGTGCACTCCACCACGAAGTACCTCGGCGGGCACTCCGATGTGCTCGGCGGGGCCGTGGTGTTCGGCGACGACCGCTTCGTGGAGCCGGTCAAGTTCCAGCAGTTCGCGGTGGGTGCGGTCTCGGCGCCGCTGGACGCCTGGCTCACCACCCGCGGCATCAAGACCCTCGCGGTGCGCATGCGGCAGCACTCCGAGAACGCCCAGGCGATCGCGGAGTGGGCGGCCGCGCGACCGGAGTTCGCCGAGGTGTACTACCCCGGCCTGTCGTCGCACCCGGGTCACGCGGTGGCGGCGCGGCAGATGAGCGGCTTCGGCGGCATGCTGTCGCTCGGGCTCGCGGCCGGTGCCGAGGCGGCGCGGTCGTTCGCGGAGAGCACGAGCGTGTTCCAGCTGGCCGAGTCGCTCGGCGGGGTCGAGTCGCTGATCGGCTACCCGCCGGAGATGACGCACGCCTCGGTGCGCGGGACCGAGCTCGCGGTGCCCGAGAACGTGGTGCGGCTGTCGGTCGGCATCGAGGACGTCACGGATCTGATCGCGGATCTCGAGGAGGGCCTCGCGCGCCTCGGCTGACCGGCCTCAGCACTCCCCGTACGGGATCGACGACGCACCCCCGGAGCGCTCCGGGGGTGCGTTCGCCGTCCCGCTGGACGAGGCGGCGACGGTAGCATGAAGGGTTCCCCTGGCCGAATCGATTCGACCACGCTCCGCCGATTCTGGAAGGACCTCGTGTCCGACGCCCCTCGCACCAACAGCACTCCGACCACCCCCGGGCCCGCGCCCGAACGCACCGCGACCGGCAGCATCCGCGCCTCGTCGCCCACCGGTGCCATCCGCACGCTCGGATCGAACCCGGCCACCGCGCCGATCATGCTGCACCCGGGCGACGCGATCCCGCTCGGACGTCGCACGCTCACGATCATCCTGCTCGGAGCCCTCACGGCCCTCGGGCCGTTCACGATCGACCTCTACCTGCCCGCGTTCCCCGTGCTGGAGGAGGACTTCCAGACCACGGCCGCCGCGATCCAGCTCACCCTGACCGGCACCATGATCGGCTTCGCGCTCGGTCAGCTCATCGTCGGACCGCTCAGCGACAAGATCGGCCGCCGCACTCCGCTCATCGCCGTGACCGCGCTGCACGTGCTGGCCAGCCTCGGTGCCGCGTTCGCCCCCGACCTGCCGCTGCTCGGTGCCGCCCGGGTGCTGATGGGCATCGGCGCCGCGGCGGGCGGTGTGGTCGCGATGGCCGTGGTGCGCGACCTGTTCGGCGGGCGACGCCTGGTGGTGATGCTCTCGCGGCTCGCGCTCGTGTCCGGCGTGGCACCCGTGATCGCTCCGCTGATCGGCTCGTGGCTGCTGACGCTCATGCCCTGGCGCGGGATCTTCGGCGTGCTCGCGGCCTACGGCGTGGTGATGCTCGTGTCGACGGTGCTGTTCATCCGGGAGACCCTCCCGGTCGCGCGACGCAAGGACCCCGGTGGCGCGACGATGCGCGAGCGGTACCGGTCCGTGCTGACCGACCGGGTGTTCCTCGGGGTGCTCGTGATCGGCGGCATGACGTTCTCCGGCCTGTTCTCGTACCTGTCGGCGTCGCCGTTCCTGTTCCAGGTGACGCACGGGCTCGACCCGCAGCAGTACGGGCTGCTGTTCGCGGTGAACTCCCTCGGCGTCGTGATCGGCGTGCAGACCGCGTCGCGCCTCGCCGCGCGCTTCGGGCCGCAGTGGGTCATGGCGTACTCCACCGCGGTGCTGCTGCTCGCCGCCTCCGCCATCGTCATCACCGACCAGCTCGGCCTCGGCCTGTGGGGGACCGTGATCCCGCTGTTCGTGTTCATGACCGCCTGCGGCTTCACGTTCCCGAACGTGCAGGTGCTCGCGCTCGACCGTCACGGCAAGGCCGCAGGCACCGCCGCGTCGATCATCGGCGCGACGAACTTCGGTGTCGCGGGGCTCATCTCCCCGCTGGTGGGCTGGATCTCGCAGGACGCGGGGATCACCGCGACCACCATGGCCTCGGTCATGGTGGGCTGCGCCGCGGTGGGCATCCTCGCCCTGTGGTTCGTGGTGCGCCCGCGCACCGTCGGCATGCTGACGCCCTGAGGTCGCACGAGCATCGGTCAGAATAGGACGATGAATCGACGGATGCTGCTCTGGTGGGGCGTCGCCTGCCTGCTCCTGGCCACCGCACTGGGCGCGGTCGTCGTGCTCACCTCCCCGCAGACCTTCGGGTTCGACCGGTGGTGGAACGAGACGATCGTGCGCATCCGTGCCGACTGGATGCTCGACTTCGCCCTGGTGCTGAACTGGATCGGTGGCGGCTGGGTCGCCATCCTCGGGGTCCCGCTCCTGGCGATCCTGATCCTCCTGCTGCTGCGGCGCTGGCGAGGGGCGCTGTTCGCAGCGATCTGCTTCCTCGCGAGTGCCGGAGCGGTGCAGCTGCTGAAGAACATCTTCGGGCGCGCTCGTCCCGACGACATGCTCGTGGTGAGCGACTACGGCTCCTTCCCGTCTGGGCACACCGCGAACGCCGCGACCATCGCGGTGGTCGTCTGGGTCCTCTTCCCCCGCGTCTGGACGGCGATCGCCGGAGCGGTCTGGGTGCTGGCGATGGCGCTGTCGCGCACGTTCCTGTCGGTGCACTGGGCGACGGACACGCTCGGCGGTGCTCTCGTCGGTGCGGGTGTGGTGCTGGCGCTCGCCGCCTGGCTGCTGCCGTGGGTGCGCGCCGACGTGGCGGACCGTGCCGCCCGCGCCGATAGGCTGAGCCAGACCTGACCCGACCCGAGGAGTGCTCCGTGGCGCGTATCCGCCCCTACCGGCCCACCGACCGTGCCGCGATGTACGAGATCTGTCTCAAGACCGCCGATGCCGGCGGTGACGCCACCGGCATCCTGTCGGACGACGACCTGTGGGGCGCGCTGTTCGCCGTGCCGTACGTGGAGCGCCACCCCGACCTCGCGTGGGTCGTGGAGGGAGACGACGGCCGGGCGATCGGCTACCTCGTCGCGACCGACGACACCGACGCGTTCTACGCCTGGTTCCGCGACGTGTGGTGGCCTCCGTTCCACGAGCGCTACCCGCGCCCCGAGACCGTGGACGGACGCGAGAGCCGCCTGATCGACTACGCCTACACGCGCGAGCCCGGCGCCGAGCCGCACGCCGCCGCGTACCCGGCCCACCTGCACATCGACCTGCTGCCCGAGACGCAGGGGCAGGGGATGGGGCGGCGCCTGGTGGAGACGCTGTTCGACGAGCTCCGCCGCCGCGGTGTGCCCGCCCTGCACCTGGGCATGGATCCGGCCAACGCGGGTGCGGCGGCGTTCTACGACCGGCTCGGCATGACCCGTCTCGCGGAGACCCCCGGCGGCATCACCTACGGCGTGCGCTTCGATGACGAGGCCGGGGCGCGCTGAGCGCTCCCCATCCGACGACGAAGGCCCCCGCAACGGCGGGGGCCTTCTCGTTTCTGGCGGTGACGGCGGGACTCCGGTGCTCGCTGCGCTCACTCCTCCCCGAATCCCACGATGCTCGGGAGAAAGCCAGAAGGGCCCCCGCTGGCGCGGAGACCCTTCTGGCTTTCTGGCGGTGACGGCGGGATTCGAACCCGCGGTTGCTTGCACAACACACGCTTTCCAAGCGTGCTCCTTCGGCCGCTCGGACACGTCACCAGGGAACAACCTGTCCATCCTATCCGATGCGATGTGGTGCGCGTGACCGGGCCCGGGGACGTCATCCGAAGAGGCATATGTGTAATATTGCACCTCACGAGGCCGCTCTATAACCTCAAGTGAGGACGCGACCGACACTGGGGAGGTCGCACTCCGGGGGAATCATGCGAGCGCAAAAAAGAGGGACGCCCTGATGTCGGGCGATGAGATCATCGGTGCGCGCGCTCTGCGCGAGTGGATAACCGGTGAGCGCCATCATTACTCGCGGGTGTTCTTCGTGGACCGGGACGCCCCCGCCCACCAGGTCCTGGCGGCCGCCGAAGGCCGCGACGCGGTCTTCCTGCCGGATGGGAGCGAGCCGTGCGAGACCCACGCCGAGGTCATCCGCTACGGGGGTGGGTGGGACGACGTCGGCGATGAGCTGTTCCTCGGCCCGCACGGCGTCGAGCGCCAGGACTACATCGCGGCGGCCTTCGTACAGATCGTGGATCCGATCGCCGTCGGATTCTCCGATGAGACGAGCTGGCGGGCATTCCTCGACGATGCGGAGCTCGCTCGACGCACCGGCGTGTTTCCCGCCGCCCTGCTCGATGCCCGCGTGCTCCTCGCGGACCGCGTCGCGCTCGCTTCTCCCGTAGCGCTGATGCGTCCGAGTGCCGTCCGCGTCCGCAGCGACGGGCGGGTCTCGGCGGGCATGCAGGGCGAGGTGGTCGGTGCGGTCACCGAGCTGCCGTCTCTTCTCGCTGCAGCGCTGCCGGGGGCCGCCCTGGTGGGCGGAGTCATGCCCCGAGACAGGGTGCTCGACGACCTCCGCACGCGGGGCTGGGTCGGGCGATACCTCACGGCACTGGAGCTGATGAGAACCCTCTCCCTCGCGAGCACCGACGCGGCGATCGCGGGCTTCGGCTGGACGCCCTTCGACGACGGGCTCTGCGATGCCGAACCCCGGACCGCCGATCCGCTTCTCCTCGAGACGGGGGACGGGTTTCTGCTCGCGGATCTCACGACGCGGCGCCGGCAGCTGCTGTCCCCCGACGCGGCCAGGGTCGTGGCGGTCACGCAGACGTCCAGCGATACGGAGAGTGCGGCCGCGCGCGTGGCGCGACAGCTCGAGGTGCCGAAGTCCCAGGCGCTCTCGCTCTGCCTCGAAGCGATCGATGCGCTCGGCGTGCACTGCGGGCGGCGAGCCGTCGACTCGTCCTCGACGACAGGAGCCGTGCGGTGAGCGCGCCGCACGCCCTCTGGACCTCGATGCTGCCGGCGGACACGACCTTCACGCCGGACCGGGTCGCGGTCGGAGCCGCGGGTCATCGGATTGCCTTCGCGGACGGCTCGACGCGGCTCTGTGCGACGAGCGGGCTGTGGAACGTCCCGCTGGGCTTCGGCAACCCTGCCGTGGCCGAAGCCGTGAGTCGGGCGAGCCGCGACGCCTCGTATCTCTCCCTCTTCCGGGCTCCGCATCGCTACGCCGAACACGCTGCGGACGCTCTCATCGACCTCGCCGGCTCGCTCCGCTACCGCCGCGTGATCTTCTCCACCTCCGGCGGGGCGGCGAACGACGCAGCCATGAAACTCGTCCGCCAGTACTGGGCGCAGAAGGGGCGCCGGGACCGGACGATCAGCGTCGGCCTCCGCGGCAGCTATCACGGCACGATGTACGGCAGTCACGCCCTGAGCGGTGACGATCTCCTGCAGTCCGTGTACGCCGTCGACCGCCGCTCCGTGCGGCACGTGTCGGCGCACGACGACGGTGAGGAGCTGGCGACCCTGATAGCACGGGAGGGCTCGCGGGTGGCCTCGGTCGTCGTGGAACCGATCCTGGGCAGCGGCGCGCACGCGCTCTCCGACGCGTTCGTCGATCGCCTTCTCGCCCTGCGCGAGGAGTACGGCTTCCTCGTCGTCGCCGACGAGGTCGCGACGGGTTTCGGCCGCACGGGCACGATGTTCGCGACCGACACCTGGCCCGCCGCACCCGACGTGCTCATCCTGTCGAAAGCGTTGACCAACGGCGCGATGGGGGCCGCCGCACTCCTGGTGGGGCGGGAGATCGCCGTCGCATTCACAGACGGCGGATGGACGTTCGTGCACGGGGAGACGCAAGCGGGGACCCCGATGTGCGCGGCAGCGATCCTCGCCGTGATCGATGAGCTGCGTCGTATCGACGTGGAGTCGGCGACACAGGCGCTGGCGGTCGAACTGCAGAACCTGGTGCGGTCGTGGAAGACGGAGCAGCTGATCGCCGACAGCACCGGTCGCGGGTGTTTCGTCGGGCTTGCCCTTCGTGACGAGCACGGACAGGAGCTTTCCGGAGCCGCCGTCCTGCGGGTCGTCTCCGCGATCGCCGATCACGGTGTCGTCGTGCATCCGGGGCCCAGTGCGATCGAGCTGATCCCGGCGTACGGTTTCGGCGCGCCGGAGCTGCGAGAGGTCGACACCGCCGTCCGCGCCGGCCTCGCCGAGGCACGTGGGGCGCTCTCATGACCAGCGGATTCGCGGGTCGCGTTCCGACTCTCTGGCACGGACCGGGGATCGCCCGTCGGATGACGCGTCAGCTGACGGCAGGGCGTGAGGCGCTCGTCATCGCAGATCCGGCCGCGGTGCTCCCGCTTCCCACCGGACGCTCGGTGCGCACGCGGACACTCGACACCGGCCGCGCCGATGTCAGAGCGGTCGTCGCGATCGCTCGCGAGATGATGGACCGCCCGCCGGAGGTGGTGGTGGCCGTCGGAGGTGGAAGCATCCTCGACGCGGGCAAGATCGCCGCGCTCGCGCTGGCCCGGGGTCATCTCCTCGACTACGCCATCGGGCACGCGCGGCTGTCCGCGCTCACCGTCCTGCCCGACGCACTCCCGCCCGTCGACCTCGTGGCCGTGCCGACGACGCTGGGGACCTCGTCGGAGACGAACGGCGTCGGCATCCTCACGAACGAACGGGGCTCTCGACTGATCGTCGGCCGCGCCCTCCGCCCCCGCCACGCCCTGGTCGACCCGTGGAACTTCTCCACCCTCAGCCCGGGTGCGGTGCGCGAGGGAGCGCTGGAGGCGTTCTTGCGCATCGCGGGTGCGGCGACCAGCGTCCAACGAAGCCCGAGGGCCGACAGCGACGCCGTCGCTCTCGGAAGGGCCCTGCTCGAGACCGCGGCGCACGACGCCGGATCGCCCTCGGGGAGACAGCGCCTCGCGCGTCTGAGCGGAGCCACGCAGCGCAGCGCGGCGCTGCGTGGAGGCGATCCCTTCAGCGCGCGGCACTGGTATCTGGCGAACGAGGTTTCCTCTCACCTGGGCGTGCGCAAGATGGTCGCGACGGCGGCGGTCATCGGCGCGGTCTGGCGCCGAATCGGAGCGGGCGACGCTCGCTGGGGTGACCGGGAGAGTCTCGCGGACTTCTGGGCGCGTGTCGCTCACGCGGTGGCCCTTCCCCTCGACCCGGCGGACGGCATCGACGCGCTGCTCGAGCGGTGGCGGATTCCGAGTCCGCCCCGGCCGGCCGCAGCGCTCCTGCACAGCATCGCCGAGGCCGCCGAGCAGTCGTGGGGCGGGCGTCGGCCGATGCTCCACGGGCTCGACGCGGGAGACCTCCGCGCTGTGCTGGGCGACGCCAGATGGAGCCTTCGAAACGCAGCGGCGAAAGCCGGACGATCGACGAAGGAAGGAGGTGAACGAGATGGAACCACGCAGTGACACGTGCATCCGATTCGAAGAGCTGGATCCCATGGAGGCCCCGAGCTGGGACAGCTTCTACAAGGGCGTCATCGGTGCTCTGATCCTCATCGGTGCGGGCGCGGCGATGGCCACGTGATCTGACTTGACGGCGGGAGAGAGCGAAGGGAGGTGAGCATGCACGCTGCGACGCCGACGCTCGAGTTCACAGAACTCGAGGCCATGGACGCGCTCAACGACGGCGATGACTTCATGCGGGGTTTCGCCGTCGGAGTGATCATCGGGATCCTCGCTCTGACGTAGGAGACGCACTCGGACGAGTGCCCAAGGAGGTGCACAGTGCAGAAGACATCGATCGAGTTCGTGGAGCTCGAGCAACTCGACACACCGATGGAGTGGTGGGAGCACGCCAGCTACATCATCGCCATCATCGGCGGGGCGGTGGCGATCGCCACCTGACAGAAGGGTGCGGGCCGCAGGCGGGGGCCCGCGCCCGCTCACACCGGGAAGGCGAAGACGAATGGCAGATCTGATCACGGAGGCGGTGGCCGCACGGCTCCGCGCGGTCGGCGCGCACGCCGTGCCGGAGGACCTGTACGCGGCTGCGGGCAGTACCTTCTACGAACGGCTCGTCGGCTCCGATCGTGCCGAGATCCGGGAGGTGCTCGCGCTCGCGCGGAAGACCGAGGGTCCGATCCTCGACCTCGCGGCGGGAAGCGGACGGCTCACGATCCCTCTGGTGCGCTCGGGCCGGCGCGTGATCGCGCTCGACCTGTCGGCCGACATGCTGGCCCTCGTGCGGCACGTCCTCCCGGGGGAATCCGCCGTGGAGTGCGTCGTGGCGGACATGCGCGACTTCACGCTCGCGCGACGCTTCCGCCTGGTCATCCTCGGTGCCACCTCTCTCACCCTGTTGAACGGGGAAGACCGCGCTGCGCTGTACGCCGCCGTTCGGCGGCACCTCGCTCCGGGCGGTCTCTTCGCATTCACGCTGGCGGGGGCCATCGCGGAAGCGGAACTGCGCGTGACGAGGACCGAGAAGATCTGGGTCCCGGGGCCGGATGGCGCGGAGAGGTATCTGTTCAGCCAGCAGATCGAGGACGACGGCTCCGCCCGACTCGTGAACTGGCTGCGCGCGGACGATCTGGTACCGGGGGGAAGGGTGACGGTGTTCACGAGCCGCCTGCAGGTTCTCGGCCTGGATGAGATCTGCCGTGAGATCGCGGACGCCGGGTTCGAGGAACCGAACGTTTCTCCCGTACGGTCTCCGCAGGGTGCGGAGATCGTGATGGTGACGACGTCCGCGGTTTCCTCCACGACGATCGCGGCTGACGATGCCGTCGCCTGAGCCGCCCCACCGGCAGCGCTTTCGCGGGACCGCCCCGCTGGGTGCCGAGGACCGTCCCGTGCGCTCCGCAGACGTCTCCTTCGAACGTGTCGGGGAGGACGCGGTGTGGGTCGCGTCCGTGCACGGCGTACCGACGTCACGGGTCTCGCGCTCCGTCGTCGATCTGCTGGAGGCGATGGACGGCGAGACACCGCTCCACGTCCTCCGCACCCGCTTCGCACCGTCCGAGTCCTCGGAGAGCTTCCTTCGACTCGTCGAGCGCTTCCGAGCGAGCGGATTGCTGGAGGGCGCAGGAAGAATCCCGCCGGGGCGGCTGTCGTATCGTGCCCCGCTCACCCTGCAGGTCGCGACCCTGCGTGCGCCCGAGCTCTTCCGACGGTTGCACCGTCTGCTCCCGTCGCTTCCCAAGAGGGTGATGCTGATCCCCGTCGTCATGGCCGGGCTCGGGGCTGTTGCCGCCCTTCTTCAGGCGGCGGATGTCGTCCGGGTCGTCGTGACACCGGTGCCGCTGGCCGCCCTCCTCGGCACCGTCATCGTGCTCGGGCTGCTCACCCTGCTCCACGAGACGGCCCACGGCCTCACACTCACCGGCTTCGGCGGCACGCCCCGTCGGGCCGGTTTCATGATCTTCTATCTCGCTCCCGCGTTCTTCGTCGATGTGACGGACGGCTGGCGTCTCCGCGACCGTGGGCAACGCGTGTCGGTCGCCCTCGCCGGACCAGCCGTGCACGTGGTGGCCGCCGGAGTCGCTCTGGTCGCCGCTCTCGCGCTCCCGCCGTCCGAGCTTCGTCAGGCCGTGCTGCTGGCGGGTGTCTCGTGCGTCCTCATCGTCCTGATCAATCTCATCCCCTTCGTGCGCTTCGACGGATACATCGCGCTCATGAGTGCTCTCGACGAGCCGAATCTGCGCGAACGCACGATCCGCGATGCCTCGGACCGCCTTGTCCGGCTCCTCTTCGGGGGTGGGCGGTCGGAGAAGCGAGTGCCGCCGTGGTGGAGCGTGCCGTTCGGTCTGGCGAGCCTGTTCACGCCGTGCGTGTTGGTGTTCCTCGCTGTTGCACGGGTGGCGAAGGCGGGTACCGCGGGCGGCCCGGTGCTCTCCGTCCTCACGCTCGCTCTGGAGGTCATCGTGGCGATCACCGGGCTGACGATCGTGCTTCGGGCGCTCGTGCGCGTGCTCCGGGCCGGAGTGTCCCGAGTCCGATTCGCGACCGTGCTCGCCGTGATGACCGGCGCTGTCGTCATCGCCGGTGCCCTGATCCCCGTGCCACGCACGGTCACGCTCGGCTTCTGGACGCATGACGGCCGGATGTCGCTCGTGCAGGCCGGAGGAGGACGCGCTTCCGGAATCCCCGACGGCACCCGCGTCGACCTGATGACCAGCGGGATCCTCGGGAGCGCGGTGATCGGCACCGGGACGGTCGTGCACCGGTCCCCGACCCCGGTGACGGTGCCGTTGGACGCGCTGGTCCCGGTGTCCGCCCCCGACGTCTCCGTCGCCGCGGTGAGTATCGGCGTCGTCGAGTTATCCCCAGACCACCCAGCCCCGCCGGGCACCGGGCAGGCGCGTGCTCATCTGGGAACGACCGATCTGTGGCACGCGCTCTGGACGGCGGGAGTGACCGAGCCGTTGTCGACTCTCATGGACGAAAGGTAGGAGAAGGATGAACAGGAAGGATCGGGCGATCGAGGTCCGAGGGCTCACCAAGAGGTATGGCCATCGGGCGGCGGTCGATGGGCTCTCATTCGGGGTGCCGCGCGGGTCGATCGTCGGGCTGCTCGGCCCGAACGGGGCGGGTAAGTCGACCACCCTCCGAGCGATCGTCGGGCTGCTGCGACCGACGGAGGGGGAGTGCCTCATCGACGGCCGCCCGTTCGCGTCGCTGGAGAACCCCGCGACGCACGTCGGAGTCCACATGGACGGGTTCGGGTTCGAGGTGGGCATCACGGGGCGACGGCATCTGGAGATCGCCCGGCTGGCGGCGGGGGCTCCGTCGCAGCGCGTGGATGAGGTGCTGGACGAGGTGGGACTCGCGCCCGACGCCCGCCGCCGCGTCAAGACCTACTCGACGGGGATGGCGCAGCGACTGGGCTTGGCGACCGCGCTCGTCGGCTCGCCACGGACACTGATCCTGGATGAGCCGGCGAACGGCCTGGATCCGGACGGCATTCGTTGGCTTCGCGGCTTTTTACGGAGCTTCGCCGACCGTGCCGGCACGGTGCTGATCGCGAGCCATCAGCTTCCCGAGCTCGAACAGGTGGTCGATGAGGTGGTCGTGCTCAAGCGTCGCGCCCTGTTCGCGGGGCCGCTGCGGGATCTCGTCACGAGCGACGCCGAGTCGCTGGAGAGCAGGTACTTCGAATTGATCGAGGGGGTGTCGGCGTGACGTCGGTGATTCGCAGCGAGCTGCTGCGTTCGGTGAGCGGCTTCTCCGTGCTCGCGATCTTCCTGGTCGCCGTCCTGCTGCCGGTGTACGTTCTCTGCTCGGATGGCTCGCACTTCGACCTCGCGGGCCTCGAGCCCGCCGCCGCGACACTCCAGGTTCTGCAGCCCCTCGCCTGGACGGCCCTCTCGGCCGCGTTCGTGGGCGCCTACACCGTCACCCGCGAGTACTACTACGGCTCGATGGACCGTACCCTCGTCGCCGTGGGGTTCCGGCGCGCCTTCGCGGGCAAGCTCGTGGCGGGGGCGCTGGTCGCCGTCGGCACCTCTCTCGTCATCTGCGTGCTCTGGACGGCGGCCGCCGCGATCCTCCTGACACGGGAGGGGCAGTCCTTCGTCCTCGGCGACGACGCCTGGGGAATGTACGGAGGCGCGCTCGTCGGCGCCGTCCTCGGCGCTCTCCTCGGAGGTGCGATCGGCTGGATCACCCGGAACTACTACGTGACGGCGGCGATCCTCCTCGCCTATCCGCTGGCCGTGGAGTTCGCGCTGCTGCGGACGGCGCCGGAGGTCGCGAGGTACTCGCCCGGCATGGTCCTCGCCGCGATCGGAGCCCCCGCGTATCAGGGGCGGTTGCTCGACCTCCTTCCGGCGCTGGGCGTCGCGCTCGTGTGGACGGGCGGTCTGGTCGGGATCGCGTGGGCGCGAGGACGCCGGGCCGTCGCGTGATCGGTCGGGCTCTGCGTGCGCAGGCGCGCGACGTCGGCGGCGACCTCGTGCTGCTCGGTGCGGCGGTGGCGGCGCTCGTGATCTCGCTCCCGCTCGCGGCGAGCATTCCCTCAGAGCTCGCGGATGCCCCCGCCGGTGTCCGTGACACCCTCACCGCGCCGCTCCACACCGTCCTGGCGACCTCCGCGGCCGTTCTCGCGGCGGTCTACGGCTCGTTCCGGTACACGGTCGATCGGCGCGACGGCGTCATCGCGCAGCGTCTGATGCTGTTGCCGCGGTGGGCGGTCCTTCTGGTCCGGCTGCCGACGTCGGCGATCGGGGGAGCGGCCGTCGCGCTCGTCGCACTCCTCGGCGGCCACGTCGTGCTGTGGGCCACGATGGGCGGCATTCCCCTGGACGCAGCGGCGGTGGGCGCCACTCTCGCGCTCGGTGCCCTCGCCGGCCTGTGGGGAGTGGGGATCGGGATGATCGTCCAGGCCCACCTCGTCGCGCTCTTCGTCACGTCCCTGTCGCTCGGGGTCGCGACGCTCGTCGCGCTGTTCTGGAGCGCCGGGGCCGCGAGTCTTCCGCTGCTCGCGTTCCTCCAGACCCTCGGGTTCGACGTGACCGCCGTCGGGCTCTCCACGGGCGATCAGCTGTACGGCCTTCTCCCGGCCGGGCTGACGGCGGCCTGGGTGCTCGCGGCCGTCGGCGGGGGGAGCCTCGCGTTCCTGAGCCGCGACGTCACGTGACCGCCTCTGACCCCGGCCGCGGTCAGGTCGGCGACGTAGGATTCCGGGGTGGCAACCCCCAAGATCGTCCTCTTCTACGCCTTCACCCCGCTCGCCGATCCCGAGGCGATACGGGTGTGGCAGCGCGACCTCGGCGAGGCGCTGGGACTGCGGGGACGACTGCTGATCTCGAAGGACGGCATCAACGGCACCCTCGGTGGCGACCTCCCCGCACTCAAGAAGTGGGCGCGCTCGTTCCGGTCGTACGCGCCGTTCCGCGACGTCGACCTCAAGTGGAGCGAGGGCACAGGGCTGGACGAGCACGGCCGCAGCCTCGACTTCCCGAAGCTGAGCGTGAAGGTGCGCGACGAGATCGTGTCGTTCGGGGCGCCCGGCGAGTTGCGCGTGGACGAGCACGGCGTCGTCGGCGGCGGAGCGCGACTCACCCCGGAACAGCTGCACGAGCTCGTGGCCGAGCGCGGCGAGGAGGTCGTGTTCTTCGACGGTCGCAACGCGCTCGAGGCGCAGATCGGGCGCTTCCGCGGCGCGGTCGTGCCCGCCACCGAGACCACGCGCGACTTCGTGGACCTGCTCGACTCCGGGGTCTACGACGAACTGAAGGGCAAGCCCGTCGTGACGTACTGCACGGGTGGCATCCGCTGCGAGGTGCTGTCGAGCCTGATGACGGCCCGCGGGTTCGGCGAGGTGTACCAGCTCGAGGGCGGCATCGTGCGCTACGGCGAGAAGTTCGGCGACGACGGACTGTGGGACGGCTCGCTGTACGTGTTCGACGGCCGGGGTTCCGTCGACTTCAGCGATCACGCCCGGGTGATCGGTCGCTGCGCGGGCTGCGGCGCCGCGACCAAGCGCACCGCGAACTGCCCCGATCTCTCGTGCCGTGCGCAGTTCGTCGTGTGCGACGACTGCGACACCGTGCGCTGTGCCGCGCACCCCGCCGAGGCCGCCGCGTCCTGATCACCCGCGGGGCGCTCAGGCCAGCAGCGCCGCATCCGCTCCGCGCGGGGCGTACAGCGACCGCGGCAGCAGTCGCGCGCGCACCCGGGTCGGGCCGTCGACGCTGTGCTGCAGGCTCGACAGCACCGCACGCAGGGGTTCCGCGAGATCGTCGGTCTCCTGTGCGCCGGGGCGGGCGTAGTTGGCGCGCTCGACCGCGGTGGTGAGGCGCTGCAGGGCTGTGGCGTCCGCGCCACGGTCGCGCGCGAGGGCGGCGGCTCGCGCACGGGGGCTGTCGGCGTCCGACACCGGCAGCGCCAGGTCGAGCAGGGTGTCGCGCAGTTCCGCCCACGCGGCGGCCGCGTCGCCTCGGGCCGCGCGACGCATCCGCATCTGCCGCTCGATGAGCCGCACGATCCCGGGGAGCAGGAGCAGCACGACCACCCCGAGCGTCACGAGCGCGACCGGGGTCGGGTCGAGGCGGCGCAGCTCTCCGGATCCCGCGGACCCGGGGTCCGCGTCACCCCGGTCGACGTCGGGGCCCTGCGTCTCCTGCGTCTGCGGCGCCGTGGTCGGCGCGGGCTCCGTGATCCCGCCGGTCGCACCGCCCTGGGCCTCGCCCGCGCGGAACGCCGTCGGGACGCCGAGCGACGCGGTGGGCTCGAACGACACCCAGCCGATGCCGGGGAACAGGACTTCGGGCCAGGAGTGCAGCTGGTCGCTCGTCACGGAGAAGATCGACTCGTCTCCGCGCTTCTCGTCGGTGAGCGAACCGGGGAGGTACCCGACCACGATCCGCACCCGCATGTCGAGGCTCTCCGCCATCAGAGCGAACGCGCCGGCGAAGTGCACGCAGTACCCGGAGCGCTCCTCCAGGAAGCGGGCGACGGCGTCGGCGCCGGTGCCGTCGAAGCCCTCCTCCACCGGCGTCTCCAGCGAGTAGTCGAACTGCGCGCGGAACCAGTTCTGCAGCGCCACGAGCCGGTCGTAGTCGGTGTCCGCGTCGGCGGTCACCTCGGCCGCGAGCTCGCCGATGATCCCGGGCAGCTCGACGTCCTCGATGTCGGGATCCGCGAGCGGCGGGGCCGCGTCGACCGCACGGATCTGCTCGAGCGTCGGCGTGACGCGCGTGGAGCTCACGGTGTAGTCGTTGCCGGCGGCGTCGGACCGACGCGAGTACAGCGTGCGGTTCTCGGGGGCCACCCGCCACGACCCGTTCAATCCCGACACGTCGGTGGCGGGGTACGGCACCGGCAGCCAGGCGCTCGACATGCGCAGGATGCGGATGGACGTGGTGGCGTCCTCGGTCGCGACGCCCTCGCTCCACTCCGGCTCCCCGAAGCCGTCCGCCTGCGACTGCAGGTCGCCGCGGTCGGGCTGCCACACACGGCCGTCGAAGCGGGACAGCGTGGTCAGGCGCAGATAGGGCGCGGTGGCGGCGTCGGTGGCGAGGGTGAGCACCTCGACCGGGTTGGGCTGGCGCAGGTCGTCGCCGAGGCGCAGCGACGCGTCGACGGTCACGCCGACGCCGGTGCCGGCCATGGTGGGGGCGACGGGCAGCGCGGGCGTCACCACCAGGGCGGAGACGACGGCGGCCGCGCCGACCCCGACGGCGACCGACAGCGAGCTCCGGCGCGGAGAGGAGCCGTCGCGCTGCGCGGTGACCCGGAACAGCAGCAGCGCCGTGAGCGCGAGGGCCACGAACCAGGCGACGTTCGGGTCGCCGAAGGTCACGATCATCGGCACGGCGCCGATCACGCCGATCAGCACGGTGGCGAGCACGGCCGAGCGCTGGGCGACCAGGTGGTCGAGCAGGATCGCCACCACGGCGAAGCCCGCACCGAGGGCACCCGCCAGTGCGGGGGAGGCGTCGAGCGGCGCCGAGCCGAACACGATCTGCTCCCAAGCGGCCGCCCCCAGGCCCTGGAACACCGCGAGGGTCGTCGCGGTGGGAACGACCCCCAGGATCGCGGTGTCGCCCGCGAGCAGCAGCGTGAGCACGGCGACCGCGACCGCGACCTGGGCGAGCAGCGCGCCGAGGTCGCCCAGTCCCGCGCGCCGGCGGCGGAGGAGGTGACGGACGAGCATCCCGGTGCCCACCACGGCCACCACGATCAGCACGACCGTGAACGACCAGGCCCCCGGCGTGATCACCGAGGTGAACGGCCACATGGCCACGAGCGCTCCGACCGCGGCGAGCACGCCCGTGGCGACGACGCGATCCGGTTCGTCGCGGTCGCGGTGCCACCGCGGCACGGTGCGCGGCGGCGGGGTCGCGGCGCGCGGCTGCTCAGCGCGGAACATCGCCCGCTCCGCTCCGCGCGGCCAGCGCGTCGTCCCAGGCCTCGGCGACGTCGGTGCCGAGGGCGGCGACGGTCCACCCGTGCTGTCGTGCCGCGTCGGCCGCACCCGGCAGCGGCTCGGTGGCGAACAGCAGCGGGGCCGCGGCTCCCGCGGGACGCAGCAGCGCCGCGTCCTCCTCGTCGACGCGTCCGGTGACGAACACGAGCGGCCCGGGCGGGGTGCCGCCGACGAGGGCCGCGAGCTCCCGGGCCTCGCCGCGCGGGGTCACCAGGGCGAGTGCGACGAGCAGGCCGTCGCGGTCGTCCTCGTGTCCGCGGAGCGCGCCGAGCAGCGTGCCCGCGGTGTCGATCACGTCGACGCTGTAGCCCTCGGCGGCGAGGTGCAGGGCGGCCGAGGCGCACAGCGACACCGCGGACTCGAAGGCCGGGTCGGCGGCGTCGCCCTGCGGGTCCCAGCGACCGGCGCTCCGGTCGAGGACGACCAGCGCGTCGGGGCTGGACTCCTCCTCCTCCTGGCGCACCATCAGCTCGCCGCGGTGGGCCGTGGCCCGCCAGTGGATCCGGCGCATGGAGTCGCCGGGGGCGTAGCCGCGCGGGGACAGGTTGTCGCTGCCCTGTCCGAGGCGGGTCGACGAGGTGTGGGCCGTCCCTCCCGCCGCCCCGATGCGCACGGCGAGCGGTGTGAGGGCGAACACCTCCGGCACCACCGTGATGGTCCGGGTGTCGCCGAACGCCTGCTCCCGCTGCGCGAGTCCGAACGGGTCGACCGTACGGAGCATGAGGGGGCCGAGCGGCCAGACGCCGCGCCGCACCCCCGTGATGAGGTAGCTCAGCTGCGCGGTCTCGGCGGGGTACTCGCCGCTGGAGTCTCCGGCGACCGCGTCGGGCAGCACGTCATGCCACAGGCCGTGCGGCACCCGCAGCGCCCGCAGCGTGAAGCGCACCGTGACCCGCGAGGCCTCCGACACCGTGAGCAGGTCGGTCGAGATCTGTCGCGCGACCGTCCCTGAGCGCCGTGGCAGCCGAACCGCCAGCGCGGAGAACAGGGTGAGGGCGGCCAGGAACACGGCCATGAAGAGGAGGATGCGCGCGCCGAGCACGTTCGCCGCGACCAGGCAGCCGAACGCCGCGACGAGCGTGCCGGTGCCCCGGCGGGTGAGGAGGCGGCGTCGTCGCATGGCGGGGGTCTCAGGAGCGGGTGGCGACCGGGACGCGCACGCGCTCGGCGATCTGCGTGAGCGCGGCCTCGATGGGCTGGGCTCCGGCGCGATGGGCGCCGCGCGCGGGGAGCAGGCGGTGGGCGAACACGGGGAGGAGCAGCGACGTGATGTCGTCGGGGATGACGTAGTCGCGGCCGTCGAGGGCCGCCCACACCTTCGCCGCACGCACGAGCTGGAGGGTGGCGCGGGGGCTGGCACCGAGATGCAGGCTCGGGTCGGAGCGGGTGGCCTGGGCGAGTGCGACCGCGTACTCCTCCAGGGCCGGGGCCACGTGCACGGCCCGCGCCCAGGCGATGAGCTGCGCGACGGACGCGGCGTCGGCCACGGGCGTCACGGTGGCGAGCGGGTTCACCACGTCGCGCTGCCGCAGCATGAGGGCTTCCGCGCCCGGGTCGGGGTAGCCCATCGAGATGCGCATCATGAAGCGGTCGCGCTGCGCCTCGGGGAGGGCGTAGGTGCCCTCCATCTCCAGCGGGTTCTGCGTCGCCACCACGAGGAACGGGTCGGGCAGGCGGTGCGTGGAGCCGTCGACCGTGACCTGGCCCTCCTCCATGGCCTCCAGCAGCGCGGACTGCGTCTTGGGGGACGAGCGGTTGATCTCGTCGGCGATCACGATGTGGGCGAACACGGCGCCCCGCTTGAACTCGAACTCCCGGTCGACCGGGTTGTACACCGACACGCCCGTGACGTCGCCGGGCAGCAGGTCGGGCGTGAACTGGATGCGGCGGACCGTGGCGTCGATGCTCGCGGCCAGTGCGCGGGCGAGCATCGTCTTGCCGACGCCCGGCACGTCTTCGATGAGCAGGTGGCCCTCCGCGAGCAGGCACACGAGCGCGCTGCGTACGGCGTCGGGCTTGCCGTCGATGACCTGGCTGATCGAGCCGAGAATCGCCGCCGTCTGGGCGGCGAATCGCTCGGCGTCGATCGTGACCGGGGTCAGGGGGGCGTTCTCAGGCATGCGATCCCTCTCACGTCGACGCAACGATGCGCGTGAATCGATCGTACGCTCCGCGCGGCGTGCGGGACCATGCCCGCGTGGGTTCGTCGCCCCGCCGCTGGTCGGGTAGAGTGGACGACGGCTCTCCGCGTGGCGGCATCCAGGCCAATTCCCCCAGGGCGGAAACGCAGCAAGGGTAACCGGGCTCTGCTGGGTGCGCGGAGGGTCTTTTCTTTTGCCGGGCCCGGTACACAGGCGTTCGTCGGACGGGCCTGCGACAATCGAGCGGTGACCGTCCCCCCTCCTTCGCGGCCGCCGCATCCGCTCGCCCGCTTCGCCTCGCCGGTGCTGCTGCTGGCGGTGATGTGGCTCGTGCAGTTCGCCGATGCCCTGCTGCCCGGATCGTTCACGGGCTTCGGTCTGCGGTCGTGGGACCTGTCGGGGCTCAGCGGCATCATCCTCGCCCCGCTGCTGCACGCGAGCTGGGCGCACCTCATCGCCAACTCGGTACCGTTCCTCGTGCTCGGCTGCCTGGTCGCGGTCGAGGGGGCGCGCCGCTTCTGGGCCGTCACCGTGATCGTCGCGGTCGTCGGCGGGGTCGGCACCTGGCTCGTGAACGCTCCAGGCACGCTCACGGTCGGCGCCTCAGGCCTGGTGTTCGGCTACTTCGGCTACGTCGTGATGCGCGTGTTCGCGCCGGGGCGCGTCGCCCATCGCATCCTCTACGCCGTGATCGCCGTGGTCGTGATCGGCGTCTACGGCGGCACGATGCTCGCGGGCGTGATCGGCGTGGCCGACGGCGTCTCGTGGCAGGGGCACCTGTTCGGTGCGATCGGCGGCGGCGTCGCGGCGCTCATCGGGCGGCGCTCCCATCCGGCGGCGGGAGCCGTGCGCCCGTGACCGCGTCCCGCGCGAGGCCGCGGGCGGGCAAGCCCGCCGCCCGGCGGAGGCCCGCGGCGAAGAGGTCTCCGGCGGCTCGGCGTCGCGCGGCCGCGCGGCGCCGGACGGCATCCCGTGCGCGCTGGCGCACGCGCGGCCGGCGTCTGCTCGTGTCCGCCGGCGTGGTGGCCGTGGTCGCGGGGCTCCTGGTGCTCATCCCGCTCGGCCTGGCCCGCGACCCCGCGCCGGTCTGCATCGACCGCCCGGAGACCTTCCCCGCGGCGGGCATCCAGGGGTGGCGCGGCGAACAGCTGGAGAACGCGGCGACCATCATCCGCACGGCCTCCGCGCTCGGCTTCGGGCGCGACGGGCAGATCCTCGGCGTGATGACCGCGATGGGGGAGAGCAGCCTGCGCGCGATCGACTACGGCGACTGGGAGACCCGCGGCTGGACCAACCCCGACGGCTCGCGCACCACGAGCATCGGGCTGTTCCAGCAGCAGGACTGGTGGGGCAGCGTCGAGCAGCGGATGGACCCCGCGGCCTCGGCCACGCTGTTCTACGAGCGTCTCGGGCGGCTTCCGGAGTGGCAGTCGATGCCGGCGTCGCACGCGATCCACCGCGTGCAGATCAACACCGACCGCGAGTACTACGCCGGCTACCAGGAGGATGCGACGGCCGTGGTCGACGCTCTGTCCGGACCGTGCGAGTGACGGCGCGTTAGTCACGGCACCGTCCGGGCGCGTCCGACGGCGCCCCGCCTAAGCTGGGGGCGTGGCGCGGAGCATCTACATCACCTCGGCCGAAGGCCATACCGGGAAGTCGACGATCGCCCTCGGGGCGCTCGACGCCCTGATGCGCGTCTCCCCGCGCGTCGGGGTCTTCCGACCCATCGCGCGGTCGGTCGCCGAGCGCGACGAGATCCTCGAGCTGCTGCTCGCGCACGACGGCGTGCAGCTTGACTACGACGACTGCATCGGCGTGACCTACGACGACGTGCGCGCCGACCCCGAGGCCGCGCTGGCGACCATCGTCGCGCGGTTCAAGGCGGTCGAGGCGCAGTGCGACGCGGTCGTGATCGTCGGCAGCGACTACACCGACGTCGCGAGCCCCGCGGAGCTCGGGTTCAACGCGCGCATCGCCGCGAACCTCGCCGCGCCCGTGCTGCTCGTGCTGAGCGGCCGCGACCAGCAGCGTCAGGCCGAGCAGCTGGGCACCACCACCGCCCGCACGCCCGCCGCCGTGGGGCAGATCGCCGCCCTCGCGCTGTCCGAGCTCGCCGCGGAACGGGCGGAGCTGTTCGCCGTGGCGGTCAACCGCGCCGACCCTGAGGCGCTGGAGCCGATCGTCGCCGCCGTTCGCGCCGTGCTTCCGGCCGACCGCACCCCGGTGTGGGCGATCCCGGAGGACCGCGCCCTCGTGGCACCGTCCATCCGCGGCATCCTCGCGGCGATCGACGGCACGCTGCTCGCGGGCGACGAGGAGCGCCTGACCGCGGTCGCCCTGTCGATCGTCGTCGCCGGCATGTCGATGGTGAACGTGCTGCCGCGGATCACGGAGGAGGCCGTGGTGGTGATCCCCGCCGACCGCACGGAGGTCCTCCTGGCCGCCCTGCTCGCCGATTCCTCCGGGACCTTCCCGCGCATCGCCGGCATCGTGCTCAACGGGCCGTTCCCGCTGCCCGCGCCCATCCTGCAGCTTCTCGACGGGTTCGCGTCGTCCGTGCCGATCATCACGACCGACCTGGGCACCTACGACACGGCGGTGCGCGTGATGGGGACGCGCGGACGGATCACGGCCGATGCCCGCGGGCGCTACGAGCGGGCGCTCGGTCTCTTCCAGGCGCACGTCGACATCGCCGAGCTGACCGAGCAGCTCGGGCTCGCCGAGGCCCACGTGGTCACGCCGCTGATGTTCCAGTACGGCCTGATGGAGCGGGCGCGGGCCGACCGTCGCCGGATCGTGCTGCCGGAGGGCGACGACGACCGCATCCTCCGCGCGGCCGCGACGCTGCTCGCGCGAGACGTGGCCGACCTCACGATCCTGGGCGACGAGGCCGCCATCCGCGCGCGGGCCTCCGAGCTCGGCGTCGACATCGCCGACGCGCAGGTCCTCAGCCCCACCGACCCCGAGCTGGTGCAGCGGTTCGCGGAGGAGTACGCCCGGTTGCGCGCGCACAAGGGCATCACGCTGGAGCGGGCGGCCGACACGGTCACCGACGTGTCGTACTTCGGCACCATGATGGTGCACCTGGGTCTCGCCGACGGCATGGTGTCGGGGGCTGCGCACACGACAGCCCATACGATCCGCCCGTCGTTCGAGATCATCAAGACCAAGCCGGGGGTCGAGGTCGTGTCCAGCGTGTTCCTGATGGCGCTCGCCGACCGCGTCCTGGTGTACGGCGACTGTGCCGTGATCCCCGACCCCACGGCGGAGCAGCTGGCCGACATCGCGATCTCGTCGGCGACGACGGCGCGGCAGTTCGGGATCGACCCGCGCGTCGCGATGCTGTCGTACTCCACGGGGGAGTCCGGCAGCGGCGCCGACGTCGACAAGGTGCGCCAGGCCACGGCGCTCGTGCGGGAGCGCGCGCCGGAGCTGCCCGTGGAGGGCCCGATCCAGTACGACGCCGCCGCCGACGCCGCGGTCGCCAAGGCCAAGCTGCCCGACTCCGCGGTGGCCGGCCGCGCGACGGTCTTCGTGTTCCCCGACCTCAACACGGGCAACAACACCTACAAGGCCGTGCAGCGGTCGGCGGGAGCGGTCGCGATCGGTCCGGTGCTGCAGGGTCTCAACAGGCCGATCAACGACCTGTCGCGCGGGGCGCTCGTGGACGACATCGTCAACACGGTCGCGATCACCGCCATCCAGGCGCAGAGCGCAGAGGGGGAGCGGGCGTGAGCGCGATCCTGGTGATCAACAGCGGATCCTCCTCGCTGAAGTACAGCCTGATCGACGTCGAGCGGGAGGACGAGCTCGCGAGCGGGCTGATCGAGCGCATCGGCCAGGAGTCGAGCCCGGTGGCCCACACCGTCCGCCCGGTCGTGGCCGCCGACGCGGTGCCGACCATGCTCGATGCGACGTACCGCGAGGAGCGGCCGATCCCCGACCACGCGGCCGCGTTCGAGGTGATGCGCGAGCAGTTCGCGGCGCACGGGCCCTCCCTCGACGCGCACCCGCCGGTCGCCGTCGGGCATCGGGTGGTGCACGGCGGGGCACGCTTCTACGCCCCCACGCTGATCGACGCCGACGTGGAGCGGCAGATCGGCGAGCTGGCCGTCCTCGCCCCGCTGCACAACCCCGCGAACCTGGCCGGGATCCGGGCCGCGCGTGCGGTGTTCGACGCCGTCCCGCACGTGGCGGTGTTCGACACGGCCTTCCACCAGACGCTTCCGCCCGCGGCCTACACCTACGCGATCGACGCGCAGCTCGCCGCCGAGCACCGGGTGCGCCGTTACGGGTTCCACGGCACGAGCCACCAGTACGTGAGCGAGGCCGCGGCCCGCTTCCTCGACCGACCGCTGGGGGAGCTGCGCCAGCTGGTGTTCCACCTCGGCAACGGGGCCTCGGTCACCGCGATCGACGGCGGTCGCTCGGTCGAGACGTCGATGGGGCTCACGCCGCTGGAGGGGCTCGTCATGGGCACGCGGTCGGGCGACCTCGACCCCGCGGCACTCGTGCATCTGTCGCGACGCGCGGGGTACACGATCGACGACCTCGACACGCTGCTGAACACCCGCAGCGGACTCGCGGGGCTGGCGGGGCGCAGCGACATGCGCGACATCCTCGCCGGGGTCGCGGAGGGCGACGAGGCGGCGGTGCTGGCCTTCGACGTGTACGTGCACCGGCTCCGCGCCTATGCGGGGGCGTACATCGCGCAGCTCGGCGGGGTCGACGTGATCTCCTTCACGGCGGGCGTCGGCGAGAACGCGGCCCCGGTGCGGGCGGCGGCCCTGGCGACCCTGGGCTTCGCGGGCGTCGAGCTCGACCAGGAGCGCAACACCGCCAGAGAGCGCGGGATCCGGGTGATCTCGACCGACGCGTCGCGCGTGACGGTGCTGGTGCTGCCGACCGACGAGGAGCTCCAGATCGCCAGGCAGACGGCCGAGCTGCTCTGATCGCGGCTGCGGGGTTACCCCGTGCGTGCCGCCCGCATTACGCTGGCACAGTGGCACGGAGAGGTGCCGATCCGTCCCTCGCCCTTCTCCTGGAGGCCCTGTGCCAGAAGCGCTGCCCGACCTGCTCCTCGCCGATGGAGTGCTGTTCGATCTCGACGGCGTGCTCACGCCGACCGCCGAGGTGCATATGAGGGCGTGGAAGGCCGTCTTCGACGACGTGTTCGCGCGCTGGGGCATCACCCCGCCGTACACCGACGAGGACTACTTCGCGTATGTCGACGGCAAGAAGCGCTACGACGGGGTCGCGAGCCTGCTGCGCAGCCGCAACGTCGAGGTGCCGTGGGGATCCGTCGACGACGACCCCTCGGCCGAGACCGTGTGCGGGATCGGCAACCGCAAGAACGCCGCCTTCGCGGCGTCGCTGCGCGGGCAGGGCATCGCCCCGTTCCCCGGCTCGCTCGCTCTGGTCGAGCGGCTGCACGCGGCCGGTGTGCCGATGGGCGTCGTGTCGAGCTCGAAGAACGCCGAGGAGGTGCTCGCCGCCGCCGGCATCCGCTCGTTCTTCCGCGTCGTGGTCGATGGCGTGGTCGCGGAGCACGACGGCCTGGCCTCCAAGCCCGCGCCGGACATGTTCGCGGCGGGTGCCGTCCGCCTGGGCGTCGACCCCGCCCGCAGCGTCGCGGTCGAGGACGCCACGTCCGGTGCCGCGTCCGCCGCCGCCGCCGGCTATGCGACCGTGATCGGCGTGGACCGCGGCACCGGTGCCGACGCGCTGCGCGCCGCCGGCGCCACGCACGTGGTCGACGACCTCGCCGCCCTGCTTCCCGACACCCGCACCGACATCCCGGAGACCGCATGATCGACCGCGACCGCTTCCCCGTCGACCCGTGGCGTCTGATCGAGACGCACTACTCGGAGGAGGGTGTCGGCGAGACGCTGTTCTCGGTCGGCAACGGCTACCTCGGCCTGCGCGGCAACCACATCGAGGGCCGCGGTGCGCACGAGCACGGCACCTTCATCAACGGGCTGCACGAGACCTGGCCGATCCGCCACGCCGAGCAGGCCTACGGCTTCGCCGAGGTGGGGCAGACCATCGTGAACGCGCCGGACGCCAAGGTGATGCGGCTGTACGTCGACGACGAGCCGATCTCGCTCGACGACGCCGACGTGCGCGAGTACGCCCGCACGCTCGACATGCGCACGGGCGTGCTGGAGCGTCGCGTGGTGTGGGAGACGCCGTCGGGCAAGCGGGTCCGCATGCGGGATCAGCGGCTGGTGAGCTTCGAGGAGCGTCACCTCGCGGTGCTGCGCCTCGAGGTCGTGGTGGAGAACGCGGATGCGCCCGTCACGATCAGCTGCCAGCTGCTGAACCGCCAGGACGGCGCCGGTGTTTACGCGGGGACGCCGATCGGAGCCAAGAGCGGCGCGGGCTTCGACCCGCGCAAGGCGGAGCGCATCGCCGACCGGGTGCTGGAGCCCGCGGAGCACTGGCAGGACGGGCTGCGCTCGGCGCTGTCGTACCGGGTCGCGGCGTCGGGCATGACCGTCGCGGTGGTGGCCGACCACATCGTCGAGACCGAGAACCAGTACAACGCCAGGACTCTGTGCGAGCCGGACATCGCGAAGAACGTGTTCCGGGTGCAGGCCAAGGCGGGCGTGCCGATCACCATCACGAAGCTCGTCAGCTACCACACCTCGCGGGGCGTGCCGACGCGGGAGCTGGTCGACCGGTGCCGTCGTTCGCTCGATCGCGCGACCGATGAGGGCGTGGAGTCGGTGTTCCGGCGGCAGCGCGAGTGGCTCGACGCGTTCTGGGAGCGCAGCGACGTGCAGATCGGCGGGCGTGACGACCTGCAGCAGGCCACCCGCTGGTGCCTGTTCCAGCTCGCGCAGGCTTCGGCGCGCGCGGACGGGGCCGGCGTCCCGGCGAAGGGCCTCACGGGGTCGGGCTACAGCGGCCACTACTTCTGGGACACCGAGATCTACGTGCTCCCGTTCCTGACCTACACGACCCCGCGGTGGGCGTACAACGCGCTGCGCGCCAGGGTGAAGATGCTTCCCGCCGCCCGTCGGCGGGCGGCGCAGCTCAACGAGGCGGGCGCGCTGTTCCCGTGGCGCACGATCAACGGTGAGGAGGCGTCGGCGTACTACGCGGCCGGCACGGCGCAGTACCACATCAACGCCGACATCAGCTTCGCGCTGGGCAAGTACGTGCGTGCGACGGGCGACGAGGCGTTCCTGCGCCGCGAGGGTGCCGACATCGCGATCGAGACGGCGCGGCTGTGGGCGACGCTCGGATTCTGGCGCGGTGCGCGGCTGGTCGAGCAGTCGGACGCGGGTGACGGCCTGCAGACGTTCCACATCCACGGCGTCACGGGGCCGGACGAGTACACGACGGTCGTGAACGACAACCTGTACACGAACGTCATGGCGCGCTACAACCTCCGCTACGCGGCCAAGGTGGTGCGCGAGATCCGCGACAGCTACCCCGAGGACTACGCGGCACTGGTCGAGCGCACGGGGCTGGGGCCGGGCGAGGCGGAGTCGTGGGAGCGGGCGGCCGAGGCCATGTACATCCCGTACAGCGAGAGCCTGGGCATCCACCCGCAGGACTCGCTGTTCCTGGAGCGCGAGGTGTGGGATCTGGCGAACACGCCGGCGGATCAGCGGCCGCTGCTGCTGCACTTCCACCCGCTGGTCATCTACCGGTTCCAGGTGCTGAAGCAGGCCGACGTGGTGCTGGCGCTGTTCCTGCAGGGCAACCACTTCACGCCGGAGGAGAAGAAGGCCGACTTCGACTACTACGACCCGCTGACCACGGGCGACTCGACGCTGTCGGCCGTGGTGCAGTCGATCCTGGCCGCGGAGGTGGGGTACCAGGACCTGGCGCAGAAGTACTTCGAGCAGTCGCTGTTCGTCGACCTGCACGACCTGCACCACAATGCGTCGGACGGCGTGCACGTGGCCTCGGCCGGCGGGGTGTGGACGGCGCTGGTGTGCGGCTTCGGCGGCATGCGCGACTACGCGGGCGACCTGAGCTTCGACCCGCGGCTCCCGGCGGGGTGGCCGTCGCTGTCGTTCCCGCTGCAGTGGCAGGGGTCGGCGCTCACCGTGACGGTCACGCGCGAGGAGCTGCGGGTCGAGGTGCGCAGCGGCCCTCCGGTGCCCTTCAGCGTGCGTGACACCGCGTACTTCGCGACGCTGGAGGACCCGGCGGTGGTGCGGCTGGCCGACCAGGGGCCCGTGATCGCCGGGCGGCCGACGCTGCGGGAGTTCGCCGATGCGCGGCGCGACGACGGCACGCGCCTGTCGGCCTCGGTGCCGGTGATCACGACCGCGATTCCGGTCGTCGAGCCGATCGACTGAGCCGGGCCGCGCCTCCTCCGTCGAGGAGGGGGCGCGACCCGCCGAACGTCGGTGGCACGCCGTAGGCTGGGGTGGTGACCACAGCCCTCTACCGCCGCTACCGCCCCGAGACGTTCGGCGAGATGATCGGGCAGTCGCAGGTGACCGATCCGCTCATGACGGCGCTGCGCGGAGACCGCGTGGGTCACGCCTACCTCTTCTCCGGTCCGCGCGGCTGCGGCAAGACCACGTCGGCCCGCATCCTGGCGCGCTGCCTGAACTGCGCCGAGGGCCCGACCGACACCCCGTGCGGCGCGTGCCCGAGCTGCGTGGAGCTGTCCCGCGCGGGCGGCGGGTCGCTCGACGTGGTGGAGATCGACGCGGCGAGCCACAACGGCGTCGACGACGCGCGCGACCTGCGTGAGCGGGCGACCTTCGCCCCGAGTCGTGACCGCTACAAGATCTTCATCCTCGACGAGGCGCACATGGTCACGCCGCAGGGGTTCAACGCGCTCCTGAAGCTGGTGGAGGAGCCGCCGGAGCACGTGAAGTTCATCTTCGCGACCACCGAGCCCGAGAAGGTCCTCGGCACCATCCGCTCGCGCACGCACCACTACCCGTTCCGGCTCGTGCCGCCCGCCGCGATGCTCGAGTACGTCGAGAAGCTGTGCGCCGAGGAGGGCGTGGTCGTCGAGCAGGGCGTGCTGCCGCTCGTCGTGCGTGCGGGCGGCGGCAGTCCCCGCGACACGCTGTCGCTGCTCGACCAGCTGATCGCCGGGTCCGACTCCCCGGCCGGGTCGGAGACGGTCACCGTGGGCTACGCGCGCGCCGTGGCACTGCTCGGCTACACGCACGGGGCGCTGCTCGACGAGATCGTCGATGCGCTCGCCGCGGGCGATGCCGCCGCGGCCTTCCCCGCGATCGACCGCGTGGTGCAGACCGGGCAGGATCCGCGGCGCTTCGTCGACGACCTGCTCGAACGCCTGCGCGACCTGATCGTGATCGCCGCCGTGGGCTCGGGGGCGTCCGCGGTGCTGCGCGGCATCGCGGAGGACGAGCTCGACCGCATGCGCCGCCAGGCCGAGGCGTTCGGGGCGCTCCGGCTCTCGCGCACGGCCGACGTCGTGAGCGCGGCCCTCGACGACATGTCCGGCGCCACGTCGCCCCGCCTCCACCTCGAGCTCATGGTCGCGAGAGTGCTGGCGGAGGCCTCGGGCGCGGGCGCTGCTCCCGGCACCGCGTCGTCCGCGGTCGGGGGATCGGCCCCCGCGCCGGCTGCGGCTCCCGCGTCGGCCGCGGCCGCAGCACCGTCTGCCGTGCCACCCGCGCCGGCCATGGCGCAGGCGTCTGCCGCGCCGGGAACGTCGGCGACGCCCGCCTCGTCCGGGGCTCCCGCTGCACCCTCACCGGCCCCGGCGCCGTCCGCGGCTCCCGCTGTGCCGACGCCCGCCTCGACCGTGGCACCGGCCGCGTCGGCTCCCGCTCAGCGCGCGTCCTCCGCGGCGAATGAGGCGGTGTCGTCCGATCCCGCGAGCCCCGACCGCGCCACCTCCACCTCCACCTCCACCTCCGGGGGCTCCGACGCCGGAGGCTCGGCCGCCGCCGACGACACCGCGTCGGCGCCGTCCGTGTCTTCGCCGCCCCCCGCCGGCCCGGTCACGTTCGACCGCATCCGCGCGGCGTGGCCGTCGGTGCTCACCCGGCTCGAGGGCATCAGCCGCACGTCGTGGCTGCTCGCCACCGCGGTGCAGCCGCTCGCGTACGACACCGACTCCGAGGTGCTCACGCTCGGGTTCACGAGCCAGCACGACGTGGCGAAGTTCAAGGGCACCACGCCCGGCTCCGGTCCGTCCGACCACCTGCGCTCCGCGATCGAGCAGGAGGTCGGCGTCCGGGTGAAGTATCTGCCGGCGCCGATGCCGCAGGGGGGAGCGCCGCGCCAGCCCGCATCCTCCGGGCCCAGCGCCCCCGCCGACGCCGCACCCGCATCGGAGCCTGCCTCAGCGGCGCGAGCCCGCCCGCAGGTCCGCAGCGACTCCGCCGCGCCCGTGACCGAGTGGGCCGTGGCCGCGATCCCCACCGCGGAGCCGGTGGCCGCCGCCGCCCCGGCGCTCGCGGTCGACGAGGAGCCCGAAGAGGTCGAGGCCGCCTCGTCCGCGCCCGCCCCACCGGCCGACGGTGCCGCGGACCGCGACGAGCCGCCGCTGCCCGGAGACGACGAGGCGCCCGCCTTCGACGACGAGCCGCCCTACGACCCGTCGTACGAGCCGGCGTATGAGCCGCGATCCCCGTCCGCCCCACCAGCGGCGCGCCCCACCGCGCAGCCGTCCAGGGCCGCCGCTCCGTCGGTCGCCACCCCGCCCGTCGTGGTCGAGCGCACCCCCGCCGCCGGGGGCGTGCAGCGCTACGGTGAGGCCGTGATCCGCCAGGTGCTCGGAGCGACGTTCCTTCGCGAAGAGCCCTACGAGCCCCCCACGAGGTTCTCCTGATGTACGACGGCATCGTCCAAGAGCTGATCGACGAGTTCGGCCGGCTTCCCGGCATCGGGCCCAAGTCCGCGCAGCGCATTGCGTTCCACATCCTGCAGACGCCCACGTTCGACGTGGCACGGCTGGCCGAGCTGCTGACCGAGATCCGCGTGCGCGTGCGCTTCTGCGAGATCTGCGGCAACGTCGCGGAGCAGGAGCGGTGCGCGATCTGCCGTGATCCCCGTCGCAATCAGGCGCTCATCTGCGTGGTCGAGGATGCGAAAGACGTGGCGGCGATCGAGCGCACGCGTGAGTTCCGTGGCCTGTACCACGTGCTCGGCGGCGCCATCAGCCCGATCGCGGGCATCGGACCGGACGATCTGCGCATCGCGCAGTTGATGACGCGCCTCGCCGACGGCACGGTGCAGGAGGTCATCATCGCCACGAACCCCAACCTGGAGGGCGAGGCGACCGCGAGCTACCTGAGCCGGCTGCTCACCACGATGCAGATCACGGTGTCGCGCCTGGCGTCGGGGCTGCCCGTGGGCGGCGACCTCGAGTACGCCGACGAGGTCACGCTCGGTCGTGCCTTCGAGGGGCGGCGCGTGCTGTGACCCCGCACTCCGGCTTCACGCGCCGGGGCTGGCTGCTCTTCGGAGTCATGGCCCTGCTGTGGGGCGTGCCCTATCTGTTCATCAGCATCGCGGTGGAGTCGATCTCCCCGCCGGCGATCGTCGCGGGCCGCACGCTGATCGCGGCGCTGCTGCTGCTGCCGTTCGCGCTGCGCAGCGGAGCCCTGCGCGCGGCGCTCCGGCACTGGCCCTGGGTGCTCGCGTTCGGCGCTGTCGAGATGGCCGGGCCCTTCGTGCTCCTCGGTCACGCGGAGATGACGCTGCCGTCGGGGATGACGGGGCTCCTGGTCGCGACGGTTCCGCTGTTCGCGGCGTTGATCGCGCTCGGAGGCGGCGACCGCGGCGTGCTGCGCCCCGCCCGGGGCATCGGTCTGCTCGTGGGTTTCGTCGGCGTCGCGATCGTGGTGGCCGGCCCCGGTCTGTTCGGCGGCGACGTGAGTCTGCTGGCGGCGGGTGAGGTCCTGCTGGTCGCCGTGCTCTACGCGATCGCGCCCTTCATCGTGGCGCGAAAGCTGGCCGACGTGCCGTCGCTGGGCACCATCACGCTGTCCCTGCTGATGATCGGCCTCGTCTATCTGCCGATCGGTCTCCTCACACAGCACGAGGTGCCGACGCTGCCCTCGCTCGGGGCGCTGCTCGCCCTGGCGGTGATCTGCACGGCGCTGGCGTTCCTGGCGTTCTTCGCCCTCATCCGGGAGGTGGGGCCGGTGCGCGCTCCGCTGTTCACGTACGTCAACCCGGTGGTCGCGATCGTGCTGGGCGCGATCGTCCTGTCCGAGCCGCTCACGCCGGGTCTGCTGATCGGCTTCCCGCTGATCATCGTCGGCTGCTGGTTCGCCGCGACCGGCGGCCGGCTGCGCCCCGTGCCGCCGCCGTCCTCCACCCCGGCCCCGCCCCTCGCCCTCTAGCGCCCGCGCCCTGCGGTGAGTCGCGCAACCGGTGAAGGGTCCGCGTCCGTCACATGCGCGGTCGGGCATGTGCGCGATCCGTAGAATGAGCGTGGGCGGATCCGCCCGTCATCCCCGGGAGTGAACGTGGCCCTCATCGTGCAGAAGTACGGCGGCTCGTCCGTCGCGAACGCAGAGAGCATCAAGCGCGTCGCCAAGCGCATCGTCGACACCCGTCGTGCGGGCCACGACGTGGTGGTCGCGGTCAGCGCGATGGGCGACACGACCGACGAGCTGCTCGACCTCGCCAATGAGGTGGCGCCGATCCCGGCACCGCGCGAGCTCGACATGCTGCTGTCCAGCGGTGAGCGCATCTCGATGGCGCTGCTGGCGATGGCGATCCACTCGATGGGCTTCGAGGCGCGGTCCTTCACGGGCAGCCAGGCCGGGATGATCACCGACTCGCAGCACGGCGCCGCGCGCATCGTCGACGTCACGCCGGTGCGGCTCCGTGAGGCGCTCGACGAGGGCGCGATCGTGATCGTCGCCGGGTTCCAGGGCTTCAACCGCGACACCCGCGACATCACCACCCTCGGCCGTGGCGGCTCCGACACCACCGCCGTGGCCCTGGCGGCAGCGCTCGACGCCGACGTCTGCGAGATCTACAGCGACGTCGACGGCATCTTCACCGCGGACCCGCGGGTGATCCCGAGGGCGCAGAAGCTCGACCACGTGTCGAGCGAGGAGATGCTCGAGCTCGCGGCGAACGGTGCGAAGGTGCTCTACATCCGCGCGGTCGAGTACGCACGCCGTCATGGCGTCCTGATCCACG
Source organism: Microbacterium sufflavum (assembly GCF_023091155.1). NCBI lineage: Bacteria > Bacillati > Actinomycetota > Actinomycetes > Micrococcales > Microbacteriaceae > Microbacterium > Microbacterium sufflavum. The sequence continues at coordinate 108,753 of NZ_JAHWXK010000001.1, read as the reverse complement.
CCCGGTCGACCTTCTCGTCGGCCGAGGGCACGTACGTTCTGGGCGAGGGCATGAAGAACCCTCGCGAAGCCGAGGGAGCAGCCATGGAAGAGCCCATCGTCGCCGGAGTCGCCACGGACTTCAGCCAGGCCAAGATCACGGTCGCGGGCGTGCCCGACGTTCCTGGCAAGGCCGCCGACATCTTCAAGATCGTCGCGAAGTCGGGCGCGAACGTCGACATGATCGTGCAGAACGTGTCGGCCGCGTCCACCGGACGCACCGACATCTCGTTCACGGTGCCGAAGGCGGATGCCACCGCAGCCCTGAAGGCCCTCGCGGGTGAGCAGGCCGAGGTCGGCTTCCTGAACCTGGTGCACGACGACCAGATCGGCAAGCTCTCGGTCGTCGGTGCGGGCATGCGCACGCACTCGGGTGTGTCGGCGACGCTGTTCGAGGCGCTGTCGGAGGGCGGCATCAACATCGAGATGATCTCCACGTCGGAGATCCGCATCTCGGTGGTCCTGCGCGCCGACGACCTGGCCGAGGCGGCCCGCACCGTGCACACCGCCTACGGGCTGGACGGCGAGGCCGAGGCGACGGTCCACGCCGGCACCGGTCGCTGATCCTGCCATCGGCCGTCCGGATCCTGCCGACGTCGTCACGGCGCCGTCACGCGGGCGGTCGGCCGCTGTCGGCACGGTAGACTCGCCGAAACCCTGACACCGGCGCCAGGCGTGGCCTCCGCATCCCGTCGCCGCGCCCGAAGCCTCGTACGCCGTACCGCACGAAGCCAAGGAACCTCATGACCCGCATCTCCGATTCAGGACTCTCCGTCGCCATCGTCGGCGCCACCGGCCAGGTGGGTACCGTGATGCGCGAGATTCTCGCGGAGCGGTCGTTCCCGATCCGCGAGCTGCGCCTGTTCTCGTCGTCGCGATCCGCGGGCACCGCGATCGAGTTCGGCGGCGCGACCGTGATCGTGGAAGACGTGGAGACGGCGGACCCCGCGGGCATCGACATCGCCCTGTTCTCCGCCGGCGCGACCGCGAGCCGTGCCTACGCGCCGCGGTTCGCCGAGGCGGGCGCGGTCGTGGTCGACAACTCGAGCGCGTGGCGGATGGACCCCGAGGTCCCGCTCGTGGTGAGCGAGGTCAACCCGCACGCGATCGACGCCCGTCCGAAGGGCATCATCGCCAACCCGAACTGCACCACGATGGCGGCCATGCCGGTGCTCAAGGCGCTCGACGCCGAGGCCGGGCTCGAACGGCTCATCGTCTCGACGTATCAGGCGGTCTCCGGCTCCGGTCTCGCCGGCGCCCAGGAGCTGCTGGGCCAGGTCGAGGGCGTGCTGGCTCAGGGCAACACCCTGGAGCTGGTGCACGACGGTTCTGCCGTCGACTTCCCGGAGCCTGAGAAGTACGTGGCACCGATCGCGTTCGACGTCATCCCGTTCGCGGGCAACCTCGTCGACGACGGTGACAACGAGACCGACGAGGAGAAGAAGCTCCGCAACGAGAGCCGCAAGATCCTCGAGCTCCCGGGTCTGCGCGTGGCGGGGACGTGCGTGCGGGTGCCGGTGTTCACGGGTCACTCCCTCTCGATCAACGTCGAGTTCGCGCGGGACATCACGCCCGAGCGCGCGCGCGAGGTCCTGAGCGCGGCCCCCGGGGTCGTGCTCGATGAGGTGCCGACGCCCCTGCAGGCTGCCGGCAAGGACCCGAGTTTCGTCGGTCGCATCCGCGCCGACCAGTCCGCGCCGGAGGGCAAGGGGCTCGTGCTGTTCCTCAGCAACGACAACCTCCGCAAGGGAGCCGCGCTGAACGCGGTGCAGATCGCCGAGGTGCTCGCGGAGCGCCTCGCCCCCGTACGCTGACCCGGGGCGCGGGACCGTCCCGCCCACGGGGGACAGCGGGACCTGACGTCATCGCATATCGGCATGCTCAAGGATCGAACCGCTCGGCAGGTAACGTGTTAGCCGGCCGAGGTCGCCGCTCCGCGCATCCGCGGGTCCCGACGGAGACCTCCTAGCCGGGCCGTCCCGATCGGGGCGGCTCCTGGTCGTCCCTCCGCGGGGGCGCAGGCGCCGCGGCGCGTGCGCGCGGAGGGGCGTGGATTCTGGGGGTAGGACGAATGGGTCTCGATCGGAGATCACGGGGGGCACGATTCCGTCGTGCCCTGGCGACGGCGGCCGCGGTGACGGCGACCATCGCGGGCTCGCTGGTGGTCGGGGGTGCGCCGGCGTCTGCGGCGGCGGCTCCCGATGGCCTGACGCAGGAGACGGCCGCGGCGTCGTGCTGGGAGGTCAAGCAGAACGATCCGACCGCGCCGGACGGCGTGTACTGGCTGGTGACTCCGCGGCTCGTGGCGCCACAGCAGTTCTATTGCGATCAGACCACCGGCGGAGGCGGATGGGTGCTCATCGGCCGCGGCCGCGAGGGGTGGAAGGAGGGCTACAACGGTGTGGGAACACCCGAGCAGGTCCGCGACACCCCGGCGGGCACTGCGGCGTTCGCGCCCGCGCAGCTGTCGTCGAAGACGATCGACGGGTTGCTCGACGGCGGTCGCGTCGACGCGCTGCAGGAGGGCGTGCGTGTCCGTCGCGCGCTCGACACGGCGGGTTCGGCGTGGCAGGAGGTGCGCTTCTCCTTCGCCAACCGCGACCGCTGGGTGTGGACGATGGGCGGCGGGCACGTCCTCACGTCGTTCTCCTTCAAGAACCCGGGGGAGCGGTCGAAGACCACCGGCAGCGGCGGGACGTCGGCCGTGTTCGGCGTCGACACCGGCGCCAAGCGCGTCCGCTTCGAGGAGGGCGATCTGCCGTACCGCTTCCGCAACGGCTGGTCGTTCGGGGCGCAGGTGTCGGGGAACGAAGACCCGTCGTCGTACCTGTGGGCTCCGGCGGGCACGAGGGGCAAGGCGCGCCCCTTCGCCCAGGTGTTCCTTCAGCCGAAGCTCATGACCAGAGACCTCGACTACGGCACGATCGGGTCCCAGGGTGCTCCGGCCATCACGCAGTCCGCGATTCCCAACAGCAACGCCATGACCACCACGTGGGGTGTCGCCGGGCTCGCCAACGGGCTGTCCGGGGAGGCGAACACCGAGGTGGCGTCCTTCGGCGAGGCGGGCGGCAACGTGTTCGTCGGCGGGAACTTCGCCACGGTGCAGCAGTCGGAGGCGGGCGCCGGTCAGGTGGCGCAGCCCTACCTCGCCGCGTTCGCCCTCGGCACGGGCGCGTGGGTCTCGTCGTTCCGGCCCGTCCTGAACGGGCAGGTGAAGGCGATCGCCGGTCTTCCCGACGGGCGGGTCGCCATCGGCGGCCAGTTCTCGACGGTGAACGGCGTTCCGCAGGCCGCGATCGCCTTCCTCGACCCGGCGACCGGGCAGCTGTCCGGTCCGCAGGTCGTCGCCGAGCATCGGGCGGCGGGGGCGGTGCCGTACGTGCGGGACTTCGACGTGCAGGGGGACTACCTGTATGTCGCCGGTTCGTTCACCCACCTTCGGGCGGCCTCGTCGACCGTCAGCGCGAGCGCGTGGGACGGGGGCCGGATCGACCTCACGACCGGACGGCCGGACACGGCCTGGAATGCCAACCTCAACGGCACGAGCATGTCCGTGGACGCGTCGGCGGCCGGCGATCGTGCGTACTTCGCCGGCTACTTCACGATGCAGGGGGCGATCACGACCACCAGCGCTGCGGCCCTGCAGACCACGGCGGGTGCCGCCGGTGTCACGCCGCACTGGACGCCGACGTTCAGCAGGCCGATGTACGACGCCGCGGGGAACCCCACGGGGTGGGTCTATCAGAACGCGGTGACCGAGACGGGCGGTCGACTGTGGCTCGGCGGATCCCAGCACTCCCTGTTCTCCTACGACCGCACCGACTTCCGCCTGATCAGTGGAAACGTCACGCTGAAGGGCGGCGACTTCCAGACGATCGCCCAGAACGCGGACTCGACCCTCATCGCCGCCGGGTGTCACTGCGGTGATTGGGTGTATGAAGACGCCTACACGAACCCGGAGACGCCGAGGACTGCCTCGGAGATCGACGATATGTCGTTGATCGGCGTCTGGGACGCGGTGACGGGTCGACACGTGTACGAGTTCGCGCCCGATCTTCAGGCGCGAGAGGGGCACGGCGCCTGGGCCTCGTTCTTCGACAGCACGGGTGTGCTGTGGGCGGGTGGCGACATCACCCGCTCGGTCCGTGCGGGTGGTTCCCGGCAATGGTCCGGTGGTTTCGTGCGGTTCGCTCCGAGGGACTCCGTCGCCCCCGCTGTGCCGACGCGCCTCACGGTCACCCCGGCCGGCGGGGCGACGACGTTGACGTGGAACCGCATCTCGGATTCGAGCTCGGTCACCTACGAGGTGCTGCGCGGCAACCGCGTGATCGCGTCGACGACGGCGGCGAGCTACACGGCGCCGGCGTCGTCGGAGGCTGCGACGTACTACGTCCGGGCGCGGGATGCGGCGGGCAACCGCTCCGCGACCACGGCGGGTGTCGCCGCGGCTGCCGACGCCGCTGCTCCGGCCCCCGCTCCCGCTCCGGTCGCGCCCGACGAGGCCGTCACCCCGGACGCAGCCGTGCAGCCCGGGCAGCCGTCGACGGACACGTTCATCGCCAACGGTGCGACGTGGTCGTGGCGGTACTCCGCCGATCCGCTCCCCGCGGACTGGAACACGGTGGAGTTCGACGCGTCCGCCTGGCACACGGGCCCCGCGGTGCTGGCGCGTGGGGTCGCCGGTGCGGCGACCGACATCGACCCGGACGACCTCGCGGTCAAACCGCAGAGCGCGCATTTCCGGACCGTCTTCACGGTCGACGACCTGACGGGTCTGCACGACGGAACCGTGTCGGTGATCGCGGATGACGGGGTGGCCGTCTACCTCAACGGCGTGGAGATCGGGCGGTCGAATCTTCCGGCCGATGCGACCCTCCGCCAGACGACGTTCGCGTCGTCCTCGGTGGCACCCGGCAAGGCGGCGGCCAGTCGCGCGTCCTTCACGGTGCCGGTGTCGCTGCTCCGGCAGGGCGTCAACGTCATGTCGGCGGAGGTGCACGAGAACAATCCGGGCAGTGCCACCATGAGCTTCGACCTGACGTACACCGCTCCGCGCAACTGAGAACGGACGACGCCGAGCCCGCTCCCGCCGCACGGGGGAGCGGGCTCCGGCGTGCCCGAGCGGGGTCGCCCGGCGGACGATCGGCCCCGAGCCACGCCCTAGACTGGTCGGGTGACTGAAAACGTCGATGTCGTGCTGATCGGTGGTGGCATCATGAGCGCCACCCTGGGTACTCTGCTGCACGAGCTGCAGCCGGAGTGGAAGATCGTCGCCTTCGAGCGGCTGTCCGACGTGGCGCAGGAGAGCTCCAATCCCTGGAACAACGCGGGCACCGGGCACGCCGCGCTCTGCGAGCTCAACTACATGCCGCAGCAGGGCGATGCTCCGCTCGACCCCGCGAAGGCCGTGTCGATCAACGAGCAGTTCCAGCAGAGCCGGCAGTTCTGGTCGTCGCTCGTCGAGAAGGGTGTGCTGGACGCGCCGTCGACGTTCATCAACGCGACCCCGCACATGACGTTCGTGCGCGGCGAGAAAGACGTGGCGTACCTCAGGAACCGCTACGAGGTGCTCAAGGAGCAGCCGCTGTTCGCGGGCATCGAGTACAGCGAGGACTCCCGCGTCATCAACACCTGGGCGCCGCTGCTGATGCAGAAGCGACGCAAGGGCGAGCCCTTCGCCGCCACCCGGGTCCCCGCGGGCACCGACGTCGACTTCGGCGCCCTGACGCACCAGCTGTTCGATCACCTCCGCGAGTCCGGCGTCTCGGTGCGCACGAACCACGAGGTGAAGTCTCTCAAGCGCCAGAAGGACGGCACCTGGCTCCTCAACTACCGCACCACGGTGGGGCGCACGCCCAACCAGATCAAGGCGAAGTTCGTGTTCGTCGGGGCGGGCGGCTGGGCGCTCAAGCTGCTCCAGCGGTCGGGCATCCCGGAGATCAAGGGCTACGGCGTCTTCCCGATCGGTGGGCAGTTCCTCAAGACCACGAACCCGAAGATCGTCGCTCAGCACAAGGCGAAGGTGTACTCGCAGGCGTCCGTCGGTGCGCCGCCGATGTCGGTGCCGCACCTCGACACCCGCGTGGTCGACGGCGAGGCGTCGCTGATGTTCGGCCCGTTCGCGACCTTCAGCCCGAAGTTCCTCAAGAACGGCTCCATGCTCGACATCGTGACGCAGGTGCGCGCGCACAACCTGTGGCCGATGCTGCGGGTGGCGTTCGCGAACCCCGATCTGATCACCTACCTGATCAGCGAGCTGATGAAGAACCACCGCAAAAAGGTCGACAGCCTGCGCACGTTCATGCCCACCGCGAAGGACGAGGACTGGACGCTCATCAACGCCGGTCAGCGCGCGCAGGTCATGAAGAAGGATGCGAAGAAGGGCGGCGTGCTGCAGTTCGGCACCGAGGTGGTCGCCGCCGGCGACGGCTCGATCGCGGGGCTGCTCGGCGCCTCTCCGGGGGCTTCCACGGCCGTGCCGATCATGCTCGATCTGCTCAAGAAGTGCTTCCCGGGCGAGTTCCCCGCGTGGGAGCCGCGGCTGCGCGAGCTGATCCCGACCTTCGGCCAGAAGCTCAACGCCGATCCGGCGCTCGCGGAGGAGTCCACGGCGGCGACCGCCGCCGCCCTCGGCATCAACGCCTGAGACCGGACCGTGGCGAAGCTCTACTTCCGCTACGGCGCGATGAACTCGGGCAAGTCGACCGCCCTGCTGCAGGCTGCCTACAACTATGAGGAGCGGGGCCAGCACGTGCTGCTCGCCAAGCCCGCGATCGACACCAAGGGCGCGGCGGAGATCGAGAGCCGCCTCGGCGTCACGCGGCAGGTGGACTTCCTGATCGGGCCGGAGGACGACGCGCGGGCGCTGTTCGCGGAGCATCGTACGCGCATGCGGCGCTCGACCGAGGAGGAGCTGCTGCCGACGGCCCCGATCGACGTGGCGTGCCTGCTGGTAGACGAGGCGCAGTTCCTCACGGCCTCCCAGATCGACGACCTGTTCCGGGTCGCGGTGGAAGACGGCATCCCCGTGATGGCCTACGGCATCCGCAACGACTTCCTCACCCACGCGTTCCCCGGCTCCGCGCGGCTGCTGGCGATCGCGCACTCGCTGGAGGAGCTCAAGACCATCTGCCGCTGCGGGCGCAAGGCGGTGTTCAACGGCCGCGTCGTCGGCGGCCGCTTCGTGTTCGACGGAGATCAGGTGGCGATCGACGAGGGCGCGGACGGCTCCGCGTCGCCCGAGCTCACCACCTACGAGTCGCTGTGCGGCACCTGCTACCTGGAGGAGTCGGGCGGGCGCCTGGGGTGACCTGATCGCTCTCGCTGCCGCCCGTCTCCTCGCGAGGCGGGCGGCTTTGCGTGGTCTGACCACACGGGGTACGCTGTGGTCAGACCACAGGAGGCGGGATGGCGGAGCAGCCGGCGCGAGCATGGCGACTCGTGCTCGAGCACATCGAGCGCGACCTCCTCGACGGACGCCTCGGCCCCGGCGACCGGCTGCCGTCGGAGCGCGACCTGGCGAGCGACCTAGGTGTCGGACGCTCCAGCGTGCGCGAAGCCTTCCGCGTGCTCGAGGTGCTCGGCCTCATCCGCACCGCGACCGGATCGGGCCCGCAGGCGGGAGCGATCGTGATCGCGACGCCGACCGGGGGCATGTCCGCGCTGCTGCGGCTGCAGGTCGCGGCGCAGGGCTTCCCGCTCGACGATGTGGTGCGCACCCGCCTGGTGCTGGAGAACGCGGTCGTCGCGGCCCTGGCGTCCGGAGGCGGCGGCGACACCGCGAAGGCCCACGAGCTGCTGCACGCGATGGACGCCGCGGGCTTGACCCCGTCCGAGTTCCTCGCCCTGGACGCCCAGCTGCACCTGTCGCTCGCCGAGGGCAGTGGCAACACGGTCATCGCCGCGATGATGGCGGGGCTGCGGTCGTCGATCGAGTCGTATGTGCGCGCCGGAGCCGCCGCGATCCCCGACTGGGACACGATGGCGACACGGCTGCGCGCCGAACACCACGCCCTCGTCGCCGCGATCGACGCGGGCGATGCGGAGGCCGCCCGCGCGCTGGTCCGCGCCCACATCACCGGCTACTACACGTCCGCGGGGCTCACCCGCGACATCCACCCCCACGACTGAGAGGCACGCCATGGTCCAGCGCCAGCTCCCCAACCCCGCCGAGCTGTTGGAGCTCATGAAGTTCAAGAAGCCCGAGCTCGACGGCCGCAAGCGCCGGCTCGACGCGGCTCTCACGATCGACGACCTCCGTACGATCGCGAAGCGCCGCACGCCCAAGGCGGCGTTCGACTACACCGATGGCGCGGCGGAGGGCGAGCTGTCGCTGAGCCGCGCCCGCCAGGCGTTCCAGGACGTGGAGTTCCACCCCGGCATCCTCAAGCCCGCGCCGGATGTCGACACGACGGTCGAGATCCTCGGCGGGCCGTCCGCGCTGCCGTTCGGCATCGCTCCGACCGGGTTCACGCGGCTCATGCAGACCGAGGGGGAGGTCGCCGGTGCCGGCGCTGCGGCCGCGGCGGGCATCCCGTTCACGCTGTCGACGCTCGGTACGACCTCGATCGAGGGGGTCAAGGCCGCGAACCCGCACGGGCGCAACTGGTTCCAGCTCTACGTCATGCGCGACCGCGAGATCTCGTACGAGCTGGCACGCCGTGCCGCCGCCGCGGGCTTCGACACGCTGCAGTTCACGGTGGACACCCCGGTCGCCGGTGCCCGGCTGCGCGACAAGCGCAACGGCTTCAGCATCCCGCCGCAGCTCACGCTCGGCACGATCGTCAACGCGATCCCGCGGCCCTGGTGGTGGTTCGACTTCCTGACCACGCCCAAGCTGGAGTTCGCGTCGCTGAGCTCCACCGGCGGCACGGTCGGCGAGCTGCTCGACGCCGCGATGGACCCCACGATCAGCTATGACGATCTCGCGGTGATCCGTGACATCTGGCCCGGTCGCATCGTGATCAAGGGCGTGCAGAACGTCGAGGACTCCGTGCGACTGCGCGACGCCGGTGTCGACGGCATCGTGCTGTCGAACCACGGCGGTCGTCAGCTCGACCGCGCGCCGATCCCGTTCCACCTGCTGCCCCAGGTGCGCCGGGCCGTGGGCGACGACTTCACCGTCATGATCGACACCGGCATCATGAACGGCGCCGACATCGTGGCCTCGGTCGCGCTCGGGGCGGACTTCACGCTGATCGGCCGCGCGTACCTCTACGGCCTGATGGCGGGAGGCCGCCAGGGCGTCGACCGGACTATCGCGATCCTGCGCAGTGAGATCGAGCGGACCATGCGTCTCCTCGGCGTCGCGTCGCTGGCGGAGCTCGAGCCGGCCCACGTCACGCAGCTGACGCGTCTGGTGCCCGTCGCGCGCGACGCCGCGGGGGCCGTCGTCCGCTGACGTCGCCGTGCCGGGTTCGGCTACGACTGCGGGGCCACGGCGCGGCGCCGCGGTGGCCACGGCACGAGCATCGACGTGGTCTGCCGGTAGTCGGCGTATGCGGGGTACTTCGACGCGGTGATCGACTCCGTGAAGATCGTCGAGCCGAGGAACAGCACCGTCAGGAGCGCGGCGCCGACGATCGTGGGGTTCAGCACGCCCCCGAGCACCCCGGCCCCCGCGGTGGCGGCCGCGGTCGCGCCCAGCGCGTAGAACGCCCACCACTGCGCCTGTTCGAAGAAGAAGTTGGGGTGTCGGCTGTAGCGGAACAGCCCGGTCGTCGCGAAGCCGGGCGCGAGGTCACCGCCAGCCTGCTTCTTGCGCTGGTGGAAGTTCCACTGCTGCTGGTCGGCGACCGTCTCGCCGACCAGGAACCCGAGGAACGCGATCGTGAACAACGCGTCCCACCCGGTCAACGCGGTGGGGTGCTGGGCGGCCAGCCATGCCGGAAGGGTGATCAACACGAGCAGGGTCATCTGGTACCCGATGATGAACAGCAGGTTGAACACCTGGAACTGCCACGGGCGCATCCGCTTCCGCAGGATCGCCCAGCGGTAGTCCTCCATGCCGGTGTAGCCGCCCTTGCGGGCGAAGTTGAACGTGAGCCGCGCGCCCCAGGCCGTCACCAGGATCCCCATCAGCACGATGCGCGCTGATCCGGCGTCGGCGGTGAAGGCGCCGGCCACGAAGATCCAGACATAGACGACGGGGACGATCGACCACGCGCGGTCGACCCACGACGTGTCACGGGTGATCAGCGACAGGATCCAGCACACGAGGCTGGCCAGCGCTGCGACGAGGACGACGATCTGCAGGGCATCCATGACGCCATGCTAGAGCCAAGCCAGGCCGGGTATCCGGCACCGGCCGCCGCCTCAGACGCGCGACGTGAGGGTGGGCAGCAGGGCTTCGAGGCGGGTGGCGGTGTCCTCCCAGCCCTCGACGGCGATCGACGGGACCCCGATCGCCAGGACCGGGTAGTCGTTGCCGCCCTCGTCGAGCCGGTCGCCGTAGAACAGCATCGCGTCCAACGGGATGCCCGTGTGCGCGGAGAGCTGCCTCATGCCGAACGCCTTGTCGATCCCGGCGCGGGTGATGTCGATCGAGGTGGAGCCCCCCGAGCGCACCTCGAGCCCGGGGAGTCGGGCGGCGACCGCGTCGCGCAGGGCCGCGCGCTTGCTGCCGGACGGATCCCACGCGTGCTTGGCCTCCCGCGGAGCCCGCTGCCCGAGCGCGGAGAACGTGATCTGCGAGCCGCGGTCCTCCATGATGTCGCCCCAGGGGTCGGTCTCCCACAGGCCGAGCCGCTCCGCCTCCTCGCGGAGGGCCGTGAGAGCAGACGCCTTCTCGTCGTCGCTCAGGTCGTGCGCGTACACCGGCGCGAAGTCGGCGCCGTCGTGGCGCAGGTAGCGGGTGCCGCAGGTCGGCAGCAGGTGCAGCCGGGCGAGAGCTGCGGCGTCGGCATCGGCGAGCTGGGCGATCACCTGCGTGCGGAACTGCGGCTCGTTGCCCCCGGAGATGATGGCGACGTCGACGCTGCGGAGAAGTTCGCGCAGGAGGCCGGAGATCCGCGGGTCGATCGGGCCCTTGGAGGGGGCGAGGGTGTCATCGAGGTCGAAGGCGACGAGTGCGGGCGAGGTCATGATGCCTCCAGCCTAGGAGGTCGCAGCCGTGAAGAGCGTGGAGCTGCGAGCAGCGTGCACAGGAGGGCGAGGGCCACGCCCAAGGTGGCCCCGGTGGAGTTGGCCAGCACGTCGTTCATCGTCGCATCGCGGTGGGGCAGGGCGAGGTGCTGCGCGGTCTCGATCGCGAGAGAAAGTGCCGGTCCGACCAGCAGCGACAGCGGCCACACACGGCGGGGGAGGAGCAGGAACGCGAGGACGCCGAGGGGCACGAAGACCGCGATGTTCGACAGAACTTCCAGCCGCGTGAACGTCAGTGCGGTCCAGCCGAGCCGGTGGGTGAGCGACACGATCACGTCGAGCAGATTCGGGACCGCATGCTCGACCCGGGACGGCGTGAGCGTGAGCAGGGCGAGCCCCGCGAGGAACGGGACGCCGAGGGCGAGCGCCCAGATGCGGGTGGCGCGACGCGGCGGAGGCAGGAGCGTCCCCATGCGGTCCCCTTTCGCACGCTCTCCGATACAGAGAAGGCCGCCCGTGGGGGCGGCCTTCCGGTGTCACTGGTCGGGGTGACAGGATTTGAACCTGCGACCTCTTCGTCCCGAACGAAGCGCGCTACCAAGCTGCGCCACACCCCGTTTGCAACCCTCCGAGTCTACAGGGAAATCCCCTGAGCGCCCAATCGGGGCGGTGATCACGCGTGGGGGATCAGCGTGAGCAGCGTCGCCTCCGGGCGGCACGCGAAACGCACGGGCGCGTAGATCGAGTGCCCGCAGCCGACGCTCACGTTCAGCGGGACGCTGCGGCCGTCGTGCGTCCAGGTGCTGAGTCCCTTGGCCTGCTTCAGCGGGATGTCGCAGTTCGCCACGAGCGCGCCGTAGCCGGGGAGGCAGACCTGCCCACCGTGCGTGTGACCGCCGAGGATGGCGTCGGCGCCGAGGTCGACGAAACCGTTGAGCACGCGCTGATACGGCGCGTGCGTGACGCCCAGCACCGCCGTTCCGGGCTCGCGCGGGCCCAGGCCCTCGATGGCCGAGGGGAGCGCGTCGAGGCGGTCCCAGTCGCGGTGTGCGTCGTCCACGCCGAACAGGTCGACGGCGGTGCCACGCAGGGTCAGTCGCGCCGCGCGATTGTTGAGGTCGGTCCAGCCGAGCTCGTCCGTGAAGAAGCGGTCCATCGACTCCGTGTCGAGCACGGTCGGCTCGCGGTGGCGCCGCGAGGGTCCGGAGAAGTAGCGCAGCGGATTGCGCGGCGCGGGGCCGTTCACGTCGTTCGAGCCGTGCACGAAGACCCCGGGGATGCCGGCGAACGGGGCGAACGCGCGGCGGATCCCCTCGAGTCCGCGCTCGTGACCCAGGTTGTCGCCGGTGTTCACGATCAGGTCGGGCCGCAGCTGCGCGAGCGACGCGAGCCAGTCCTGCTTGCGGTGCTGCCACGGGGCCATGTGCGCATCGGACACGTGCAGGATGCGCAGGGGAGGGGTGCCGGGGGCGAACGCCGAGGCGGACACCTCGCGCACGGTGAAGAGGTAACGTTCGATGCCCACGCCCCACACCGCGGCGGCGGCGCCCACGGCCCCCACCGCGCCGAGCGCGATGAGGGCCGGATGAGCCGAGCGCGACGAACCTACTGGCACGTCACGACCACGGTGGTGCTGCTGTTGACAGGAGTGCCCGGCGCCGGATTGGTCACCGCGACCGCAGACCCCGGCGGGTTGCACGAATTGTCGAACTCGTAGGACGCGACTCGAGCCGCCTTGAGTGCGGCGTCCGCCTGGTCTCGCGACATCCCGACGATGTTCGACGGCACCACGGCACCACGGCCGTTGCTGATCGAGAGGGTCACGGTGGCAGCCGTCGCAGCCTCGCCCGTCGGGTCCTGTGCCGCGACGAGGCCGGCCGCGAGGTCGCTGTCCACCTCTCCGCCGATCGCCACCTGGAAGCCCGCGTTCTCGAGGGTCGAGCGCGCCTGGTCCTGCGACATGCCGACCACGCTCGGAACGGCCTTGAGCTCCTGACGGATCAGGTTGTTGTCCGGCTGGGGGAAGCGGTCGCCGCCGTAGGCCTCGTTCGCGGCCGCCTGCGCGGCGCGGGCCAGCGGGTAGCGCATGTCGTTGAGGTTCCAGCGACCGTAGCTCTTCCGGTAGATGTTCTCCTGGCCCTGCCAGCGTCCCGCCCACACGGCCGTCGCGACCTTCGTGCTCGACTCGATCATCATGGTCGACCACGTGTTGTGCGTTCCGGTCTTGCCGATCAGCGGGGTGCCGTCGCCCGGGTTCGCCCGCGAGCCGGTGCCGCCGCCGCCCATGACGGTTTGCAGCGCGTAGGCGGCCGTGGCTGCGACCTCGGGAGAGATCACGCCGGGGGTGCACGACGACGCGGGCAGCTCACGGTCCTTGCCGTCCGGACCGATCACGCGGTCGATCGCCCGCGGCGTGCAGTAGGTGCCGCCGCTCGCGACCGTGGCGTAGGCGTTGGCCATCGCGATGGGCGAGATGTTCTTCGCGCCGAGCACGTCGTACGGCACGTTCTCATCGGTGGTCTTGCCGCCGTTGGCCAGCGTGACGCCCAGGCGGTCGGCCACCTTGTTGATGTCGCAGAGGTCGAGCTTGGAGGCCATCGCGAAGTACCCGCTGTTGAGCGAGTTCTTCGTGAAGTTCAGCACGGTGTCGGTCGAGCCGCCGCCGCCGCCGAAGTTGCCGATCTCCTTGGTGTTCGCGACCATGGTGCCCCCACCGCACGAGGCCGCGGTGAACTTCATGTTGGTCTGCACGCGGCCGTTCAGGGTCTCGCGCACCGAATGACCCTTCTCGAGCCAGTCGATCAGCGTGAACAGCTTGTAGGTCGAGCCCACCTGGAAGCCGTTGGAGTCTCCGTGCTTGCGGTCGCCCGCGAACACGAGAGAGGTGTAGGCGGGATCGGTGGTCGGGGTCTCGGTGAACATCGTGTTCTGGGTCATCGAGAGGATCCGGCCGGTGCCCACCTCGATGGACACACCCGCGGCACCGAAGTGCATGCCGTCGTAGTTGGCCGGGACGATGTCGGCCATCTCCTGCGCCGCCGGGTTCTGGATGCGGTAGTCCAGCGACGTGAAGATCTTCAGACCGCCGCGGCGCAGCAGGTCGCGCCGCTCCTGCGGCGTGGCGCCGAACGCCTCGTCGTTCAGGACGATCGAGCGCACGTACTGGCAGAAGTAGGCGTTCGTGCCGGCGGCCGCACAGCCCTGCGTCGGCGGGTTGATCGCAGGAACGATCGGGGAGGCCTTCGCCTCGTCGTACTGGGCCTGGGTGATCTTGCCGTCGTCGAGCATGCGGTAGAGCACGTAGTCGCGGCGCTTGAGGGTGTCCGCGTAGCCGTCGGCGGCGTTGTTGTGTCCGACCTGAGCATCGTCGGTGTACGTGCCCTCCACCGGCTTGTCGATCCGGTACGTGTTGGGGTTCTGCACGATGCCGGCGAGCGTCGCGGCCTGCGCGACCGTCAGGTTCATCGCCGTCGTGGAGAAGTAGTACCGGGCGGCGGCCTCGATGCCGTAGACCGTGCCACCGAAGTTCGCGATGTTCAGGTAGCCCAGCAGGATGTCGTTCTTCGAGAAGTCCTTCTCGATCTGGATCGCGTAGCGCATCTCCTGCAGCTTGCGCTCGATGCCCTTGCTGCCGACCGCGTTCGTCGCGTCCAGCCAGCACTGCTGGAGCTCCTCGGAGTACGTGTCCGACGTGGTGTCCACGTCCTGCTCGCACTGCTGGATCAGCACGTTCTTCACGAACTGCTGGCTGATGGTCGAGGCGCCGCGGCTGGATGTGCCGCGGACGTTGTCGATCAGCGCCTTCATGGTGGCGCCCAGATTCACTCCGCCGTGGCTGTAGAAGCTCTTGTCCTCACTGGAGAGGATCGCGTCGTAGAGCACCGGGCTGATCTGCTCGTACGTGACGGGGACGCGGTTCTGCTCATAGAACGACGCGAGGGCGACCGGCGTGCCGTCGGGCTGGGTGGCGTAGATCGTCGACTGCTCCATCGGCGTGCCGGGGCTGAGGTTCTCGGGGAGCTTGTCGAAGAGCGTCAGTGCCGTGGTGCCGGCGACTCCCGTCATCGCGAGGACGGGGGTGACGCTGGCGGTGACGAGCAGACCGGCGACGGCGCTCAGTCCGACGAGCCCGACGAGACCGCCGAGCACGCCCTTCACCGTGCGATTCTTGTGGGGCATACGCTTGATCGTAGGGGAGTTCCCTGAATACACCCTCTGACGAACACGCCCGCTCGGCCTGTTCGCGTCCCGATCGACAGGAGAGCCATGACCACGTGGGAGTACCTGACCACGCCGCTGCTGATCCACAACACCGCCGCGATCCTCAACAACTGGGGCAAGCAGGGCTGGGAGCTCGTCCAGGTGGTGCAGGGACCGGAAGGCGGCCTCGTGGCGTACTTCAAGCGCCCGGTGACCACCGACGGCTCCGCGAACGCGGGCCTCGCCGCCGCCGCCGAAGCCGCGCGTCAGTTCGAGGGGGGTCAGGCATGAGCGTCTCCACGCGCCTCGCCGAGCTCGGCATCGAGCTCCCCGCCGTCGCCGCTCCCGTCGCCGCCTATGTCCCGGCGGTCGCCCACGGCGGGCTCATCTACACATCCGGCCAGCTCCCGTTCGTCGACGGCGCCCTGCCCGCGGTGGGCAAGGTCGGCGCTGAGGTCTCCGCGGAGGACGCCAAGGCCTTCGCGCGGACGTGTGCCCTCAACGCGCTGGCCGCGGCCGCCGACGTCGCGGGCGGGGTCGACCGCATCGCCGGTGTCGTGCGGGTGGGCGGCTTCGTCGGTTCAGCCGAGGGCTTCACCGGCCAGCCCGGCGTCATCAACGGCGCGAGCGAGGTGCTCGGTGAGATCTTCGGTGACGAGGGCCGTCACGCGCGCGCGGCCGTCGGCGTCGCCGAGCTCCCGCTCGGCAGCCCGGTCGAGGTCGAGGTGACGTTCCGCCTCGCCTGACCCCGACACGCGAACGCCCCCTCCGACGGGAGGGGGCGTTCGTCGTCTACGGGCTACTTCACCTGCGCGGAGATGATGCTCATGACCGCGGTGTCGGCCAGGGTCGTCGTGTCGCCGACCTCGCGGCCCTCGGCCACATCGCGCAGCAGACGCCGCATGATCTTGCCCGAGCGGGTCTTGGGCAGCTCCCCGACGATGTACACGTCTCGAGGGCGCGCGATGGCACCGATCTGTTCGCCGACCCAGAGCCGGAGCTGCTGCGCGAGCCCCGCCGGGTCGTGGGCGGCGAGATAGCTCTCCTTGATGATGACGAACGCCACCACCGCCTGGCCCGTGGTCTCGTCGGACGCCCCGACCACCGCGGCCTCCGCGGTGGCCTCGTGCGCCACGAGCGAGGACTCGATCTCCGCCGTCGACAGCCGGTGGCCCGACACGTTCATGACGTCGTCGACGCGGCCGAGCAGCCAGAGGTCGCCGTCCTCGTCGAGCCGTGCACCGTCACCCGCGAAGTAGTAGCCCTGCTTCTCGAACTTCTCCCAGTACGTCTCGCGGAAGCGTTCCGGGTCGCCCCAGATGCCGCGCAGCATGCTCGGCCACGGCTCGGTGATCACGAGCAGTCCGCCGTTGCCGTTGCCGACCTCGACGCCCTGCTCGTCCACCACGTCGAGGGTGATCCCGGGGAGGGGGACCTGCGCCGAGCCGGGCTTCGTGGCGGTGACGCCGGGGAGCGCCGACACCATGATGGCGCCCGTCTCGGTCTGCCACCACGTGTCGACGATCGGGGTCTTGCCCGCGCCGATGACCTCGCGGTACCACATCCACGCCTCGGGGTTGATGGGTTCGCCGACCGATCCGAGCACTCGCAGCGACGACAGGTCGAACTTCTGCGGGACGCTGCGGCCGACCTTCATGAACGACCGGATCGCCGTCGGGGCCGTGTAGAAGATGGAGACCTTGTACTTCTCGATGATCTCCCACCAGCGTCCGGGGTGCGGCGTGTCGGGCGTGCCTTCGTACAGCACCTGGGTGGCACCGTTGGCCAGCGGGCCGTACGTCACATAGCTGTGGCCCGTGATCCACCCGATGTCGGCGGTGCACCAGTACACGTCGGTCTCGGGCTTGAGGTCGAACACGTACTTGTGGGAGTACGCGGCCTGCGTGAGGTAGCCACCGGAGGTGTGCAGGATGCCCTTCGGCTTCCCCGTGGTGCCGGAGGTGTAGAGGATGAAGAGCGGGTTCTCGGCGGGGAAGGCCTGAGCCGTGTGCTCGGCGGAGGCCGCCGGGACGACGTCGTGCCACCAGATGTCGCGCCCGTCCGTCCAGTCCACCTCGTTCTCGCCACGACGAACGACGAGGACGTGCTCGACGGTCTGCTGCTCGCCGTCGCCGCGGTCGGCCAGAGCCTGGTCCACGGCGGGCTTGAGCGCCGAGACGCGGCCCTTGCGGTAGCCGCCGTCGGCCGTGATGACGAGCTTGGCTCCGGCGTCGTCGATGCGGGAGCGGAGGCTGTCGGCACTGAATCCGCCGAACACGACGGAGTGGATGGCGCCGACACGTGCGACCGCGAGCATCGCGGCGATCGCCTCGGGGATCATCGGCAGGTAGATGGCGACGCGATCGCCATGACCGACGCCGAGTCCCTCCAGCACGTTCGCGACGCGCTTGACCTCCTCGGTCAGCTCGGCGTACGTGATGCGACGACTGTCGCCGGGCTCGCCCTCCCAGTGCAGGGCGACGCGGTCGCCGTTGCCGGCCTCGACATGACGGTCCAGGCAGTTGTAGGCGACGTTGAGCTCGCCGTCGTCGAACCACTTGGCGAAGGGCGGGTTGTTCCAGTCGAGGACCTGGGTGAACGGCGTGTGCCAGTGGATGAGATCGCGCGACTGCTCGGCCCAGAAGCCTTCCCGATCCGCCGCGGCGCGCTCGTACAGTTCCTGTGACGCGACGGACTGCGCCGCGAACTCCTCCGATGGCGGGAATCTCCGGGTCTCGTCGAGAAGGTGGTCGATCTGGCTGCTCATCGGCAGGCGCTCCTTTGCGGCATACGGGTCATGCAGGCGTGGTCGCACGGGGGGAGGCGCGACCAGGTCAGGGCGAATCTATCGGCGTGCCACGCCCTCGAGTACTGCCGAAAGTCGGTAGTGGCGCCGGTTTTGTCAGGACGGTCGCCTTGCGTACACTCGACGACAGCCGAAATCTCATTCCGGCCTTGGCGCGCCCGATTCCCCCGATCGCGCGGCGCCGTGGGCGGCATCTCATTCCCCCCGTGAGATGCCGCCCATCTCTTTGGGAGCGCTCCCTCTGCCCGGGTCCTCTCCGTTGTCGACCCGCGGCCCCGAGTTCTCCACGGGCAGCCGGTCCGAGGCCTTGTGCACAGACGCCGATGCCGGAGTCGCCCTGCGGCGGCACGCCTCGCCCGCCGTGCCTACTCTCGCCGCATGCCTGAACGATTCGTCATCCGGTCGAAAGACGCGGCAGCGGGGGATGCGGCTACCGCCCCTCCCCATGCCGTGCTCCTCGCGGAACCCGCATTCGCGCCGCTGGCCCCCCATGTGGACGACACCGTCACCGACGTCTTCGTCAACGGGGCAGACGGACTCTTCCTCGACCGCGGCAGCGGCGCGCAGCCCGTTCCGTCGTGGCGAGCGACCGAGCGGGAGGTACGCGACCTCGCGGTCGCGCTCGTCGCGCTCGGCGGCCGGCACCTCGACGACCAGGCGCCGTGCGTCGACGTGCGCCTCGGCTCGGGCGTGCGGGTGCACGCCGTGCTCGCCCCCGTCTCCACGACCGGCACGGCGCTGTCCATCCGGATCCCGCGGGTCCATGCGGCCGACCTCGACGCCCTCGCCGCACTGGGCACGATCGATGCGCAGCAGCACGTCTGGCTCGACAAGCTCGTCGCGGAACGGGCGAACCTCTTGATCACGGGCGGGACGGGTACGGGGAAGACGACGCTGCTGTCGGCGCTGCTGTCGTCGGTACCGCCGGGTGAGCGCATCGTGACGATCGAAGACGTGGCGGAGCTGCGGCCACGGCACCCGCACCACGTCGCCCTCGAGGTGCGTCAGGCGAACCTCGAGGGCGCGGGCGGCATCGGACTCGCCCGGCTCGTCCGCGAGTCGTTGCGCATGCGCCCCGATCGGCTGGTGGTCGGCGAGTGCCGCGGCGAGGAGGTACGGGAACTCCTCACCGCCCTCAACACCGGCCACGATGGTGGCGCCGGCACGATGCACGCGAGCGGTGTCGCGGACGTGCCCGCGCGGCTCGAGGCGCTCGGCGCGCTTGCCGGAATGGACCCCGTGGCGCTCGCTCGTCAGGCCGTGAGCGCGTTCACCGTCGTCCTCCACCTGCACCGGGGGTCCGACGGAACGCGGCGCATCGCCCACGTCGGGCGACTCGTGCTGGAGAGCGATCGGCTGGGCATCGAGGAGGTCCGACCATGGTAAACAGGAGGCGTCGCGCGACGCAGTCCGCGCACGAGGTCGACCTGGCGCACTCCGTGCAGACGCTGGCCGTGCTGCTGCAGGCAGGTGCAGGGCCGCTCGTGGCGTGGCGCCATCTCGCCGGGACGGGCGACCCGAATGCGATCGCGGTCCTCGCGCGCGTCGACGACGGAACACCGCTCGTCACTGCGATCGATGCGGCCGGCGGTCGCTGGCGGGAGCTGGCCGCGGCCTGGGAGATCGCCACCGTCGTGGGCGCGCCCCTCGCGGAGGTCCTCCGCACGATCGCCGGGTCATTGCGCGACGCGGCCGCCGCCGCCGACGATGTCCGCGTCGCGCTGGCCGAGCCCGCCGGAACGGCGCGACTGCTGCTGTGGATGCCCCTCGCGGGACTGCTCCTCGGCGTCGCCCTCGGCTTCGACACGATCGGGGTGCTCCTCGGCACACCCGCCGGGGCGACCTGCGCCGTCGCCGGGCTGCTGCTGGTCGGAGCGGCTCGCGTGTGGACGCGACGGCTGCTCCGCCGTGCACAGCCCGCGTCGGGGACGCCGGGGATCGCCGCCGAGCTCGTCGCGGTCGCCCTTCGCGGGGGTGCCCCGATCGACCGTGCACTCCGGCTCGTGGCAGATGCGGCGGTCGTGGACCAGGGAGGGGAGGAGAGCGTGCGCCGGGTACTGGAGCTGTCCCGGACGGCGGGCGTTCCCGCCGTCGAGCTGCTGCGTGCCTCCGCGGCGCAGGACCGACATGCAGCGCGCGTGCAGGGGCGCCTCCGCGCGGCAGTGCTCTCGACGCGACTCCTCGTGCCGCTCGGCGTCTGCACTCTGCCGGCGTTCCTCCTGCTGGGGGTGGCTCCGCTGATGCTCAGCGTGCTCGCCTCCACGTCCATTCCTGCGTGAGTCGCTCGAACCACCCAATAAAGAGGAAGAAGGAAGAATATGAACACCATTCCCCGACTCGACCGCCGTCGTGCAGCCGCCCTGTTCGGCGACGACACAGGAGCGGCGACGGCCGAGTACGCCATCACAACCATGGCCGCGGTCGCGTTCGCAGGACTGCTCGTCGTCATCATGAGGTCGGACGAGGTGCGCGGCATCCTCACCGATCTCGTGCGGCGCGCGCTCACGGTGTCATGAGCAGGCCGCTGGGCGAGCGCGGCGCGGTGGCGGCGGAACTGGCGCTCGCCCTGCCGGCCGTCGTGCTCGTGCTTCTTCTCGGCGTCGGGGCGCTCGCCGCATCGTCACGACAGGTCGCGCTCCAAGATGCGACGGCGGACGCCGCCCGTCTGATGGGGCGGGGTGAGGGTGACGCCGCGGCCGCGGCTGTGGTGCGGCGGGCGCTTCCCGACGCCAGGGTGACGTTCGGCGCCGTCGACGATCTCGTCTGTGCGACGACGACGCTCGACCTCACCGTGGGACCGCTGATGCGCCTCCCGCTACGCGCCGCGAGCTGCGCTCTCGACGGGGGTCGGTGATGGCGGGGACGGTGCTGGCCGCCGGCGTGCTCGTCGTCGGCGCGACGCTCTCCGTCGGGCTCGCCGCCGTCGGCGGGGCGGCCGTGACCGCGCAGCGTGCAGCGGACGCAGCGGACGCCGCGGCGCTCGCCGCCGCCGATGCGCGCAGCGGTGCGATTCCCACGGCTCGCACGCCGTGCGACCTGGCCGCGCACGTCGCCCAGGCCGGAGGGGCACGCCTGATCGCGTGTTCGCTGGCCGGGGACGTGGCGACCGTGACGGTGTCGGCGGCGTACGCTGGACTCGCAGCCGTCTCCCGCGCCCGTGCCGGGCAACCCGAGGAACCGTGACGGCCGCGCGACCCTCGCTCGCTGTGAAGTACCCCGCACAGCGGTGTGTATGGTGTGCTTCGAAGAAAGGACGCACCCTTGGCTGAAGGCAAGAAGCTCGTCATCGTCGAGTCCCCGACGAAGATGCGGTCTATTCAGGGATACCTCGGCGACGGCTACGAGGTGCTCAGCTCCGTCGGCCACATCCGCGACCTCGCCGACAAGAAGGACATCCCCGCCGACGACAAGAAGGCGTACGGGAAGTACTCGATCGACATCGACAACGGGTTCGACCCGTACTACGTCGTCTCCGACCGCAAGACCAAGACGGTCGCCGAGCTGAAGCGTGCGCTGAAGAGCGCCGACGAACTCCTGCTCGCCACCGATGAGGACCGCGAGGGTGAGGCCATCGCCTGGCACCTGCTCGAGACCCTCAAGCCCAAGGTGCCCGTCAAGCGCATGGTGTTCCACGAGATCACCAAGGATGCGATCCAGGCCGCCGTGGGGAACACGCGCGAGCTGGATCATGCCCTGGTCGATGCGCAGGAGACCCGCCGTATCCTCGATCGTCTGTACGGGTGGGACGTCTCGCCGGTCCTCTGGTACAAGGTCAAGACCGGGATCTCCGCCGGACGGGTGCAGTCCGCGGCGACGCGTCTGATCGTCGACCGCGAGCGCGAGCGCATGGCCTTCGTGTCGGCTGAGTACTGGGACGTCGACGCCGACGCGGCCGCGACCGGCACCTCCTTCCGGATCCGTCTCGTCCGGGTCGACGGCGGACAGCTCGCCCGCGGCACCGACTTCGATGACACCGGAAAGCTCAAGAAGGCCGTCGTGGTGCTCGACGAGGCACGCGCTGCCGCACTGGCCAGAGCCGTCGACGCCACGGGGGCGGGGACGGTCACCAAGGTCGAGGCGAAGCCCGGCACCCGGAGCCCGTACGCCCCCTTCACGACGTCCACCATGCAGCAGGAGGCGGGTCGCAAGCTCTCGATGAGCGCCAAGCAGGCGATGAGCGTCGCCCAGCGCCTGTACGAGAAGGGGTACATCACCTATATGCGTACCGACTCCACGGCGCTGAGCACCCAGGCGGTGCAGGCGGCGCGGAGCCAGGCTGTCGCTCTCTACGGTGACAGCGCGGTGCCGCTCAAGCCGCGCGTCTACAAGTCGAAGAGCAAGAACGCCCAGGAGGCCCACGAGGCCATTCGTCCCTCCGGCGAGAACTTCCGCACGCCGTCGTCGCTGTCCTCCGAGCTCGACCGCGAGGAGCAGCGTCTCTACGACCTGATCTGGAAGCGCACGGTCGCGAGCCAGATGGCGGACGCCAAGTACGAGACGACGACCGTCACGATCGCCGTGGATGCCGATGGCCAGACGGCCGAGTTCACCGCATCCGGCACCGTCTACACCTTCAAGGGCTTCCTGGAGGCCTACGAGGAGGGTCGCGACGAGAAGCGCGGCGACGCGGACGCCGCCGAGAACCAGTCGCTCCCGGCCGTCGCCGTCGGGGATGAGCTCGCCGTCTCCCACGCCGAGGCCAAGGGCCACCGCACGACCCCGAAGCCGCGCTACACCGAGGCGTCGCTGGTCAAGGTGCTGGAGGAGAAGGGCATCGGTCGTCCGTCGACCTTCGCCACGATCCCGGAGACCATCCTCGACCGTGGCTACGCGGTCAAGCGCGGACAGGCGCTCGTGCCCACGTGGCTGGCGTTCAGCGTGGTGCGGTTGCTCGAGGAGCACTTCGCCGAGCTGGTCGACTACGACTTCACCGCGGCGCTGGAAGACGACCTCGACACGATCGCCCGGGGCGAGCAGAACCGCGTGGAATGGCTCAAGTCGTTCTACTTCGGCTCGGAGTCGCACGTGGGACTGCGGCAGGTCGTCGACAACCTCGGTGAGATCGACGCGCGGGCCCTGAACTCCACGCGCATCACCGACACCGCGACGCTGCGCTTCGGCAAGTACGGCCCCTACCTGGAGGTCACGGACCCGGAGAACCCGGACGCGAAGCCGCGAATCGTGAACGTGCCGGAGGACCTGGCGCCCGACGAGCTGACGGCGGAGAAGGCGCAGGAGCTGATCGACGCCCCGGTGGCGGGGGACCGCGTGCTCGGCACGAATCCGGAGAACGGCAAGATCGTCGTCGTCAAGGACGGCCGGTTCGGGCCGTACGTGCAGGAGAACGACCCGGTCTCGGATGACGCCGCGGTCGACGAGGCGACCGGTGAGGTCGTCGAGGCTCCCAAGCCCAAGCGCGGCGCGAAGAAGGAGACGGCGCCCAAACCGCGGACCGCCTCGCTGTTCCGCTCGATGTCGGTGGACACGCTCGACCTCGACACGGCGCTCCAGTTGCTGAGCCTCCCGCGGGTGGTCGGCGTCGACCCGGAGTCCGGCGACGAGATCACCGCGCAGAACGGCCGATTCGGCCCGTACCTGAAGAAGGGCACCGATTCGCGGTCGCTCGAGAGCGAGTCGCAGATCTTCGACGTGACGCTCGACCAGGCCCTCGAGATCTACGCCCAGCCGAAGTACGGTGCAGGTCGTCGCGCCTCGAGCGCGCTGGCTGAGTTCGACGCGGACCCCGTGAGCGGGAAGCCCATCCGCGTGCGCGACGGTCGCTTCGGTCCCTACGTGACCGACGGTGAAACGAACGTCACGATCCCGCGCGGCCAGAAGCCCGAGGACATCACGTTCGAGATCGCCGTGCAGATGCTGGCCGACAAGCGCGCGAAGGGCCCTGCGCCCAAGCGCGGCTCGCGTACCGCCGCGAAGAAGGCTCCGGCGAAGAAGGCTCCGGCGAAGAAGGCGAGCGCCGACGGAAAGGCCACGACGGCGAAGGCGACGGCGGCGAAGAAGACCGGGAAATCCGCGGGCTCCACGTCGGCGGCGCGCTCGGCCGCGGCGAAGAAGGCGGCGGCGACGCGCGCGGCGAACGCCGCGGCGAAGGCGGCGGAGAAGGCCGGCTCGTGACCGCGAGCCGGGGCGCCTGGATCACTCTCGAAGGCGGGGACGGCTCGGGCAAGACCACTCAGGCGAACGTTCTCGCCGACTGGCTGGAGCAGAGCGGGCGCACCGTGGTGCGCACCAGGGAGCCGGGGGGATCCGAGGTCGGCACGCTGATCCGCGAGATCGTGTTGCACCACCGCGGGGACATCGCGCCGCGCGCCGAGGCCCTCCTGTACGCCGCCGATCGGGCGCATCACGTCGCGACGGTCGTGCGCCCGGCGCTCGCGCGCGGTGAGGTCGTGCTGCAGGACCGCTACCTCGACTCGTCCGTCGCCTACCAGGGTGCCGGTCGGGTGCTCGACCCGGCCGAGGTGCGGGACCTGTCGCTGTGGGCGGCCGAGGGCGCACTTCCCGATCTCACGGTGCTGCTCGACCTCGACCCCGCCGCGGCGCGCACCCGACTCGACTCGGCCGACAAGCCCTTCGACCGCCTCGAGGCCGAGCAGGCCGAGTTCCACGAGCGCGTGCGCGAGGCCTACCTCGACCTGGCCGCCGCGGAGCCGGAGCGCTTCCTCGTGCTCGATGCCGCACAGCAGCCCGAGGCGATCGCGGAACGGATCCGAGCTCGCGTCGCTGAGCTCCTGGACTGATCCTCCACAGGCCGAACAAAGACGGCTGCGACCACGGATGACGGGAGACGTCCCCGCGGCGTCGGCGGTCCCGATTAGGCTGAGGACATGCCCCCGACTCTCGCCCCCGCATTCCCCTGGGCGGACGTCTGGGGCCAGGACGCGGCGGTCGACACGCTGCGCGCGGCGGCAGCCGATCCGTCGGCCCTGTCCCACGCCTGGCTGATCACCGGCCCGCCGGGGTCGGGGCGGTCGACGCTCGCGTACGCGTTCGCCGCGGCGCTGATCGCCGAGGGTCCCGATGACGAGGCCACCATGCGCCAGGTCCTCGCCGGCACCCATCCCGACGTCACGGCGCTGCGCACCGACAAGGTCATCATCACGATCGCGGAGGCGCGATCCCTGGTCGAACGCTCGTACTTCGCCCCGTCCGCCGGGCGCTACCGCGTCATCGTCGTCGAAGACGCCGATCGCATGGTGGAGCGCACGTCCAACGTGCTGCTCAAGGCTCTGGAGGAGCCCCCGGAGCAGACGGTCTGGATCCTCTGCGCGCCGAGTGAGGCGGATCTGCTTCCCACCATCCGTTCACGCGTGCGGTCGCTGCGGCTGCGGGAACCCGACGTCGCCGATGTGGCACGACTCATCAGCCTCCGCACGGGGGTCGATGAGGCGGTCGCCGAGCAGGCGGCGCGTCACGCGCAGCGGCACATCGGGATGGCCCAGCGGCTCGCCACCGATGACGCCGCACGACGTCGTCGTGAAGAGACGCTGCGCGCCGTCATCGGTGTCCGCGGTGTGAACGACGCGGTCGATGTCGCCGGGCGCATCATCCAGGCGGCGACCGAAGACGCCAAGGCGCTCACGGCCGAGCGCGACGCGAACGAACGGGCCGCGCTGTTGCGCACCGTGGGCGTGGCGGAGGGGCAGGCCGTGCCACCGGCGCTCCGCCCGCAGGTGTCCGCGCTGGAGGACGAGCAGAAGAAGCGGGCCACGCGGAGTCTGCGCGACGGCATCGACCGCGTGCTCACGGACATGCAGTCGCTGTTCCGTGATGTCGTGATGCTCCAGTTCGGGCGCAGTGACGACCTCATCAACAGCGAACTGCGCCCCGAACTCGTCGATCTCGCGGCGGCATGGCCCGTCGCCCGGACCCTGGTCGTCCTCGACCACCTTGCCGAGACCCGGCAGTCGCTGGAGCGCAACGTCGCTCCGCTGCTCGCCCTGGAGAGCTTGCTCGTGACGGTCACGAGCGGGAGGAAACCGTGAACACTCGCCCCCTGTCGCGCCTGCGTCGCGCGGCCGCGCTCATCGCCGGACTGGCCGTCGCCTCGGTCGCCCTCTCGGGCTGCCTCTACGCGATGATCCCCGAGCAGTCGGCACGCCCGGCGGGCGAGAAGGAGCCGGACACCGAGGGTGTCGCGGCCGACCTGCTGCCCTACTACTCCCAGAAGCTGGACTGGACGGAGTGCGGCACCGGCTTCGAGTGCACCGACGTCACGGCGCCTCTCGACTGGGAGAACCCCGGCTCCGGCGAGATCCAGCTCGCGGTGGTGCGGCATCGCGCCGAGGGCACCGCGGTCGGCTCGCTCCTCACGAACCCCGGCGGGCCCGGCGCGAGCGGGGTCGACCTGGTACTCAGCAGCCTCGGCTATGCGGTCGGCCCCGCACTGGTCGAGAACTACGACGTGATCGGCTTCGACCCTCGCGGGGTGGGCGGGTCGACGGCCGTCACCTGCTACGACGACGCCGAGATGGACGACTACCTCTACGGCATCCCCGAGGCCCAGCGGGGGAGCGCCAAGTGGGAGCAGGAGCTGCTCGACGGGCATCGCGCCTTCGCTGAGGCGTGCGACGCCAACAGCGACGGCATCCTGCCGTACATCACCACGGTCAATGCGGCCCGCGACATGGACCTGATCCGCGCGGTGCTGGGAGACAAGCAGCTCAACTACCTCGGCTACTCGTACGGCACGTTCCTCGGTGCCACCTACGCCCAGCTCTACCCCGAGAAGGCCGGACGCCTCGTGCTCGACGGGGCGATCGACCCCGCCGTCCCGGGACTCGAGGTCGGGGCCACGCAGGCGCTGGGATTCGAGTCGGCGCTGCGGGCGTACATGCAGAACTGCCTCGATTCGGGCAACTGCCCGTTCAGCGGCTCGGTCGACGAGGCGATGGCCGACCTCGGAGCGCTCCTGGCCAGCGCCGACCGCACGCCCCTCGAGAACGGGGACGGACGGCTGATGGGCGCCGATGCGCTGATGACCGCGATCATCGCCGCGCTGTACTCGCAGGACAGCTGGGACTACCTCACCCAGGCCCTGGAGGAGGCGCTGCAGGGCGACCCCACGACCGCGTTCGTGCTCGCCGACTTCTACAACGGTCGGGAGAACGGCACCTACATCGACAACTCCAGCGAGGCCTTCCGCGCGTACAACTGCATGGACTATCCGGTGGAGGACGACCCGGCGGCCGAGGCGGCGATCACCGCGAAGATCGCGGAAGGGGCACCCACGATCGCGCCCTACTGGACCGGCCCGGACCCCTGCGAGGTGTGGCCCTATCCGCCGACGGGGACGCGCGGGGAGATCGCGGCGGAGGGCGCCGGTCCCATCGTCGTCGTCGGTACCACCAATGACCCGGCGACGCCGTACGAGTGGTCCGAGTCGCTCGCGAACCAGCTGGAGGAGGGCGTGCTGATCACCCGTGTGGGCGAAGGGCACACCGGCTACAACAAGGGCAACACCTGCGTCGACGAGGCCGTCGAGGGATTCCTGCTCGACGACGTGGTGCCCGAGGACGGCCTGCGCTGCGAGTGAGGGCGGGCTCGATTCGCGAGCGAGGCCGAGACAGGGTAATATCGGTGATCGCGCCGCTCACGCGTCGCACGCCGCTTTAGCTCAGTCGGCAGAGCATTTCACTCGTAATGAAAAGGTCGTCAGTTCGATTCTGACAAGCGGCTCAGTGAAACCCCCGGGATCCTCAAGATCCCGGGGGTTTCTGCGTGTGCGGAGCTGCGCCATCGGGCGTGGCACGGGCGCCGGCGCCTAGGTGCGCCGTGCCAGGAGCGCGGACGCCGTGAGCGCCACCCCGCGATCCTCATCCCGTGCGAATCCGCCCAGGGCCTCGTCCGCGCTCAGGCCACGAACCCCCGCCAGCGCGGCGGCGAGCCGGCGACGCGCGACGACCGAGGCGCCGTCGGCGGCACGCTGCACGTGCTCGGCCACGGTCCGCGCGGCTGCGGGGTCTTCCGCGAGTCGTTCGAGCACCTCCGCGGCGGCGACGTCGTCGACCCCGGCTGCCACGTCCGCCACCAGCCGGGGAATCACAGCCGTGTCCCCGAAGCGGCCCCGCGCTCGGGCGGCCGCGGCCGCGATCTCCCGGTCGAGGTGCTCGATCGGCGCGCCGAGGGCGGCCCGCGCCCGTGGTGTGTCGAGCTTCTCCAGCGCGCGCATCGCGCGGTGACGACGCGCGGCCTCGGCGTCGTGCAGTCCTCGCTCCAGCGTCGGCACGGCATCGTCCCCGGACCGCGCGACCGCCCACAGCAGGGCCCCGGCGGTGTTGAGGTCGTCCTCCCGCAGCACCGCCGCGACGAGGACGGCCGTGGACGCGTGGTCGGCGTCCGCGGTGAGGGCGAGCGTCTGCCGCGCGGACGCGTCCGGCGCCTCCAGGCCCCGCAGGAGCTCCACCATGCGCAGGGCGTCGGACCAGTCCCGCGGCTCGCCCGACCGCACCTGTTCGAGGCGCTCCGCCAGCTCGGTGAGCACCGCGAGCCGCGCGCGCGTGCGATGCAGGAGCCGCTCGATCGTGTCGGACGGCGCGCGGGCGTCGTCCGCGAGAGCTGCGGGGATGTCCGCGAGCGGGAGGCCGAGCGAGCGCAGGTTCTCGATGTGGAACAGCCGGCGAAGATCCGCGTCCGAGTAGTCCCGGTACCCGCCCGCGGTGCGTTCGCTGGGCGACAGCAGGCCGATGCGGTCGTAGTGCCGCAGCATGCGCGCGCTGATGCCCGAGCGCGCCGCGACCTCGCCGATCAGCACGCCTCAGCCCTCCGCGGGAGCGGGAGACGCCTGCAGCGCCACGATCCGCTGCGCCTCTCGGATCGCCGCGCCGAAGTCGTCGTCGGGGTCGTCGATCAGCCGCGCGGTCGCCAGGGCATGCGCGCGCACGGCGGGGTCGGCGTCGTGTGCGGCAGCGGCGGCCACGGCGGTCCCGGCGTCGTCGAGCATCGCGATGGCCCGACTGAGGCTGCGCTGCAGCTCCCGGTCGCCGCGCCCGAGCTGGGTCGCCAGCTCCCGCGCGAGCGCCGGCCGCTCCTCGTCCGGCACGAGCCCCGCCGCGGCGCGCCACGCCGCGCGTGCGACCTCGGGGTCGTCGTCGCGCAGCAGCTCGGTCGACACCGCGGGCCAGGCGCGACGGTCGCCGATCTTCGACAGCGTGTGCAGGGCCTGGCTCCTGGCCTGCGCCACGGGTGACCGCAGCTCCGGCAGGAGACGGTCCACGGTCGGCTCAGCGTCGTGTCGGGTGAGTGCCCACGTGAGCATGTCGCGCACGAAGAAGTCGGGCTCCACCGCGCTCTGCTCGACGAGCACGTCGATGTAGCAGGGGTTCGGCATGGTGCCGGCCGTGAGAGCGGCCTGCAGGCGCGCCGAGGACGCGGTCGACTGCAGGGCAGCGCGCAGTCGCGACGCCGGGTCGAGGGGATGCTGTTCGGTCATGGTTGCCTCCGCCGTCCATTCCACACCTTGTCACGATGACAGGGTCAAGCGCTGCCCGGTCGACGGCGCCCGCACGGCGTACCCTCGAGGCATGAGCAGAGCACTCCTCATCGTCGACGTCCAGAACGACTTCACGGAGGGCGGGGCGCTCGCGGTGGAGGGGGGAGACGCGGTCGCCGAGGCCGTCTCCGCCTTTCTCACCGTGCACGCGGCCGACTACGACGTGATCCTCGCCTCCCGCGACTGGCACGATGCGGACGGCGACAACGGCGGACACTTCTCCGGCTCGCCCGACTTCGTCGACACGTGGCCGGCCCATTGCGTCGCGGGCACGGCGGGCGCGGACTACGACCCGCTGCTCGACACGACCGCGGTCACCCACCACGTCCGCAAGGGGCAGGGTGTGCCCGCGTATTCGCTGTTCGAGGGAATCACCGACGACGGCGACACCGCCGGGGCCGTGCTCTCGGCCGCCGGAGTCGTGTCGGCCGATGTCGTCGGCATCGCGACGGACCACTGCGTGCGCGCCTCCGCGCTGGATGCCATCGCGCACGGCGTGCGGGTCCGCGTCCTCACCGACCTGATCGCCGGGGTGGCCGCGCCCTCGAGCGAGGCTGCGCTGGCCGAGCTCGTGCACGCCGGCGCGGTGCTGGCCGAGAGCGGCGACGCGTGAGTCGCAGCGTCCTGCTGCTGCGCGCGGTCAACGTGAGCGGGCGCAACAGCGTGCCGATGGCGCGACTGCGCGAGGTGCTGGAGGAGCGGACGGAGCTCGCCGCCGTGTCGACCTACATCGCCAGCGGCAACATCCTCTGCGCGACGCCCGACGACCCCGAGGCGGCCCGCGCGACGGTGCGCCGCCTGATCGCGGAGGAGTTCGGCGTCGACACGCCCGTCATCCACCGCACGCACGCGGAGCTCGTGGCGACGGCGGCCGCGCAGCCGTTCCCCGACGGCGAGGCGAGGTACGTGCACGCGATGTTCCTGGAGGGGCCGCCCGCGCCGGGTGCGGTCGCGGCGCTCGAGCAGCGACTCGTGCCAGGGGAGCGGATCGCGCTGGTGGGTCAGGACCTGTGGATCGATTACGCCGAGGGCGGCGTGCACTCCACGAAGCTCACCACGAGCGTGCTCAACCGTGCCCTGGGGGTGGCCGGAACCGCCCGCAACCTGCGCACCACGCAGAAGCTCATCGACCTCACGGCCTGAGCGGGGCGGGGCGAGGGGGCCTCATCGCTGGTCGGCGTCGGCTGCGTCGGAGCCGTCGGGAGCTGCGGCGAGGGGGCGGCTGAGCGCGCGCGGCGGGAGGTGCGGATGCGCGGCGACGTCGACCCGGCGCGTGCCGCAGTCGAGGCAGCGCACGTAGAGCACGACGCCCTCGCTGGTGGGGTGCCGCGACTCCACGAGCCAGGCGTGCTCGTGACGGTCGACGGGCGGGACGAGGGGGACGGGGAGGGTGTCGGCGGCGGTCATGGGACCAGCGTGATGTAATGGTCTTATGCATCTCAACCCTTACGGCGAGTATGCCGTGCTGCTGGCCGCGTCGCTGGCCAACGACTGGCCGGCCGACCGGCAGGGCATCGAGGAGCGCACGCTCGCCCTCGGGATGACGCAGACCTTCCCGCCCGCCGACGGCGACCACGCCGCGGTGCGGGCGGTGATCGACGACTGGCTCTCCATCGTCGATGCGCCCGACCCCGACGAGCGCGCCGCCCTGCTGAACGCGCAGCTCGCCGCCGCCGGCGCCTATCCGCGACTCGTCGACCACGACGACGAGGGGTGGCACCTGCACTACCGCGACGACGTGCGGTCCCTGCCGTTCGTGCTGCGCGCGACCATCAACCTCGGCACCGCGCTGCACCTGGTCACGCGCGGCATGAACCGGCTCGGACGCTGCGAGGCCGCACCCTGCCGCAACGTGGTCGCCGATGTGACGCGCAACGGCCGCCAGCGGTTCTGCTCCGTGAGGTGCGCGAACCGGGCGGCCGTGCGGCGCCATCGGGCGCGCGTCGGGTGAGGGTCAGGCGGTCTGTCCCGCGTGCTTGCCCTCGCCGATCTCCTCGACCAGCTTCGCGTTGAAGGCGGGGAGGTCGTCGGGGGTGCGGCTGGAGACGAGGCCCTCGTCGACCACGACCTCCTCGTCCACCCAGCTCGCGCCCGCGTTGCGCAGGTCGGTCTTCAGGCTGGGGTAGCTCGTGAGGGTGCGGCCGTCGACCACGCCCGCCTCGATCAGGATCCAGGCGCCGTGGCAGATCACCCCGACCGGCTTGTGCTGCTCGAAGAAGGAGCGGGCGAGTGCGATGGACGCCTCGTCCATGCGCAGGTGGTCGGCGTTCACCACGCCGCCCGGGAGGACGAGCGCGTCGAACTGGTCGGCGGAGGCATCGGCCGCGGCCAGGTCGACCGCCTGCTCGTGACCGTTCTTGCCGGTGATGGCGGCGCCGTCGGGGGCGATCATGGTCGCGCTCGCGCCCTCCGCGGTCACGGCCTCCCACGGGCTGGTCAGCTCGCTGTCCTCGAAGCCGTCGGTCGCCAGGAACGCCACGCGGTTTCCGCTGAGAGTCATCGTCTGTCCTTTCGCTGGGGAGTCGCCCGGATCCGGGCGCACCATCACCCTCTCTCGGGGGCCAGGAGCGCGGACAGGGGGTGGCCAGGCGGCCGCGCGGATGATACGAGGGCGGGCTCACGCGAGGTCGCGCTGGCGGGGGGATGAGCAGGGGGTGCCGACCACCCCGGTGCACGCCGCATCGACCCGGCCACGGTCGTGTCGCCGCACGCACCCGCAGGGGTGGCGACGGAGGAATGACGGTGGGCCCCGTGGGGCTCGAACCCACGACCCGCGGATTAAAAGTCCGATGCTCTGCCAACTGAGCTAGAGGCCCGTGCTCCCAGTCTAGGGCGCACGACGAAGGGCCGTCGGCGCACAGCTCGCCGACGGCCCTTTCACCTTCCCTGACTCCTCCCGATCAGAGAAGGCCGTGTGCCGGTCGGGTCGCCCGGCACCTCCCCGCGCTTACTGCGCCGGGGGCATCAGGACCGAGTCGATCAGGTACACGGTCGCGTTCGCGGTCTGCACGCCGCCGCAGATGACGTTGGCGTCGTTGACCATCCACTGGTCACCGCTGCCGGTCACCTCGAGGTCCGCGCCCTGCACGGTCGTGTGCATGCCGGCGATGTCGGCCGGCTCGATCTGGCCGGGCACCACGTGGTAGGTGAGGATCGACGTCAGCGTCGCGCTGTCGGTCTTCAGGGCCTCGATCGTGGCGGGGTCGATCTTCGCGAACGCGTCGTCGACCGGCGCGAACACGGTGAACTCGTCACCGTTGAGCGTGTCGACCAGGTTCACGTCGGGGTTGAGCTGGCCGCTCACCGCGGCCACCAGCGTGGTCAGCATCGGGTTGTTCGACGCGGCGACCGCGACCGGGTCCTGCGACATGCCCTGGATGGAACCGGCGCCGTCCGGGACCTCTTCGGCGTAGGCCGCGCAGCCCGGGCCCACGAGGTTCGCGGCGGGGTCCATCTCCATCGGCGTCGACTCCGACGTCTCGGGGGCCTTCGGCTCCGACGACTCCTCCGTCGTGCTGCCGCTGCCCATGGAACACGCGGAGAGCAGGAATGCGCTCGCCAGACCCAGGGTGACTGCTGCGGTGACCTTCTTCTTGGTGCTGAACATGTCGAGCTCCTTCGAAACTCCGGCCACGGCCTCTCCGTGGCGTTGACCGGTGTTCGGAACCGTCTCGGGATCGGATGGGACGAATTCGGAAAAAGTTCGCGAATCCTCCCTCGCGGGGTCCGATCCAATCCATTGGGCGGCCCGGAGCGAACAGAGCCTGACAGAAGCGAGGACCTCATGGACCTGATCATCATCGGCCTGCTCGGCGGGCTCATCACCGGCATCTCGCCGTGCATCCTGCCCGTGCTCCCGGTGATCTTCCTCACCGGCGGCGCGCAGTCGGCGGCCTACGACGGAGAGGCGGTGCCCGCCCGGCGAAGCCGCCCGTACTTCGTGATCGCGGGCCTCGTGCTCAGCTTCACGCTGGTGACGCTCGTGGGTTCGCTGATCCTGGGTCTGCTGAACCTGCCGCAGGACATCATCCGCTGGGTGGGCATCGCGGTGCTGGTCGTGATCGGCGTCGGCCTGATCGTGCCGCGGTTCCAGCACCTCCTGGAGCGGCCGTTCCAGCGCTTCGGGCAGCGCGAGGTGAAGAACCGGGGCAACGGCTTCGGTGTCGGACTGGCCCTCGGCGCGGTGTTCGTGCCGTGCGCCGGACCGGTCCTCGCGGCGATCATCGTGGCGGGCTCGACCGGCCAGATCGGCGTGGGCACGGTGCTCCTCACGGTGTCGTTCGCGATCGGCGTGGCCGTCCCGCTGCTGGTGTTCGCGCTCGCGGGTCGCAGCGTGGTGGAGCGCATCCGCGCCTTCCGGTCGAAGGAGCGCGCACTGCGCATCGCCGCCGGCATCGCCATGATCGCACTCGCCGTGGGGCTCGTGTTCAACGTGCCGCAGGCGCTGCAGCGGCTCCTTCCCGACTACACGGCTCCGCTGCAGGAGCAGATCGCCGACTCCGAGCAGGTGCAGGACGCGCTGGACCTCGGTGGCCTGGTCAACGACGAGAACAAGGACCTCGACCAGTGCACGAACGGTGCGACCGAGCTCGAGTCCTGCGGCACTGCCCCGTCGATCAAGGGCATCCAGCAGTGGCTGAACACGCCCGACGGCGAGGCGATCGACCTGAAGGACCTGCGGGGGCAGGTCGTGCTGATCGACTTCTGGGCGTACTCGTGCATCAACTGCCAGCGGTCGATCCCGCACGTGGTGGCCTGGGACGAGGCGTACCGCGACGCCGGACTGCAGGTCATCGGGATCCACTCGCCGGAGTATGCGTTCGAGAAGGATCCGGGCAACGTCGCCGCGGGCGTGCGCGACTTCGGCATCGCGTATCCCGTCGCGCTCGACAACACCCTGTCGACCTGGACGAACTACCGCAATCGTTACTGGCCGGCGCACTACCTGATCGACGCGGACGGCACCGTGCGCCACATCTCCTTCGGCGAGGGCAACTACGCGGCGACCGAGTCGATGATCCGGGAGCTGCTGCAGGACGCGGATCCGGACGTGCAGCTGCCGCCGGCGACGGACGTGAAGGACGAGACGCCGGAGCTCGGCTCGACGACACGGGAGACCTTCCTCGGCTCGTCGAAGGACGTGAACTACGGCGGCGGGGACGAGTACCGCCGCGGTGAGGGCAGCTTCTCGTTCCCGAAGGACCAGCCCGACGACAGCTTCGCGCTGGATGGCGACTGGACGGTCGAGACGCAGTACGTGACCCCGACGAGCGACGACGGACGCATCCGCCTGGAGTATCGCGCGGGCGAGGTGCGGATGGTCGTGGCGGGCTCGGGTGAGGTCGTGGTGCGCGATCAGGACGGTGAGGAGCAGACCATCGCGATCGACGGGACGCCTCGCTCGTACGGCCTGGTCGAGCAGGGCGACATCGCGAAGGGAACGCTCACGCTCGAGGTCCCGGCCGGTGTCGAGGTCTATTCCTTCACATTCGGGTGACGTCTGCGCGGGAACGGGGAGGAGATACGGCATGCTTATGGAGATGGTCATCGACGGGATGGACGTCCCGGAGGACGGGGCAGCGCCGAAGGATGCCGTCGCCGACCTCCTCGTCCGCGTCGCGTCCGGTGATCAGGCTGCCTTCGCCGAGCTGTACGACTCCCTGTCCCCGCGGGTCTTCGGCCTCATCCTCCGCGTGCTGGTCAACCGCGCGCAGAGCGAGGAGGTGCTCCAGGAGGTGTTCCTGGAGATCTGGCAATCCGCTTCGCGGTTCGCTCCGAACAGAGGACAGGGACGAACCTGGGTGATGACCATCGCCCATCGACGGGCCGTCGACCGGGTGCGGGCATCGCAGTCGAGCGCCGACCGCGATGTGCGAGCCGGCTTCAAAGACCTCGGTGTCGCGCACGACAGTGTCGCGGAGCGGGTGGAGCTGGGCATCGAGGGGGAGCGGGTCGTCGCGGCGCTGTCAGGGCTTCCTGACGCGCAGCGGGAGGCGCTCGTCCTGGCCTACTACGGCGGTTACAGTCAGAACGAGATTTCGGCGCTCGTGGGGGCGCCGCTGGGGACGATCAAGACACGGATGAGAGACGGGCTGACCCGTCTCCGCACGGCGATGGGGGTGACGGCATGAACGAGAAGGACTTCGCGGAACTCGCGGCGGGTGCCGCGCTCCACGCGCTGTCCGCCGACGACGAGAACCGGTACCGCCGGGCACTCGTGGAGCATCCGGAGTGGGCGGCCGTGGCAGACGTCGACGCGGACAGCGTCGCGCTGCTGGGTGAGGGCGTGACGCCGGTCGCCCCGCCGCCCGGCGTTCGTGCGGCTCTGCTCGCCCAGATCGCCCGGACGCCGCAGGGCGACACCGACCCACACGACACCGACGCGCACGACACCGCGGGGAGCGCCCCCGGGGTCGCGTCCGCCGGTGGCCCCGAGGAGCCCGCCGTCCGCAGGCCGCGCCGCTGGACCCGCCTGGCCTTCGCGCTCGCCGCGTGCCTGGCGCTGCTGGTCGGCGTCGGCATCGGAGCGGTGGCGCTCAATGCACAGCTCACCCGTCCCGCCAGCGTCGTGGCGCTGCAGGAGATCGAGGCCGCGGGCGATGCGCAGCAGGCCACGGTCGAGCTCGACGGCGGGGCCACGGCCACCGCCCACTGGTCGGGCTCGGTCGGCAAGGCCGTGCTCGTGACGGACGGTCTGCCCGAGACCGACGCCGGCAAGACGTACGAGCTGTGGTTCGTGCGCGGCGAGGAGCCGATCGCGGCCGGTGTGTTCGACCCGGAGGACGGTGCGGCGACCGCGCTGCTCGAGGGCGAGATGCGGGCGGGTGACGCGATCGCGGTGACCGTGGAGCAGGAGGGCGGCTCGCCGTCCGGGCAGCCCACCACGGATCCGGTCATCGTCATCCCCACGGCCTGAGTCGCGGCGGCGGGCGTACCCTGGAGGGATGCCCGAGCAGCACCACCGGCCCGTGCGCCGCCCCTCCCACGCGTTCGACAACATCGTGGGGTCGAGCGACCCCGCGGAGGAGAGCAGGGTCGCGCACGCCACGGCCTCCGCGCTGCTGACGCGCGTGCGCGAGGACGAGACCGGCGCGAGCGTGGAACGGCTGATCGCGTTCACGCGGGAGCACGGCATCGACGAGATCGCCGAGCTGTGGTCCACCGCGCCGTCGCGCACGCTGCCGGGCTCGCTGTGGCGCCTGTACGTGCTGCAGCTCGCGATCCACGGCGACCCGCGCACCGCCGCGCTCCTGTACGACCGCGGTCGCGTCGAGCTTTCCTCCGCCGACGCCGTGGTGGCGGGTGCCCCGGTGCCGGCGAGCCCGGACGAGCTGGTCGCGCTGATCGACACGATCCTCCGCGGTGCCTTCCGGGGCGACTTCGCGGTGGCGCTCGACCGGGCGGCGGCGTTCTGCCGCGTGCAGGCCTCCGGCGCGACGCACACCGCGGACGACTACGAGGGGACGGAGCCGGAGCGCGCGAGCGAGCTGACCACGCGGGCGCTGCGGTTGAGCACGTACGCGCAGGACCTCTCGGCCTCGGCCGCGCTGTGGCGCATGGGCGCGCTGGCCTGACAGCGCCGCGGCCGGCGCCCGGACAGAGAAAGACCGGGCCGCAAGAACGCCTCTCGGCGGAAGGCCGCTCGCAGCGGCGAAAATTGGAGCCCGGGGTTATGCGGCCCGGCCACTCCAGTGTAACGCGAGCGCGCGACAGGTATTCCCGGCGTTCTAGGCTCGTGGCATGACCCGACGCTTCGCCCTCATGCTCGACCCCGTCGCCGCCGACGAGCAGCGCGACGACTACACCGGCACGTTCACGCAGGTCGACGCCACGGCTCCGGCCCTGAGCGTCGGCGAGTTGAGCACCCAGCGGGGGGACGGCGTGTTCGAGTCGATCGGCGTGGTCGACGGTCATGCGCAGGAGGTCGTGCCGCACCTGGAGCGAATGGCACACTCCGCGCGACTGTGCGACCTCCCCGAGCCGAACCTCGAGCAGTGGCGGCAGGCGGTGCAGCGGGCCGCGGCGCAGCTCGGCGCGGGGGAGTCGGTCATCAAGCTGATCCTCAGTCGCGGCGTGGAGCACGGACCCACACCCACCGCCTGGGTCACGGCCGCTCCCGCCGCGGACTTCTCCGCCGTGCGCCGCGACGGCGTGAAGGTGGTCACGCTCGACCGCGGGTACGACCTCGGTGCCGCCGAGCGGGCGCCGTGGCTGCTGCTGGGCGCCAAGACCCTGTCGTACGCGGTGAACATGGCGGCGCTGCGCGAGGCCAAGCGGCGCGGGGCCGACGACGCGGTGTTCCTCTCGAGCGACGGCTTCGTGCTGGAGGCGCCGACGGCCTCGCTCCTCCTGCGCTTCGGCGACCGGTTCACGACCCCGGCGCCGAACGGCGGGATCCTGCACGGCACCACACAGCTCAGCGTGTACGACCACCTCAGCGCGCGCGGGTTCGAGGTCGGCTACGACCGCATCCCCGCGGGCGACCTCACCCGGGCCGATGCGGCGTGGCTGGTGTCGAGCGTGCGTCTCGCGGCGGCCATCACCGCGGTCGACGGTGTGCCGCTGCCGGTGGATGCCGCGCTCACGGACGAGCTCAACGCGTACCTGCTCTCGCCGCGCGACTGAGGCCGCAGACGCGGAAGGGCCCGGGTGCCGTCGCACCCGGGCCCTTGTCGTACCGGCGGTTCAGCCGAAGCGGCCGGAGACGTAGTCCTCCGTCGCCTGCACCGACGGCGTGGTGAAGATCGACGTCGTGTCGTCGTACTCGATGAGCTTGCCGGGCTTTCCGGTGCCGGCGATGTTGAAGAACGCCGTCTTGTCCGAGACACGGCTCGCCTGCTGCATGTTGTGGGTCACGATCACGATCGTGAACTCGTTCTTGAGTTCGCCGATCAGCTCCTCGATCGCGTACGTCGAGATGGGGTCGAGCGCCGAGCACGGCTCGTCCATCAGCAGCACCTCGGGCGACACCGCGATCGCGCGGGCGATGCACAGACGCTGCTGCTGACCGCCGGAGAGGCCGGAGCCGGGGCGGTCGAGCCGGTCCTTGACCTCGTTCCAGAGGTTCGCGCCGGTGAGCGACTTCTCGACCAGGTCGTCCTGGTCGCTCTTGGACATGCGGCTGTTGTTGAGCTTGACGCCCGCGAGCACGTTCTCCTTGATCGACATCGTGGGGAACGGGTTGGGGCGCTGGAACACCATGCCCACCTGGCGGCGCACGAGCACCGGGTCGACGCCGGCGCCGTACAGGTCCTTGCCGTCGAGCAGCACCTCCCCCTCGACGCGGGCGCCGGGGATGACCTCGTGCATGCGGTTGAGTGTGCGCAGGAAGGTGGACTTGCCACAGCCGGAGGGGCCGATGAACGCCGTCACGCTGCGCGGCTGGATGTCGAGGGAGACGCCTTCGACGGCGAGGAAGTTGCCGTAGTAGACGTTGAGGTCGTTGACTTCGATGCTCTTGGACACGGGGTTTCCTGTTCTGAGGTTCGGGCTCAGCGGCCGGAGAGTTTCGGGGCGAACCACTTCGCGATCAGACGCGCGAGGAGGTTCAGCACCATGACGATGAGGATGAGGGTGAGGGCGGCGGCCCAGGCGCGCGCGACCGCGGCGTCGGGGTTGGTGCCCTGGTTCATGTACTGGTTGTAGGCGAACACCGGCAGGGTCATCATCTGACCGTCGAAGATGTTCGTGTTGAGGCTCTGCGTGAAGCCGGCGGTCAGCAGCAGCGGGGCGGTCTCACCGATCACGCGGGAGATCGCGAGCATGACCGAGGTCATGATGCCGGCGATGGAGGTGGGCAGCACGACCTTGAGGATCGTCAGCCACTTCGGTACGCCCAGCGCGTAGGAGGCCTCGCGCAGTTCGTTCGGGACGATGCGCAGCAGTTCCTCGCTGCCGCGGACGACGACCGGGGTCATCAGCACGGCGAGGGCGAGCGCACCCATGAAGCCCATCGAGATGCCCGGTCGCAGCAGCAGCGCGAACACGGCGTAGATGAACAGACCGGCGACGATCGACGGGATGCCCGTCATCACGTCGACGAAGAACGTGATGGCCTTCGCGATCTTCCCGCGCCCGTACTCGACCAGGTAGATCGAGGTCATGAGCCCGATCGGGACCGAGATGATCGTGGCCGTCAGGGTGATCAGCACGGTGCCCCAGATGGCGTGCACGATGCCGCCGCCGTCGCCGACCACGTTGCGCATGGAGTAGCTGAAGAACTCGGCGTCGAAGCGTTCGATGCCGTTCGCCACCACGGTCCACAGCAGCGACACGAGCGGCAGCAGCGCGATCAGGAAGGCGGTGGCGACGAGGGCCGTCATGAGCCGGTCCACGGCCTTGCGGCGGCTCTCGGCGATCGACGAGATCACCGTGATGATCACCATGTAGAGCAGGATGCCGACGATCACGGTGCCCGCGATGTTGAAGTCGGCGAGGGGCGTGTCCGACCCCGCGGCGGCGACGCCGAACACGGCCGCGGAGACCGCGAACGAGACGCCGAGCAGAGCCCACGGCGCCCACTTCGGGAGGCGGCCGGAGGTGAGGGAGGCGCGCGGCGTCGTGGGAGCGCTGGTGAGGACGGTCATGTCAGTTCGCTCCAGAGAACTCGGCGCGGCGGGCGACGATCCAGCGCGCCACGGCGTTGACCGCGAAGGTCACGACGAAGAGGATGAGGCCGGTCGCGATGAGCGTGTTGACGCCCGTGCCGTGCGCCTCGGGGAAGGCGAGGGCGATGTTCGCGGGGATCGGCGTGGGGTTCGTGGCGGTGAGCACCAGGAAGCTCACGACCGCCGAGGGGGAGAGCACCATGGTCACGGCCATGGTCTCGCCCAGGGCCCGCCCGAGCGCGAGCATCGCGGCGGAGACCATGCCGCCGCGGGCGAAGGGCAGCACGGCCATGCGCACCATCTCCCAGCGGGTGGCGCCGAGGGCCAGGGCGGCCTCCTCGTGCAGCTTCGGCGTCTGCAGGAAGACCTCGCGGCAGATGGCGGTCATGATCGGGATGCACATCACGGCGAGGACGAGGGCCGCGGTGAG
This sequence comes from Microbacterium sufflavum, assembly GCF_023091155.1. NCBI lineage: Bacteria > Bacillati > Actinomycetota > Actinomycetes > Micrococcales > Microbacteriaceae > Microbacterium > Microbacterium sufflavum. The sequence goes on along the minus strand of NZ_JAHWXK010000001.1, from coordinate 68,081 downwards.
GATGGTCTTGCCCGTCGCGGAAACCTGACCGCCGAAGAAGGGCACCCAGGAGGCGTTGTCGTTCAGCCAGACGTAGATCGGCTGGAGCAGCGGGGCGAGCACGAGTCCGCCCCACAGGCCGAACACCACGGACGGCACGGCCGCGAGCAGGTCGATGATGTAGCCGAGCACGGCCGCGAGTCGGCGGTGCGCGTAGTGCGAGATGAACAGCGCGATACCGATGGCGATGGGGGCCGCGATGATCAGGGCGATGAACGAAGCCCACAGCGTGCCGAAGACGAGCGGCCAGACATAGGCCCAGAAGGATTCGCCGCGCAGGATGTGGTTGTCGGTGGTGTCGAGCTGGAAGGCCGGAAGGCTCTGGATGATGAGGAACGCGGCGACGAGGGCGAGCACGACGAGGATGATGATCCCCGCTCCGAGTGCGGTGCCGGAGAACACCCGGTCGCCGAGTCGCTGCTTGGCCTTGATCGGTGCGGGCGGCGCCGGGGTCGGTGCCGGTGCCGTGGTGGGCTCCTGCGCGGTCGTGCTCATGATCTCCCTGTTTCGGGCCGGGTGGAGATGGATCGGGTGCTGACCCGGCGGAGCCCCCGCGTCCGTGTCGGGACGCGGGGGCACCGTGTCAGCGGATCGGCGGGATCAGCCGACCTGGATCAGGTCGATCGCGGCCTGGACCTGCTCGCGCAGGCCGTCCGAGATCGGGGCGCTGCCGGCGTTCTCCGCGGCGGCGTCCTGGCCCTCGGCGCTCGCGATGTACGTGAAGTAGGCCTTCACGAGCTCCGCGACGTTGCTGTCCTCGTACTGCTCGCAGCCGATGAGGTAGCTGACCAGGGCGATCGGGTAGGCGCCGTCCGCGGCGGAGGCCGGGTCGACGTCGAAGACGAGGTCGCCCTCGCCGCGGCCCTCGGCGAGCGGCGAGGCCTCGACGAGCTTCGCTGCGGCCTCGGCCGAGTAGGGCACGAACTCCTCGCCGACGCCCACGGCGACCTGGCCGAGGCCGTCCGCCTGCGAGGCGTCGAGGAAGCCGATGGCGCCGTTGCCGGCGGTGATGGCCTGCTTCACGCCCGAGGTGCCCTGAGCGGCCTCGCCGCCCTGGATCGGCCACTCGTCCGAGACCTCGTAGGTCCACACGTCGGGAGCGGTCGCGCTGAGGTACTTCGCGAAGGTCTCCTGCGTGCCGGACGGGTCGGAGCGGTGCACGGGCGAGATCGCCAGGTCGGGCAGCTCGACGCCCTCGTTGAGAGCGGCGATCGCGGCGTCGTTCCAGTTGGTGATGGTGCCGGCGAAGATGCCCGCGATGGTCGCGGCGTCGAGGTTCAGGGTGTCGATGCCCTCGAGGTTGAACGCGACCGCGACGGGCGAGATGTAGAGCGGGACCTCGACGATGTCGTCGGTCGTGCAGGCGCCGAAGCCGCCGGCGGCGATCTCCTCGTCGTTGAATGCGCGGTCGGAGCCGATGAAGTTGCTGCCGCCCTCGAGGAAGTTCTCGCGGCCCGTGCCGGAGCCGGTGGGCTCGTAGTTGACGGTCACGTCGGGGTTGGCGGTCTGGAACGCGGCGACCCAGGCCTCCTGGGCTGCGGTCTGGGAGGACGCGCCGGTCGCGTCGATCGTGCCGGAGAGCGTGGACTCGCTGGGCTCGTCGGTGGAGCCGCCGGTGCCGCCTTCGTTCGCGGCACAGCCGGCGAGTGCGAGAGCGGCGACGGCGCCGATGGCGCCGATTCGTGCGATTCGGGAGATCTTCACTGTGGATCCTTCGATCGTGGAGGGTTGGGGCCCGGTGCAGGGCACACAGTGACGCTAGGGGCGACGGTTAACGAGACTCTCCCTCGCAGGTGAACGGCAGGTGAACGACCGGAGACGCTCTGGGGGCGATCCCAGGCGCCGCGCGGGCTCGAGCGCCCTCGTTCGCGGGTCCGCCGACGTGTCAGACCTTCGGCGCGTGCGTCTCGATCGAGATGATCCCGGAGCCGGGATTCGTGGCGGACACGTGCACGACGGAGAACGCGCCGGTCTCCAGATCGGCGGCGCTGGTCACGTACGAGCCGCGCACGGTGCCGGTGGCGAGGGCGATCTCGGCGAGCAGGGCGGGCAGCACGGGGCCGTGGCTGCACAGCACGGCGGGCTTGCCGGAGCGGATGCGGCGTCCGACGACCGAGCGGAGGTCTGCGGTGCCGTCCTCCCACGCGTCCTGGCTGATCTTCTCCGTCTTCACCGGCTTGCGGTCCAGGGCCTTCGCCAGCGGGGCGACCGTCTGCACGCAGCGCACCGCATCGCTCGTGATGAGCTTGCGCACGCCGAACGCGCGGAGCGGACCCACGATCGCCTTGGCCTGGCGTCGGCCGCGTTCGGTGAGCGGCCGCGCGGAGTCCGCGCCGTCCCACTCCGAGCGGGGGAGGGCCTTCGCGTGCCGGAGCGCGATCACCGGGAAGGTGCGCAGGACGCCGTCGTCGACGAGGGCCGCGAACGCGTCGAGGATCTCGTGGTCGACCGGGTAGCTGAGCGCGGCGCGGGCCTTCTTGACGCTGACCCACTCGAGCGCGGCGATCTCCCGGTTGGGCACGAACGTCGACGCCCGGATGGCCTCGTCGGTCGCCTCGGCCGCCCAGTAGTGCACGACCTTCTGCTTGCGTGAGGCGAGCAGGTAGCGGCTCACCCCCACGGGGACGCCGAGGGCGACGCGGATGCCCGTCTCCTCGTGCACCTCGCGCACGGCCGTCTCCGCGAGCATCTCACCGGGGTCGACCTTGCCCTTGGGGAGCGTGACGTCGCGGTACTTCGTGCGGTGGATCAGCAGGATGCGCAGCTTGCCGTCGACCAGGCGCCACACCACGGCACCCGCGGCGTACACGGCCTTGTCCGCCCACTTGGAGCGGGCGATGTCCTCGGGGAGCTGGAGCTGCCGCGCCGTCATCGGACCGCCCGCGCCCGCCGGCGCCGCTGGATCATGCCCATGGTCTTGTCCTGCAGGTCGACCAGCGGCCTGCCGTCCGCGTTCACGGCGTGGCGCTCCCAGACGCCGTCGGCGCCGAGGTGCCACGACGACGTGCCATCGTCCATCGCGAGGTCGAAGAACGCCGTGAGCTCCTTGAGGTGCGCGGGGTCGGTCACGCGCACGAGCGCCTCGACGCGACGGTCGAGGTTGCGGTGCATCATGTCGGCGCTGCCGATGTAGACCTGCGGGTCGCCGCCGTTCTCGAACGCGAAGATGCGCGAGTGCTCCAGGTAGCGGCCGAGGATGCTGCGGACGGTGATGTTGTCGCTGATGCCCTCGAGGTCGGTGCGCAGGCTGCAGATGCCCCGCACCCACACGTCGACCTTCACGCCTGCGGCGCTGGCGCGGTACAGGGCGTCGATGATCTCCTCGTCCACCATCGAGTTCACCTTGATGCGGATGTGTGCGGGCACGCCCGCCTCGGCGTTGCGGCGCTCGGCGTCGATCAGGCGGATGAGGCCCTTGCGCAGGTGCAGCGGTGCGACCAGGAGGCGCTTGAACTTCTTCTCGATCGCGTAGCCGCTGAGCTCGTTGAACAGCCGGGTCAGGTCCTTGCCGACCTGGGCGTCGGCGGTGAACAGGCCGAAGTCCTCGTAGATGCGGCTGGTCTTGGGGTTGTAGTTGCCCGTGCCGACGTGGGAGTAGTGCCGCAGCAGGCCGTCCTCCTCGCGGATCACGAGCGCGAGCTTGCAGTGCGTCTTGAGGCCGACCAGCCCGTAGACCACGTGCACGCCGGCCTTCTCCAGCTTGCGTGCCCACACGATGTTGTTCGCCTCGTCGAACCGTGCCTTCACCTCGACCAGGGCGAGCACCTGCTTGCCGGCCTCGGCGGCGTCGATGAGTGCCTGCACGACGGGGCTGTCGCCCGAGGTGCGGTACAGCGTCTGCTTGATCGCCAGCACGTGCGGGTCTCGCGCCGCCTGCTCCAGGAACGCCTGCACGCTGGTCGTGAACGACTCGTAGGGGTGGTGCACGAGCACGTCGGACTTGCGGATGGCCTTGAAGATGTCGGCCCGGTTGCTCGATCCCGCCGGCTGGAACGCCACCGCGGTCGTGGGCAGGTGCGGCGGGTAGCGCAGGTCGGGACGATCGATGCGTGACAGGTCGAACAGGCCCCGCAGGTCGAGCGGTCCGGGAAGGCGGTAGACCTCCAGATCGGTGATGTCGAGCTCGCGCACGAGCAGGTCCATCGTGACGTCGTCCATGTCGTCGGTGATCTCGAGGCGGATGGGCGGGCCGAACCGGCGGCGCAGCAGCTCCGCCTCCAGCGCCTGGATGAGGTTCTCGCTCTCGTCCTCCTCGATCTCCACGTCCTCGTTGCGGGTGAGGCGGAACGCGTGGTGGTCGAGCACCTCCATCCCGGGGAACAGGTCACCGAGGTGGTTGGCGATCAGCTCTTCCAGGCGCAGGAAGCGCTTGATCTCGCCGGTGGACGGCACCTCGACGAAGCGCGGCAGCATCGGCGGCACCTTGAGACGGGCGAACTCCTGACGGCCCGTGCGGGCGTTGCGGATGCGGATCGCGAGGTTCAGCGACAGCCCGGAGATGTAGGGGAACGGGTGAGCGGGGTCGACCGCCAGCGGCATGAGCACGGGGAAGACCTGCGCGCCGAAGTAGTCGGACAGCGCGCTGCGCTCCTCGTCGGTGAGGTCGGACCACTCGGTGATCTCGATGCCGGAGTCGGCGAGGGCGGGACGCACCAGGTTGGTCCACGCGGCCGCGTGCCGCAGCTGCAGCGCGTGTGCTTCGCGCGAGATGTCGGCCAGGGCGTCGACGGGGGAGCGGCCGATGTTGGTCGGCACCGCGAGGCCGGTCATGATGCGGCGCTTGAGGCCGGCGACGCGCACCATGAAGAACTCGTCGAGGTTGCTCGCGAAGATCGCCAGGAAGTTCGCGCGCTCCAGCTCGGGCAGCGTCGGATCCTCGGCGAGCTCGAGCACACGCTGGTTGAACGCGAGCCAGCTCAGCTCGCGGTCCAGGTACCGGTGGTCGGGCAGTTGCGAGTCCGGGGACTCCACGGCATCGAAGTCGTCGTCTTCGGCGTCACCGAGGCCGGCGTCGGCGAGTGCGGGATCGATCATGGGGTACATCTAAGCACCGGGAGGTGTCGGGCGTGTGAACGCCGGTCACCCCGTGCCGACGAGGCTCTCGTCGTCGTACACGTTGAAGCGGTACCCGACGTTGCGGACCGTGCCGATGATCTGCTCCTGGTCGCCGAGCTTCGCCCTGAGCCGTCGCACGTGCACGTCGACCGTGCGGGTGCCGCCGAAGTAGTCGTAGCCCCATACCTCGCTGAGCAGCTGCTCGCGCGTGAACACTCGCGACGGGTGCGTGGCCAGGAAGTGCAGGAGCTGGAACTCCTTGTAGGTGAGGTCGAGGGGCTTGCCGTGCAGCTTGGCCGAGTACGACTGCTCGTCGATCGTGACGCCGGAGGCCTGCACGCGCGCGGGCTCGGACACCTCGTCGCGGCGGGCGATGGCGAGCCGGACGCGGGCGTCGATCTCGGCGGGGCCGGCCGTCGCGAGCAGCACGTCGTCGATGCCCCAGTCGCCGGAGAGCGCGCTCATGCCGCCCTCCGTGACGACGAGGAGGAGCGGGGCCTGCTGGCCGGTGGCGCGCAGCAGCCGGCACAGCGACTTCGCTCCGACCAGGTCGTGGCGGCCGTCGACCACCGCCACGTCGTACTCCGGAGCGTTCACGAGCTGCGCCGGTTCGGCCGGGATCTGGCGGGTGCGATGGCTGAGCAGCTCCAGCGCGGGAAGCACCTGCTCCGAGAGGGGAGCGTTGGTCAGAACCAGCACCAGGGCCACGCGCACTCCTCACCGGCGGGGGGTTCGACGCCGTGCCGCCATGATAGCGGCCGTGGATGCGCAAGAATGGAGACATGTCAGAACCCGCCCTCGCTCCGCGCAACGCCTTCACCGGCGTGATCGTGGTGTGGGCGGTGGCCTTCGTCGGCACGATCCTGATCGGCATCTTCGCTGCGGAGGAGTGGCGCATCCCCTGGATGCTCGTCGGGTTCGGTGCCGTCGTCCTGATCTCCTTCGCGGTGCAGCTCTGGTACGGCCGCACGCAGGGGTTCATCTTCCGCGTGGCGAGCAGCGTCACCGGCGCCCTGCTGCTGATGGGGGTCATCTCGGTCGGGTTCGGGCTGGCGGCGCTCATCCCGTCCTGACGCCGATCCGGCGCGGTATGGTGGATCCATGGACATCATGGCGCTCGAAATCTTCTTCATCGGCCTCCTGGGCCTCGCGAGCCTGGCGATCGTCTTCGTGTCGGCCGTGGTGCTGCGCAACCTCTTCCGCGGTCAGCGCTGACGAGATCGTGATCGAGCTCCCGACCGACCTTCCCGCCGATCTCGTTCCGCTCTCGTGGCTGATCGGGGTCTGGGAGGGCACCGGCGTGATCGAGTACCCGGTCGGCGAGGAGCGTCTGCAGGGCGAGTTCACCCACCGCGTCAGCTTCAGCCATGACGGTGGCCCCTTCCTCAACTACGCCGCGACCGCCACCTTCACCGGCGAAGACCAGTCGGCGTCGATTCCCCTGACCGCCGAGTCCGGCTTCTGGCGCCTGGCGCGCCCGGCTGCCGCATCCGATGCGGGCCCCGCGCTGCTGCCGCCGACCGTCGCGCCGGTCGTCCGCACGGTCGACGACGTGGAGGAGCTCCGCGGACCGAACGGCGCGTTCCCGCTCGAGGTCTCGATCGCCCGCTCCGACGGCATGCTCGAGTTCTACCTCGGCGAGATCAACGGCCCGCGCGTCGACCTGGCGTCCGACGCGATCGTGCGCGGAGCGGGGACGAAGGAGTACGGCTCGGCCTCGCGCATGTACGGTCTGGTCGACGGCCACCTGCTGTGGGCCTGGGACATCGCCGCGCTCGGCACACCGCTGCGCGCGCACGCCTCGGCCCGCCTCGCGCGGGTGTGAACGGAGAGGGGCGAGCAGGCATGGGCGGGTTCGACGAGCGGAACGGGGCCGTCCTCGGCGACGGGGGCGTGGCGCACTTCGGCGATCCCTTCCGTGAGCAGCGCTGGCTGGCGGCGGGCGAGGCGCTGGTCCCGCTGGACGACCGCGCCGTCATCGAAGTGGCGGGCCCCGAGCGTCTCGGCTGGCTCGACTCCATCACGTCGCAGGCCGTCGGGCGACTCGCGCCGGGCGAGAGCACGGAGCTGCTGGTGCTCGATCCCCAGGGGCGGGTGGAGCACGCCGCCGGTGTCGTCGACGACGGCTCCGCGACCTGGCTCATCGTCGATGCGGCCGACGCGGAGGCACTGGCGGGCTGGCTCACCCGCATGAAGTTCCGCACCCAGGCCACGGTCGAGGTGCGCGACGACGTGGCGCTGGTGGGCTTCGTCGACGGGGGCGCCGCATCCGAGCGGATCCGCGCCGTCGACGGCGCCCTCGTGTGGGCGGACCCCTGGCAGCGCGTCGGCGCGGGCGGGTATCAGTACGCCGCGACCACCGAGCACCCCGGGGCCGAGCTGGCCTGGCGCATCGCCATCGTCCCGAGCGGCAGCGTGCCCGCGCTCGCCGCGACCCTCGACGACGGCGAGGTCGCCGGACTGCTGGCCGCGGAGGCTCTGCGCATCGCCGCGTGGCGACCGCGGTGGGCGTCCGAGGTCGATGAGCGGTCGCTGCCGCACGAGTCCGACTGGCTGCGCAGCGCGGTGCACCTCGACAAGGGCTGCTACCGCGGGCAGGAGACCGTGTCGAAGGTGCACAACCTCGGTCATCCGCCTCGGCGGCTCGCCGCGCTGCACCTCGACGGCAGCGACGCAGTGCTCCCCGAGCCCGGCGCTCCGGTCTTCGCGGGCGACGACGAGGTGGGGCACATCACCTCGGTCGCGCGACACCACGAGGAGGGCCCCATCGCGCTCGCGATCCTGTCGCGCCGGGCCCCGGTCGGGGATCTGGTCGTGCGCTCCGAGGGCGTCGACATCGCGGCGTCGCAGCAGGTCATCGTCCCCGCAGACGCGGGCGCCACGGCGGAGGTGCCCCGCCTGACGCGGCTGTCGCGCCGCCCGACCGCGCCGGACCCGCGCCGCACCTCGCCGTCCGCCTGAGCGGGCGTCCCGGCGTCAGGTCGGGCGCGGGGCGACCGCGTCCCACGGCAGCGTGAGCTCTCCGAGACGCCAGCGCGTGCGGCCGCCCTGCACGGGCCACCCCTGGTCGCGCAGCGCGGACACGGCCGCGAGGAACCGTTGCGTGGCGCCGAAGGTCGACAGGGGAGCCGCGCGGTCCCACTCCCGATCGAGCTCGGTGAGCAGCGCGTGGATGCGCTCGCCGGGGACGTTGCGATGGATCAGCGCCTTGGGCAGCCGCTCCGCCACGATGCTCGGACGCTCGAGTCCCTCCAGTCGCAGCGAGATCGTGAGGCGCAGCGCCGATCCATCCCGGTCCGCGTCGACCCAGCTGGCGATGCGGCCGATCTCGTCGCACGTCCCCTCCACGAGCAGTCCGCCGGGGGCGAGGCGCGCCGCCATCGTGCGCCAGGCCGCGGGGACCTCGGCCTCGTCGTACTGCCGGAGCACGTTCATGGCGCGGATCACGGCGGCACGGCGGTCGCCCGGCAGCGGCACCTCGAAGCCCCCACGCGCGAACGACACCCGCAGATCAGGAGGGAACCCCGTCCGACCCGCCCGGACCTCGGCGAGCTGTCGCGTGGCCGTGGCGACGCGCGCCGGATCGATCTCCAGGCCGAGCACCTCCGCGTCGGGACGGACCCGGCGCAGGCGCGCGGCGAGCTCGAGCGCCGTGACCCCGCTGGCGCCGTAGCCGAGGTCGACCACGAGCGGATCCTCCGCGCGACGCAACGCGGTGCTCGCGGCGATCCAGCGGTCGTTGCGGCGCAGCCGGTTGGTCCCGGTCGTGCCACGGGTCGGCTGGCCGAGCGGAGATGACGCCATGCGTCCATCCTCTCCCGTGCCCGGCGCAGTCCGATCCACGGCCGCGGATAAACTGGCCGCATGACTGCGAAGCGCACCCTGATCCTGCTCCGCCACGGGCAGAGCGAGTGGAACGAACTGAACCTCTTCACCGGCTGGGTGGACGTCCGCCTGACCGAGCAGGGCAAGGGCGAGGCCCGTCGCGGCGGTGAGCTGCTCGCCGAGTCCGGCATCCTCCCCGACGTGCTGCACACCTCGCTGCTGAGCCGAGCGATCCAGACCGCCGACATCGCGCTGGACGCGGCCGACCGGCTGTGGATCCCGGTCACGCGCTCGTGGCGACTCAACGAGCGGCACTACGGCGCGCTGCAGGGCAAGGACAAGGCGCAGACGCTGGAGGAGTTCGGTCCAGAGCAGTTCCAGCTGTGGCGCCGTTCGTTCGACGTGCCGCCGCCCCCGCTCGACGACGCGAGCGAGTTCAGCCAGGTGAACGACCCCCGGTACGCGCACATCGACGGTGAGGTGCCCCGCACGGAGTCGCTCAAGCTCGTGATCGACCGCCTGCTGCCCTACTGGGAGACCGCGATCGTGCCCGACCTCGAGGCAGGCAAGACGGTGCTGGTCACCGCGCACGGGAACTCGCTGCGCGGGCTCGTGAAGCACCTCGAGGGCATCAGCGACGATGACATCGCCGGACTCAATATCCCCACCGGTATCCCGCTGGTCTACGAGCTCGACGAGAACAACGCGCCCACGGGCCCCGGCCGCTACCTCGACCCCGAGGCCGCCGCCGCCGGTGCCGCCGCCGTGGCCGCGCAGGGCAAGAAGTAACGCGCACGCCCCGACGCGAGAGACCCCCTGCCGCCGATCGGCGCAGGGGGTCTCTCGCGTACGACGGGCGACGCGTCAGGCGTGTCCGAGCTCCTGCTGCTCCACGGCGAGGGCGATGTCCTCCTCCTCGACGTGCCAGTCGCCCGTCGCCAGGTACACGACCTTCTTCGCGACGGCGACCGCGTGGTCGGCGAAGCGCTCGTGGTAGCGGCTGGCCAGCGTGGCGTCGACGGTCGCGACCGCCTCGCCCTTCCAGTTGTCGCTGAGCACCTTCTCGAACACGCTGGCGTGCAGCTCGTCCACGTCGTCGTCGGCGTTGCGGATCTGGTCGGCGAACTTCAGGTCCTGGGTGCGCAGCAGCTCGGCGAGCGTGCGCGAGATCTCGACGTCGAGCTCGCCCATCCGCACGAAGGTGCCCTTGAGGCCCTTCGGGATGGCGCGCTCGGGGAAGCGCAGCCGGGCGAGCTGTGCGATGTGCTCGGACATGTCGCCCATGCGCTCCAGGGAGGCGCTCACGCGCAGCGCGGTGACGACGATGCGCAGGTCGCGCGCGACCGGCTGCTGGCGGGCGAGGATCTCGATGGCCTGCTCGTCGAGCGCGACGGCCAGCTCGTCGATCTTCGCGTCGTCGGCGATGACCTCCTCGGCCAGGGCGACGTCGCTGGTGGCGAACGCGCGCGTCGCCTTGTCGATCGAGACGGTGACGAGGTCGGCGATCTCGACGAGGCGGGACTGCAGGTCCTCGAGGGACTGGTGGAAGACTTCGCGCATGGGGGCGCAACCTTTCGTTCGGATCTCTGCTGAGTCGTCAGCGCGAGGCGGCGGGGCGTCCGCACGAGTTCGGGCCTGTGCGCAGGCCTGAAGCGATTGTCTGCTCCGAAGGTTAACGAACGGTGCCCAGCGAGTGAATAGTACGTCTCGCCTCCCCGTCACGGCGCGGAAACCCGCCGGACGGGCGGTGAACGCGCTCTACGCTGGAGTCATGACCCTGCCGCAGCTCGCGCTGTCCTCCCTTGCCATCGGGCTGGTGATCGGCGTCGGGATGTCGCTCCTGGTCGTCTGGGCCTACCGGGCGAGGGCGCGAGCGGAGGAGGAGACGTCGACGTCGATCCCGCAGGGGATCACGGATGTGCTCGGCAGCATGGACGACGCGGCCTGCGTCGTCGACGCCTCGGGACTCGTGCTCGCGACCTCGCGGGCGGCGGCGCGGTTCGGCATCGAGGTCGGTTCCACGCTGGAGAACCCGGAGCTGCGGCAGCTGGTGCGCGGCGTCCGTGCGTCGGGCGACACGGCGATGGAGTCGCTGCGCATCACTCGCGGAGGGCTCAGCCTCGATCCGCGCCTGGTGTCGGCACGGGCGAGTGCGATCGGGGCGCGCCTGGTGCTGCTGATCGTGCGGGATGTCACCGAGCAGGAGCGCCTGGACCAGATGCGTCGGGACTTCGTGGCGAACACGAGTCATGAGCTCAAGACCCCGGTGGGGGCGGTGAGCCTGCTCGCGGAGGCGATCGAGTCCGCCGCCGACGATCCCGCACAGGTGCGCGTCTTCGCGTCGCGCATCTCGGCGGAGGCCAACCGACTCGGACAGCTCACCGGCCGCATCATGAGCCTGTCCCGCCTGCAGGCGGAGGACGGCCTGACGGAGGTCGGACCCGTCTCGATCGATGAGGTCATCGCCTCGTCCATCGAGGCGCACGTCGTGCAGGCCGATTCGGCGGGGGTGGAGCTTGCCCGCGGGGGCGACCGCGGCGTGTGGGTGCGCGGCGACGCGCAGATCCTCATCGAGGCGGTGGGCAACCTGATCGCCAACGCGATCGTGTACTCCCCGCGCGGCTCGCGCGTAGGTGTGGGGGTGCGGGCCGACGACGACGTGGTCGAGATCGCCGTGTCCGATCAGGGCATCGGGATCGCGGAGGCCGACAGGGAGCGGATCTTCGAGCGCTTCTACCGTGCGGACGAGGCGCGCTCGCGCCGCACCGGCGGCACAGGGCTCGGACTGTCGATCGTGAAGCACGCCACGCAGCGCCACGGCGGCGAGGTGCGCCTGTGGTCCCGGCCGGGCCGTGGCTCCACCTTCACGATCCGTCTTCCGCAGATCGCCGCGCCGGCGAACGCCGATCGTGACAAGAAGAACAAGAAGAAGCGTGCGCGGAAAGCGGCCAGGTCGGCCGGCTCGCGCGTCCGAAACGGAGAGACCGCATGACCCGCATCCTTCTCGTCGAAGACGAGCCCGACCTCGCTGATCCCCTCGCGTATCTGCTGCGCCGCGAGGGGTACGAGGTGGAGATCGCCGAGGACGGTCCCGGTGCGATGGCGGCGTTCCGGGAGCGCGGTGCCGACATCGTGCTGCTGGACCTGATGCTGCCGGGGATGCCCGGCACCGAGGTGTGTCGTCAGATCCGGTCGACGTCGGCCATCCCGATCATCATGCTGACCGCGAAGGACTCCGAGGTCGACATCGTGGTGGGGCTCGAACTGGGCGCCGACGACTACATCACCAAGCCGTACTCGTCGCGGGAGCTGCTGGCCAGGATGCGGGCCGTTCTGCGTCGGGTCGTCCAGGCCGAGGGCGAGCTCGACGAGAGGGTGCTCGAGGGCGGACGCGTGTCGCTCGACATCGATCGCCACACGGTGTCGGTCGCGGGGGAGCAGATCAACATGCCGCTGAAGGAGTTCGAGCTCCTCGAGGTCCTGATGCGCAACTCCGGGCGCGTGCTCACGCGGGGGCAGCTGATCGACCGGGTGTGGGGGAGCGACTACTTCGGTGACACGAAGACGCTCGACGTGCACATCAAGCGGATCCGGTCCCGCATCGAGGAGAACCCGAGCGAGCCCGTGATGCTCGTGACCGTGCGCGGTCTGGGCTACCGCTTCGAGGGCTGACGACCGGGGACGCGAAGAGGCCGGCACCCGTGGGTGCCGGCCTCGTGTGTTCGTGCGGTGTCAGTCGCCCTCGGGGGCGAGGTCCGAGTAGTAGGGGAGGGTGCCGTCGAGCACGGGCACCGCGGTCGTGACGCCGGCCGAGTCGCCGGACTGGAAGTGGATGTCGACCGTGGCGCCGGGCTTCGTGTCGAGCCCGACGATGCGCAGCGGCTCCTCGTCGGAGCCGAGGCTGATGGTCTGGCCGGCGGAGACGGTGACCGTGAACGGGTCGACGCCCTCCAGGGTGATGGTGAGGGTGGCGCGGTCCTGCGTCGGGTTGACGATCGCGCCGACGAAGTTGCCGACGGAGCCGTCTTCGTTCGCGATGACCAGGGCGTTCCGCACGTCGATCGGGCCGTCCTTGTCGGAGACGTTCACGCCGTCGGAGGCCGCGTACTCGATCTTGGTCGACTGCGGCGTGATGAACGTGCACCCGGTCGCGCCGAGCAGAACGAGGGCGCTGATGGCGGCAGACGCGACAAGGCGCGATTTCACGGGTCCTCCTGAGGTCCGGCGGGATATCCGTACCCATTCTATGGGTATGTGTCAGCGGGGCGTGGACGAGGAAGCGCGAACCTTAGCGCATATCCCCTGTGGTATCCTTGAGGTTGCCGAAAGGACATGTTTTTATGCTTTTTGAGGTTGGCGAGACCGTCGTCTATCCGCACCATGGCGCTGCGACCATCATCGAGGTCAAGGAACGCGTCATCAAGGGCGAGACGAAGAAGTACCTGAAGCTCAACGTCACGCAGGGCGATCTCATCATCGAGGTCCCGGCCGAGAATGTCGACCTGGTCGGCGTCCGCGACGTGATCGGCAAGGAGGGCCTCGATCACGTGTTCGAGGTGCTGCGCGCTCCCTTCACGGAGGAGCCCACCAACTGGTCCCGTCGCTACAAGGCGAACCTGGAGAAGCTCGCCTCCGGCGATGTCATCAAGGTGAGCGAGGTCGTGCGCGACCTGTGGCGTCGCGACCAGGACCGCGGGCTTTCCGCCGGCGAGAAGCGGATGCTGGCGAAGGCTCGTCAGATCCTCATCTCGGAGCTGGCGCTGGCAGAGAAGATCGACGAGGACAAGGCGGGCACCCTGCTCGACGAGGTCCTCGCCTCCTGACTTCTTCACGACGAAAGGCGGGTGCTGCGGCACCCGCCTTTCGTCGTCTCCGCCGGTAACGTGAAGGCGTGAGCATCGTTCCCGTCCCGCACACCGCGATCATCATCGTCGCCGCCGGCTCCGGCACCCGACTGGAGGCGCGCGCCCCGAAGGCGTTCGTCGGCATCGACAACCGCACGATCCTGCGCCACGCCCTCGACGGGGTGTTCGCGGCGCAGCCCCTGCAGGTCATCGTGGTCGCGCCCGCCGGGCACGAGGGCGATGCGCAGACCGAGCTTCTCGCCGCCGCGGGCGACCGCGCCGATCTCGGCCGCGTGGTCACGGGAGGCGCCACCCGACAGGAATCCGTCGCCGCGGGGTTGGCGGCCCTCTGGGGAGACGTGACGACGGTGCTCGTCCACGATGCGGCGCGGGCGCTCACCCCACCGTCCGTCATCGATGCGGTCGCCGCGGCCGTCACGGCGCAGGCGGCCGCGCTTCCGGTGCTTCCCGTCGTCGACACCCTCAAGCGGGTGGACGGTGGCGTCGTGACCGGCACCGTCGACCGCTCCGAGCTCGCCGCGGCGCAGACGCCGCAGGGCTTCCCGCGCGACGCGCTCGAGGCGGCGTACGCGCGTGCCGCCGAGGAGGGCGCGGAGTACACGGACGACGCGGCGCTGTTCGCCGCGGCCGGTCACACGGTCCGCCTCGTCCCTGGTTCGGAGCGATCGTTCAAGATCACCACTCCCGACGACCTCGAGCGTGCCAGGGCTCTCCTCGCGACGGCGCCCCCGAGCACGGGTGCGCGGCGAGACCGCGGCGCAGGCGCTCTACCGCGCGTGGGCATCGGAACCGACGTGCACGCGTTCGGCGGCGAGGGCGACCTGTGGCTCGCCGGGCTGGAGTGGCCGGGCGAACAGCCGCTGTCGGGTCATTCCGACGGCGACGCGGTCGCGCACGCCATTGTCGACGCTCTGCTCGGCGCGGCGGGGCTGGGTGACATCGGCACCCACTTCGGCACGGCGCATCCGGAGTATGCGGGCGCGCACGCCGACGTGTTCCTGTCGGCGACGCGGCGGCTGCTCGCCGAAGCCGGCTTCTCGATCGGGAACGTCTCCGTGCAGTTCCAGGGCAACCGTCCGCGATTCAGCGCCCGCCGTGTCGAGGCGGAGCGCGCGCTGTCCGCGGCGCTCGGGGGCGCTCCCGTGTCGGTCACTGCGACGACGACCGACGCCCTGGGCTTCTCCGGCCGCGGAGAAGGCATCGCGGTCACGGCCGTCGCACTCGTGGTGCCGGTGGACGGCCCGCACCGCTGAGCCGAGCGCATCCGCGACACGATCAGGAGCGCCGCGCGCCCGCCGAGTAGGCTTGACCGGTGACCCTCCGCCTCTACGACACCCGCGCACAGCTGCTGCGCGACTTCGTGCCTCTCGACTCCGAGAACATCACGATGTACGTGTGCGGACCGACGGTACAGTCCGGACCCCACATCGGTCACGTCAGGGCCGCGCTGAGCTTCGACCTGCTGCGCCGGTGGCTCGAGCACCGCTACGGTCGCGTCACGTTCGTGCGCAACGTCACCGACATCGACGACAAGGTGCTGCAGAACGCCACACCGGAGGAGCCGTGGTGGGCGCTGGCGTATCGGATGGAGCAGGAGTTCACCGCGGCGTATGCGGGCATCGGCATCCTGCCGCCCACCTACGAGCCCCGTGCCACGGCCTCGGTGCCGCAGATGCAGGAGCTGATCACGCGCCTCATCGACCGCGGGCACGCCTATCCCGCGCCCGACGGCTCCGGCGACGTCTACTTCGACGTGCGGTCGTGGGCGCAGTACGGCGCGCTCACGCATCAGTCGGTCGACGCGATGGAGGCGGCGGAGGATGCGGACCCCCGGGGCAAGCGCAATCCGCAGGACTTCGCGCTCTGGAAGGCGTCGAAGCCGGATGAGCCGGCCGACGCCACGTGGCGTTCGCCGTGGGGTCTCGGGCGACCGGGATGGCACATCGAGTGCTCGGCGATGTCGAAGCGTTACCTCGGCGACGAGTTCGACATCCACGGCGGCGGGCTCGACCTCCGCTTCCCTCACCATGAGAACGAGCTCGCGCAGTCGACGGCAGCGGGGGACGGCTTCGCGCGGTACTGGGTGCACAACGGCCTGGTGACGGTGGACGGGCAGAAGATGTCGAAGTCGCTCGGCAACTTCACGCTCGCCCGTGACGTGCTCGACGCGCACGACCCGCTGGTGGTGCGCTATGCGCTCGCTGCCGCGCACTACCGCTCGAGCCTCGACCTGTCGGAGTCCTCGTGGGCGGAGGCGGAGGCGGCCCTCGGTCGTATCCGTACCTTCCTGGAGCGGGCGGCGCGTGTCGCGGAGGTGGACGCCGCCGAGAGTCGCGAAGACCTGCCGTCGGCCTTCGCCGCTGCGATGGACGACGATCTCGGCGTTCCCCAGGCGCTCGCGGTCGTGCATGAGACCGTGCGGGCGGGAAACTCCGCGCTCGACGCGGGAGACCGCGACGCGGCCGCGCAGGCGGCGCGCGCGGTGTCGGCGATGACGTCGGTGCTCGGTCTCCGACCGAGCGACGCCACGGCCGCGGGCGACGCCCGGGCGGCCGCACTGGACGCGCTGGTGCAGGAGATGATCACGCAGCGTGCGCAGGCGCGGGCGGACAAGGATTGGGCGGCGGCGGATCGCATCCGTGATGCGATCGCTGCCGCAGGAATCACGCTGGAGGACACTCCGGCCGGAACTCATTGGAGCATCGATGACTAAGCCAGGGCGCCCCGGCGCGAGCAAGGGCAAGAAGAAGGGCCCCACGAAGGGCACCGGTGGTCTCGGGCGCAAGGCGCTCGAGGGCCGCGGTCCCACCCCGAAGGCGGAGGACCGCGCATGGCACCCGGCCGGGAA
The DNA here is from genome assembly GCF_023091155.1 of Microbacterium sufflavum. Lineage (NCBI taxonomy): Bacteria > Bacillati > Actinomycetota > Actinomycetes > Micrococcales > Microbacteriaceae > Microbacterium > Microbacterium sufflavum. Next base: position 51,449 of record NZ_JAHWXK010000001.1, on the reverse strand, counting down.
GCGCAAGGCCGCGGCCGAGCGCTACGCCGCGGCGGGCGGTAAGGGCAAGCCCGGCGGGCGCCCGTCGGGTGGCAGCCCCAACCGCACGGCCCGTGCCAAGGACAACACCACCGACACCGAGACGGTGACGGGCCGCAACTCGGTGCTGGAGGCGCTGCGGGCCAAGATCCCGGCGTCGGCGATGTACATCGCGCAGCGTGTCGAGATGGACGATCGCGTCAAGGAGATGCTGTCGATCGCGACTCACCGCGACATCCCGGTGCTGGAGGTCACGCGCCAGGAGCTCGACCGCATGGCGGGTTTCGACGGCGTGCACCAGGGCGTCGCGCTGAAGGTGCCGCCGTACGAGTACGCGCACCCGCAGGATCTGCTCGAGCAGGTCATCGACCGCGGGGATACGCCGCTGTTCGTGGCGCTCGACGGCGTGACCGACCCGCGCAACCTCGGCGCGATCATCCGCTCGACGGCGGCGTTCGGCGGCCACGGCATCATCCTGCCGCAGCGCCGTTCCGCCGGTGTCAACTCGGCGGCGTGGAAGACCAGTGCGGGTGCCGCCGCGCGCATCCCCGTCGCCCTCGCGACGAACCTCACCACGCAGCTCAAGGAGTTCAAGAAGCAGGGCGTGTTCGTGCTGGGGCTCGACGGCGATGGAGATGTGTCGCTGCCCGAGCTGCAGCTCGCGGATCGACCGGTCGTGATCGTCGTCGGCTCCGAGGGCAAGGGCCTGTCGCGTCTGGTGACCGAGACCTGCGACCAGATCGTCTCCATCCCCATCTCGGCGGCGACGGAGTCGCTGAACGCCGGGATCGCCGCGTCGGTCGCCCTGTACCAGGTGGCGACCGTCCGCGCGGCGGACTGACCGCACGAGAAAGGCAGAGCATGGCGCGCATCATCGTCCTCGGAGGAACCGGTTACGCCGGACGGCACATCGTGTCGGAGGCGGTGAGCCGCGATCATGCGGTCGTCGCGATCTCCCGCACGACGCCGTCCGACCCGGTCGCCGGCGCCGCATACGTGCAGGGATCCGCCCTCGACGCGGCGTCGCTGCGGGAGGCTTTCGCGGGTGCGGATGCCGTGGTGTCCGCGCTGTCGCCCCGCGGTGACATGGAGGATCGGGTACTGGAGGCCCTCACCACGGTGATCGGCGTGCTCGCCGGGACCGAGACACGGCTCGGTGTGGTCGGCGGTGCCGGCGGCAGCCTGGTCGCTCCGGAGGGGCCGAGGCTCTTCGACCTCGACTTCCCGGAGGAGTACAAGCACGAGGCGCAGGTGGGCATCGACTCGCTCGCGCTGCTCGAGGAGACCGATCCCGCGCTGGACTGGTTCTTCGTGCACCCCGCCGAGGTCTTCGGCCCCTGGGCCGAGGGGGAGCGGACGGGTCGCTACCGCGACGGCGGCGACGTGCTGGTGCGCGACGAGGAGGGGAAGTCGTACATCTCCGGCGCGGACTTCGCCGTGGCCGTCGTGGACGAGATCGAGCAGGGCAACCACCACCGCGAGCGGTTCACGGTCGGCTACTGAGGGCGGCGTTCAGACGAGGTCGCGCCAGTCGACCTCGTCCTCGTCATCGGCGAGCGAGAGCGTGCCGGTGATCACCGGGAGGCTCATGGTCTCGGTCGGCGGTCCCATGATGGTCGCTTCGTCGCGGCGGTGGCGCAGCACGTCGTTGATGTAGCTGGTCAGGACTTCCGCGAGGGGGATCGAGCGGCCCTGCGCCTGCGACAGGTACCAGCGGTGCTCCAACACCTGGTGGAACACCTCGGCGGGCTCCAGCTTGGCGCGCAGGTCGTAGGGGATGGCGCGGACGACGGGCTCGAACACGCGCGTGAGCCACTCATGCGCGTACATCTCCTCGTCCGCCCACTGCTTGGTCGAGCGGGCACGGAACTCGTCGAGGTCGTTGAGCAGGCGTCTCGCCTGGTTCTCCTCCACGTCGAGTCCCGTCAGCCGGATGAGGCGGCGCTGGTGGTGGCCGGCATCCACCACCTTCGGCTGGATCTCGACCACCGTCCCGTCGGCGGTCGTCGACATGGACATCTCGTCGATGTCGAAGCCGAGTGCGTTGAGGCGTTCGACGCGCTCGGTGATGCGCCAGGTCTCGGCTGCCGAGAACGACTCCTGCGCCGTGAGCTCCGCCCAGAGCGAGCGGTAGGAGGACACGATGCCGTCGGCGATCGCGACCGCATCCACGCCGTGCTCGAGCCGACCGCCCGCCGCGAGGTCCATGATCTCGCCCGCGATGTTCGTCCTGGCGAGGTCGAGGTCGTACGCGCGCTGGCCGTCCGTCAGGCCCTCCTCGTGAAGCTCGCCGGTCTCCGCATCCACGAGGTAGGCCGCGAACGCGCCGGCGTCGCGGCGGAAGAGGGTGTTCGACAGCGACACGTCGCCCCAGTAGAAGCCGACGTTGTGGAGGCGCACCAGGAGCAGGGCGAGCGCGTCGACGAGTCGCGTGGCCGTGTCGGGTCGGAGCACGCGTGTGAACAGCGCGCGATACGGCATCGAGAAGCGGAGGTGCGAGGTGACGAGCGCCGCGGGGAGGGGCTCGCCGGCGGCATCGGTGCGCCCGGCGATCACGGCGACCCTGGCGACGCAGGGGACGTCGAGGCGGGCGAGGTTGCCGAGCATGTCGTACTCGCGCTGCGCCATCGCGGCGGTGGTCTCCTTGACGGCGACGACCCGACCGGAGAGGTCCGCGAAGCGCACGAGATGCCGGGACAGCCCCTTCGGCAGCGACACGATGTGCTCGGACGGCCACTTGGCGAGGCTGGTCGACCAGGGCAGCGCGAGGAGCCCCGGGTCGACGGTGCTGGCGGTGATGCGCAGCGACTCCTGCATGGATGCTCCTGAGGGGAAACGAGCGCGGCGCGGGCGACCGAAGTCAGCCCGCGCCGCGGATGGTGTGTCCGATCAGGCGGAGACGACCGGCTTGTCGTTCAGGCGGTCGCCCGTCTCCTGGTCGAAGGCGTGCACGTGACCGGCGTTGGCCGCGAGGGTCACGGTCTCACCGGCGTTCGGGTGGTTGCGGCCGTCCACGCGGGCCACGAGGTCGGCGCGCTTGCCGTTGATCTCGGTGTGGCCGTAGAGGTAGCCGTCGGCGCCGAGCTCCTCGACGAGGTCGACGACGACCGACAGGCCCTTGCCGTCGGCCGGACCCACGGTGATGTCTTCGGGGCGGACGCCGACCGTGACCTGCGAGCCGTTGGCGCGGCCGACCGTGTCGCGGTCGAGCGGGACGACCTCGGTGCCGAAGCGCACGCCGCCGTCGGCGAGGTCCGCCGCGAACAGGTTCATGGCGGGGGAGCCGATGAAGCCGGCGACGAAGACATTGTTCGGCTTCTCATACAGGTCGCGCGGCGAGCCGACCTGCTGCAGCAGACCGTCCTTCAGCACGGCGATCCGGTCGCCCATCGTGAGCGCCTCGGTCTGGTCGTGCGTGACGTAGACCGTGGTGACGCCGAGACGGCGCTGCAGCGACGCGATCTGCGTACGGGTCTGCACGCGGAGCTTGGCGTCGAGGTTCGACAGCGGCTCGTCCATGAGGAACACCTGCGGCTGACGGACGATGGCGCGGCCCATCGCGACGCGCTGACGCTGACCACCCGACAGGGCCTTCGGCTTGCGGGTCAGGTACTGCTCGAGGTCGAGGAGCTTGGCGGCCTCCAGGACACGGGCGGCGCGCTCCTCCTTGCCGACGCCGGCGATCTTGAGCGCGAAGCCCATGTTCTCGGCGACCGTCATGTGCGGGTACAGGGCGTAGTTCTGGAAGACCATCGCGATGTCGCGGTCCTTCGGCGGCACGTCGGTGACGTCGCGGTCACCGATCAGGATGCGGCCGGAGTTGACCTCTTCGAGGCCGGCGAGCATGCGGAGCGAGGTGGACTTACCACAACCGGAAGGGCCGACGAGGACGAGGAATTCACCGTCGCCCACCTCGAGGTTGAGCTTGTCGACGGCCGGACGGGTTCCGCCGGGGTAGAGGCGGGTGGCCTCGTCGAAAGTCACAGATGCCATCGTGTTTCTCCTTCACCGGCAGGTACGTGCCGGACGATCCGTAGTGAATGAAGCGGCGGAGTGACCCGCCGTGACCCGCCATCGGGTCGGGTTCAGTATGGCACGATCGGCCGTACCTGGGTATTTCTCAGCCTCACTGACTAGCATCGAATCCGGCCGCGTTCTGCGGCGATCGTCGCCGGGCGACGGTCGGGGCCAACCCGGACCCCCCGAGACTCAAGAGGAACGATGTCGAGCGACGAAACGCCGAACGTCCCCGCACCTCGCAATTCCCGCGAGGTCGTGCGGGAGAAGGCCCAGAAGGTGCACGCCCAGCAGTCGAGGGCCCGCCTGATGAGACGGATCATCATCGGCGCGGTCGCGGTGATCGCCGTCGGGGCCATCGGCACCGCGGTGACCATGGCCGTGACGTCGCAGGTATCCAAGCCTCAGCTCAGCCCGAGCGGCATGGAGTCGGACGGCGTCGTGGTGACCGACATCTCGTCGATGGCCACCTCCGCCGAAGCCCCCGCCACGCCGACGCCCACGCCGTCCGAGGCCGGTGCCTCCGCTTCTCCCACGCCGGATCCGACCGCGTCTCAGGCTGTGGACGTGCACGTCTACGTCGACTATCTGTCGCCCGATGCGGGGAAGTTCGAGCGCGCGAACGCGCGACTGCTCGCGCAGTGGATCGAGGACGGCGCGGCGACAGTGAGCTATCACCCCGTCGCGCTGCTGACGGCCAGCTCCAACGGCACGAAGTACTCGCTGCGCTCGGCCGCAGCTGCGGCGTGCGTCGCGACGCACTCGCCCGACCAGTTCTACGCGTTCAATCACGACCTGCTCGACGATCAGCCCGAGGTCGGCAGCGACGGTCTCTCCGATCAGGAGCTGGCGAACCTCGCTGGAGCGGTCGGCGTCGACAACGGGAAGGTCGTCCGCAAGTGCATCGAGGAGGGCGACTTCGTGAACTGGGCGAAGGAAGCGACCACGCGGGCGCTCAAGGGTCCGCTCGCCGGTTCCGACGACCTGGTCCTCACCGCCGCGCCGATGATCGTCGTGAACGGCGAGGCCTATGTGGGGGCGCTCGACGACCCGCAGGAGCTGTCCACGTTCGTGATGTCGGTGGCGAGCGAGGCGTACTACGAGTCCACCTCGACCCCCACTCCGACGCCGTCGGCCACGTCGACGCCCGCGCCGTAATCGAGCGGCGCCTCCGCCATCGCTAAGCTGATGGCACCCGCCGACTTGGCGCAATTGGTAGCGCACCGTACTTGTAATACGGGGGTTACGGGTTCGAGTCCCGTAGTCGGCTCCGGACGGCAACGCCCGCCATCCCTGTATTTCCGGGGGATGGCGGGCGTTGCGTCTCACAGCTCGGCGGGGCTCAGGTAGTGGAACACGGTGCGGATGGCGGTGCCGTCGATGGTGTGAATGGCCAGCCCCGGCATCGCCGTGTCGTCCGCGATCGGATTGAGCCTGCTTCCCAGTCGCATCGTGGAGACGATGCCCGGGGCACCGAGCACCGGTACCCCGGCGAACGACGCGGCGAGGGCGGAGTGCACGTGCCCGGTCAGGACGCCGATGATTCGTGCGTTCCCCACGATCAGCGCCTCCAGGTCGCTCGTGTTCTCCAGATTCCACCGGTCCGCGACGTCATGCCCGACGGGCACCGGTGGGTGATGCATCGTGAGAAGGACGGTGCCGGGGGCCGAGCTCGCTGCGTGCCGCGCGAAGTCGATCGTGTCCGGCGTGAGGTGGCCTTCGACGCGAGCATCGAGGTGTGAGTCCAGCCCGATGACGCGCACCTCGCCCACGTCGATGAAGCCCGACAGGGCCGGGTTGAGACCGGCCTGGGCCTGGGAGTGGAGCATCGTCTCGCTGTGATCGTGATTCCCGGGTACGACGATCGTCGGTATGTCCGCCGGGAGGGTCGCGAACAGTTGGGCGTACTCCTCGGCGGCGCCGTGGTCGGCAAGATCGCCGCTGAGGACGATCGCATCGACGTCGGGGAGGAAGGACACCGCTGCGAGCACTGCCTCGAGCCGGCGCAGTCGGTGCGGAGATGTGTCCAGATGCGGGTCGCTGAGGTGCGCGATCAGAGTCATGAGTCGCCCTCCGGTCGCTGGGGTGCGTCCACGAGCCCGAGGAACCCGCGGACGGCGGCGCGCATCATCTCCTCGTCCCCCGTGGCTCGCGACAGGACATACCCGCCCTGGATCACCGCCACCGCGGCCGTAGCCCGGTCGCGCGCGACGCCCCCATCGAGCCCCTGCTCTTCGAAGACGTCGGCGACGAGACCGATGAGGTCGAGGAAGTAGCGGGCGACGGAGGCGCTGAGCTCCTCGTCGGCCGCGACGAAGGGGTCAGCCGTGAGGCGACCGATACGGCACCCCGAGGTCGCCTCGCGGGGACGTTCGAGGTACGCGGCGATCCTCGCTCGCGACTCGGTGTGGGCGTTCAGGGCGTCGGAGGACGATGCCAACGCTTCATCCACCGAACGGCCGACGGCAGCGAGCGCCAGGTCGCGCTTCGAAGGGAAGTGGTGATAGAGGCTCCCGTGTCCCACACCGCTTCGCTCGATGACTTGCCGCGGGGTGGTCGCCGCCACCCCGTTGGCGGCATACAGCTGTTGCGCCGCGCGTAGCAGGGATTCCCTCGCATCTGTGCTCATAGAAGGATCATGCCATACCTAGAGGTAGGTATGGGAAGGTCGTGCGCCGCCGCGGTCGCGCCATTTGCGTAACACTTTGGCGAGTGTTATGTTACTTATGTGCAGGTGGCCGGCACCCCGCCCCGGCCACCTGCGCGCATCTGTTCAGGCCTCCTACGGCCGCCCCGTTCGCAGGAGGCTGACGATGGACGTTCCCGAGTGGCAGCAGGGCTACCCGTATTCGGAAAAGCTCTCCCGCGCCGAGTACGAGACCGAGAAGCGCCTCCTCCAGATCGAGCTGCTCAAGCTGCAGGCGCATGTGAAGCACAGCGCGGAGCGGGTGTTGGTCCTGTTCGAGGGGCGCGACGCAGCCGGCAAGGGCGGGGCCATCAAGCGCTTCATGGAGCATCTCAACCCTCGCGGGGCCCGGGTCGTCGCTCTCGACAAGCCGACCGACGCCGAGCGCACGCAGTGGTACTTCCAGCGGTACGTGGCCCATCTGCCGTCCGGCGGTGAGATGGTCCTCATGGACCGTTCCTGGTACAACCGCGCCGGGGTCGAGCGCGTCATGGGGTACTGCACCGATGAGGAGTACCAGGAGTTCCTCCGAACCGCTCCGGAATTCGAGCGGATGCTGGTGGGCTCGGGCATCCGGCTGATCAAGCTCTGGTTCTCGGTGGGTGAGGCGGAGCAGCGCCGCCGGTTCGACCGCCGTCGCGAGGATCCCGTGAAGCAGTGGAAGCTGAGCCCCACCGACATCGCGAGCATGGACAGGTGGGCCGACTACACCACGGCGAAGGAAGCGATGTTCTTCCACACGGACACCCCGGTCACGCCGTGGATCGTGGTGCGCTCGAACGACAAGAAGCGCGCACGGCTCGAGGCCATCCGCTACGTGCTGTCGCGCTTCGAATACGACGGAAAGGACGCGCGGGTCGCACACGCGCCGGACAGCCGTCTCGTCGGGCGTCCGTCGCAGATCTACGACCAGGGCGAGTCCGCCGCGCAACGACGCTGACGGAGCGGCGTCACACGGCGTCACGTGGGAATGCCGAGTATCGCGATCGCGGTTGTGATGAGCATGACCCGCATCGGCAGCAGTGACCTCGACGTCTTCCCCCTCGCCCTCGGTGGCAACGTGTTCGGCTGGACCGCCGATCGCGACGCATCCTTCGCCGTCCTCGACGCCTATGTCGACGGTGGCGGCGACTTCATCGACACAGCGGACTCGTACAGTGCGTGGGTACCGGGGAATCGGGGCGGGGAGAGTGAGGAGATCATCGGGGAGTGGCTGGCTTCGCGCCGCCCGCGCGGTGTCGTCGTCGCGACGAAGGTGAGCCAGCATCCGGACTTCTCCGGGCTCTCCGCGACCACGGTGCGCGCCGCAGCGGAGGCGTCGCTGACGCGGCTGGGCGTCGACGAGCTGGACCTGTACTACGCGCACTTCGACGACGAGACCGTTCCGCTGGAGGAGACGGTCGCCGCGTTCGGGCAGCTGGTCAGCGACGGCCTCGTGCGACACGTGGGGGTGTCGAACTACTCGGCCGAGCGCATTCGCGAGTGGGTCGACATCGCCGGGCGGCTCGGGGTCGCGCAGCCGATCGCGATCCAGCCGCATTACAACCTCGTGCACCGCAACGTCGTGGAAGACACCATCATCCCGGTCGCCGAGGAGTTCGGACTCGGGCTGGTGCCCTACTACGCCCTGGCGAGTGGGTTCCTCACCGGGAAGTATCGCTCGACCGACGCCAGCGGCGAGGCGTCGCCGAGGGCCGCGGGTGCCGCGCGCTACGCCACCGACCAGGGCCTGCGCGTCCTCGACGCGCTCGGCGAGGTCGCGCACGCCCGCGGAACCTCGATCGCCGCGGTGTCGCTCGCCTGGCTCCGGGCCCAGCCGACCGTGGTCGCCCCGATTGCGAGCGCCCGCTCCGTGGATCAGGTGCCCGACCTGCTGGAGGGCGCACGGCTCGAGCTGTCGTCCGACGAGGTGCACCGTCTGAACGATGTCTCGGCGTGGACGCCGACCTCCGCCGCCTGAGTCGTCAGTCGCCGACGAGTCCGAGCCGATGCGCGAGGATGACCGCGTGGATGCGATCGCGGGCGTCGAGCTTGGCCAGCACCCGGCCCACGTGCGTCTTGACGGTGGACTCGCCCACATAGAGAGCGCGCGCGATCTCGGCATTGGTCAGGCCCTGACCGATCGCCAGGAACACCTCCTGCTCCCGGTCGGTCAGCGAGGCGTAGCGGGACGCATCCGCGCGGTCGGGCTCCGCCGGTGTTCCGGATCCGAGCCGCGGCCCCACGTGCTCGAGCAGCAGGCGGGTGATGCGGGGGGAGAGCGCGGCGTCCCCACGGTGCACGGCCCGCACCGCTGCGAGCATCTCGTGGCGTTGCGCGTCCTTGAGGAGGAACCCGCTCGCGCCGGCGCGGATCGCCCCGAACGCGTACTCGTCCAGGTCGAAGGTCGTGAGCACGAGCACGCGGGTCTCCGGGTGGTCGCGCACGATGGCCGACGTGGCGGCGATGCCGTCGAGTTCGGGCATCCGGATGTCCATGAGCACGAGGTCGGGCGCAAGGGCCGCGCTCTGGGCGATCGCCGCGCGGCCGTCCTTCGCCTCCCCGACGACCACGATGTCGGGTTCGGACTCGAGCACCATCCGGAAGCCGAGGCGGATCAGCTCCTGGTCGTCGACGAGGAGCACGCGGATCGGCGATGTCATGAGGGGTCCTCCGGGGTGGGTGTCGTCGCGGGGACGACCGGGCTGAGGGGCAGTCGGGCGTGCAGGCGCCATCGGCCGGGACCGTCCGGTCCGGAGTGCAGCCGGCCGTGGACATGCGCCGCGCGTTCGGTGAGTCCGCGGAGGCCGAAGCCGCCCGCGCCGACGTCGGTGCCGGAGACGCCGTCGTTGACCACCTCGACGCGGACCTCGTCGTCGGAATAGCCGATCGAGACACCGATCATCGAGACGGCAGGAGCGTGGCGCATGGCGTTCGTCACCCCCTCCTGCACGATCCGGCCCAGTGCGTGGGCGACGGACGGCGGGACGTCGGCGGTGCCCGTCACCGTGAGCGTCACCGGGTACCCCGCGCGCTGGGCGGCTTCGACCGTCTCCCGCGGCTGGGCGGGCTCGACCGGCGCGAGGGGGAGCGGCGAGTCGTCGTCGCGCAGTACGCCCAGCATCGATCGCATCTCCGTCAGCGCGCTCCTGGCCGTCTCGGCAGCGGTCGAGGCTGCCGCGCGGGCCTGCGTGTGATCGGGGGTCGCGGCCGCACCCTCCGACAGGGCGACGATCACCGTCAGCGAGTGCGACACGATGTCGTGCATCTCGCGGGCGATCCGCGCGCGCTCCGCGGCCGCCGCCAGCTGGGCCTGTTGATTGCGTTCGACCAGGAGTTGCCGCGATCGGTCGATCACCGCGTCGATGTATCGCTGGCGATTGCCGACGTTCACGCCGATCAGAGTGCCGATGAGACCGAGGACCACGGTGCTCAGGACCGTGTTGAGGCCCGACTGGAGGGTGACGCCACCGGTCAGCAGCAGCGCGCCGGCGACCGCCGACACCGCGGCGACACCCCAGCCGAAGGCCGCCCAGGCCGCGCGCGACGACCCGTGGACGGCGAGGGAGAAGCCCGCGATCAGGAGCAGCGGGCTGCTGCCCGGAGAACCCGCGAGCAGAAAGAACACGTCGAGTGCATACGCCGCGACCGCCGGGAGCAGCGGGAGCCGCCGCCGCCACAGCAGCGTGGCACAGGCGGCGAGGACGGCCAGGGGCCAGACGATCGCACGGACGACGGCCCACGGCTCCGGCAGAGCGTCCAGACGCGCGGCCGGTGTCAGCGTGAGCAGGACGCAGAGCGCCGTGAGGAGGACGTCGGCGACCACGGGGTGCCGCGCCCAGAAGCGTCGGAACACCCCGGGCGGACGCGGAAGCCGCAGCTCCTCGTCCTCACGGATCGAGTCGCTGCGGCTGCGCGTTCTCCTCACGGGCCGACTCTACGCGTCGCGCGTGCGCAGGACCGCCCATGCGGCAAGCAGCGCTCCGACCACCCAGCAAGCGAGCGTCAGAAAGGCGACGGGGGCCTCGATCGCCGCTCCCTCACCCGGGAGGATCGCGCTCTGCGCGGCCGCCACCGGAAGATAGGTCGCGGCATCCACCACCCACGCCCACGCCTCACCGGCCATCGAGAAGAAGTTCCCGACGATCGGCAGCACGAACAGCAGGCCGACCGTCGCGGCGATCGCGCCGGCGCCCGAGCGCAGGATGAACCCGAACGCGACGCCGATCAGGGCGAACACCGACATCGACAGGGATGCGACCAGGATCGGCAGGAACGACGCCGACGGGTCGGACCAGTCGATGCTCTGATCGCGGGAACCGACGATCATCCCGACCGCCACGGCCGCGACACCGAAGATCACGAGCGAGGACACGAACAGGAACAGCGCCAGCACGAGCGACTTCGCGAGCAGGACGGCCCCGCGCACCGGAACGGCCGTGAGCGTCGAGCGGATCATGCCGGTCGAGTACTCGCCGGTCACCGCGATCGCGCCGATGATGCCCGCCAACAGCATCGTGAACTGGATCGGCATGACCACGGCCTGGATGGGTTCGAACCCCGGAACGTCCACCGCCTGGGCGATCAGCATGGCGATGCCGATCGTGAGGACGGCGGCGATCGCGATGGACCACCACGTGGAGCGCAGCGTGGTGAGCTTGATGGTCTCGCTGCGGACGGCCCGGAAGAAGGTGAGCCGGCGACCGGTGTCGACGCGCGGTGTCGTGGCGACGGGGGCCTGCGTGGTCATGAGAGCTCCTTCGTGCGGTACTCGACGGCGTCGCCGGTGAGAGCGAGGTAGGCGTCCTCGAGAGAGCCGGTGGTGGGCGTGAGTTCGTGCAGGGGGATACCGCGTTCGGCAGCCAGGTCGCCGATGCGTGCGGCCGGGAGACCGACGATGTCGAGCAGATCCGGCGCGGAGCTGACGATCTCGACGTCCGGCGCCCCCACGGCCGCGGCGAGCTCCGCGGGACGCGGCGTGCGCACCCGAACGGTGTTCCTGGTCCACGAACGCACGAGGTCCGCGAGGGGAGCATCGGCGAGGACACGCCCGCGTCCCATCACGATCACGTGGTCGGCGGTCTGCGCCATCTCGCTCATCAGGTGGCTCGACAGCAGCACGGTCCGCCCCTCCGAGGCGGCGTGGCGCACGAACTGCCGCACCCAGCGCACACCCTCGGGGTCGAGACCGTTGACCGGCTCGTCGAGGATCAACGTGTGCGGGTCACCCAGTAGAGCCGAGGCGATCCCGAGGCGCTGGCCCATGCCCAGGGAGAACTTCCCGGCGCGCTTGCGGGCGACGGAGCCGATGCCGGCGAGGTCGATCACCTCGTCGACCCGCGAGTCGGGGATGCCGTGGGTCGCGGCCATCGCCCGCAGATGATTCCTGGCGGTGCGCCCGGTGTGCACGGCCTTCGCGTCGAGGAGCACCCCGACCTCGGTGAGCGGGGCGCGGAGCTTGCGGTATTCGCGCCCGCCGACGGCAGCGCGACCCGAGGTGGGCCGGTCGAGTCCGACGATCAGGCGCATGGTCGTCGACTTCCCGGCACCGTTCGGGCCGAGGAACCCGGTGACCGTGCCCGGCTGGACGGTGAACGACACGTCATCGACGGCCGTCTTGTCTCCGAACCTCTTGGTGAGGCCTTCTGCTGTGATCATGTCGTCCACGCTACGGACGGCGCCCGCCGCGCGCGTCCGCCCGCGGTACCTTTCCGCGCGCTCCGGATCCTCCCCCGGAAGGATGAGTGACCGCTTGCGCGGGGGCGCTGTCCGGGGCCACCATGCTGCGCCGTGAGCACCGTGGGCCGTCGGGTTCCGGGGCTCGGATAGGGTCGACGGGTGACAGACGCCCGTCGACTCCCCGCGCCCCTGGCCCTCGGCGGAGCCGTCGCCATCGGCGTCATGACCGCCATCCAGGCGCGGATCAACGGGGTGCTGGGCGTACGGGTCGACAACGGCATCGTCGCGGGCTTCCTCTCCTTCTCGGTCGGGCTCGTGGCGCTCGCGGTCGTGATCGCGCTCCTGCCGTTCGCCCGTCGCGGTGCCGTACGGCTATGGCGGGGGGTCCGCGGGCGCTCCGTCCCGTTCTGGATGCTCCTCGGCGGCGCGTGCGGGGCCCTCACGGTCTCGACGCAGGGGCTCACAGCGGGCGTCCTCGGCGTCTCGCTGTTCACGGTCGGCGTGGTGGCGGGGCAGACGCTCCACGGCCTGGTGCTGGACCGGATCGGCTTCGGGCCCGCGGGCGTCGTCGCGGTGACCCCCGGTCGCCTGCTCGGTGGGGCGCTGGCGCTCGCCGCGGTCGCGATCTCCCTGTCGGGCGACGTCCTGGCGTCCGCTCCGCTGTGGATGCTGGTGCTGCCGTTCCTCGCGGGAGTGGGCATCGCCTGGCAGGCCGCGACCAACGGGCGTTTGGCGCAGCGCGTGCAGTCGCCCATCGCCGCCACGCTCATGAGCTTCATCGCCGGGACGGTCGTGCTCGCGGTCGCCGCGGCCCTGAGCGTCGCGCTGCGCGGAGCGCCGGACCCCCTCCCGGCCGAGCCGTGGCTCTACCTCGGCGGGTTCCTCGGTGCCGCGTACATCCTGCTCGGCGCGTTCATCGTGGCTCACACGGGAGTGCTGCTGATGGGGCTCGGCTCGGTGCTGGGCCAGCTGGTGACCTCGGTGGTGATCGACGTGCTGTGGCCTGCGGAGGCGGGACCGGCGCTGTGGCAGGTGATCGCGATGGTCGTCGTCGCGGTGGCGTCGGTCGTCGTGGCAGTGCCGCGGCGTCGTGGCCGGTGACTACGCGGGGTTCTCCTTCGCGGCCTTCTTCTTCGCCTTCTTGGCGGCCTTCTTCGCCTTCTTCTTCGCCTTCTTGGCGGACTTCTTCTCCGCGTTCGCCTCGGCCTTCTTCTCGTTCTCGGCGAGCTCGGCGGGCTCGGCGGCGGCGACGGCCGGTTGGGTCGAGGGAAGACGCGTCAGCAGTCTGCGCGCGTCGACGGCCTTGCGTCGGCCCGGCGACTTCCCCGGCGGTTTGTCGCCGACGTACAGCCAGCCCAGCAGCTCCTCGTCGTCGGCGAGGCCGTGCATCGCCGCGACCGGCTGCGACCGCGTGAAATGTCCGGTGCGCCAGATCACACCCCACCCTGCTTCGTCCAGCAGGAGGCTGAGCACGTGGGCGACGCCGGAGGCGACGGCCTCCTGCTCCCACCGCGGCACCTTCTCGCTCGGCTGGTAGCTGGCCACCACCGCGATCAGCAGGGGGGCGCGCAGCGGCTTCGTCGAGGGGGAGTCGTCGCCCTGCGCCTGGGCGATCGCTGCTCCGAGGGCCTCTCGATCGGCGCCGCGCAGCTCGATCAGCCGCCACGGTCGCAGCGAGGAGTGATCGGCGACGCGTCCGGCCGCGGCCACCAGGGCCAGCAGTTCTTCCCGCCCGGGCGCGGTGTCTCCGACCTTCGACCAGGACTGTCGTGCGCGGACGGCGTCGAGCGCGCTCACGACTCGTCTGGCGTGAAGTTCAGCGCGATCGAGTTCATGCAGTAGCGGTCGCCCGTGGGAGTGCCGAAGCCGTCGGGGAACACGTGCCCGAGGTGCGAGCCGCACGTCGCGCAGCGGACCTCGGTGCGCACCATGCCCAGGCTGTCGTCCTCCAGGAGCTCCACGGCGTCGGGCCGGATCGACTCGTAGAAGCTGGGCCACCCGCACCCGGAGTCGAACTTGGTGCCGCTCTTGAACAGCTCGGCGCCGCACGCTCCGCACGTGTACAGGCCGGCGCGCTCCTCGTCGAGCAGTTCTCCGGTCCAGGCGCGCTCGGTCGCGGCCTGGCGCAGCACCGCGTACTGCTCTTCGCCGAGCTCCTTGCGCCACTCGTCTTCGGTCTTGTCCACGCTGTACGACATTGCGTCCTCCTCGGGTCCTCTCCATTCTCCACGCTGCGGCGGTGTCTCGGCGCTGCGCGTCAGAATGGACGCATGACCGACCCGATCCGGGAGCGCTATGCCCGCTTCGCGCGCGACGAGGCCCCCGGGCGCAGCGCCCTGTACGGGGAGTGGGCGGCCGGCGTCAGCGATGACGAGCAGCTGCGCGATGTGCTGCGTCGCATCCCGGAGACGCACCGCCAGCCACCGCTGGTGTTCGCGGTGTCCCGGCTGCTGGGCGCCCCGCTCGAGGACTACGCGGCGTGGCGCGCCTTCGTCCTGGCGCACGCCGACGTGCTCGTGGCCGAGTGCGCGGCGCGGTCCCTGCAGACGAACGAGCCGCTGCGGCTGGCGGCGCTGCTCCCGGTCCTCTCCGAGATCGAGGGGCCGATCGCGCTTCTCGAGCTCGGCGCATCGGCCGGTCTCTGCCTGTACCCAGACCGGTACTCGTATCGCTACGTGACGGCCGAGGGCTCCGAACGGCTCGCCGTCGACCCGCACGACGGTCCCTCCCCGGTCGTGCTGCAGAGTCGGGTGACGGGGACGATGCCGAGTGTTCGCCTGCCCGAGGTCGTGTGGCGGGGCGGCATCGATCTCGCACCGCTCGATGCCGCGGACGACGGAGACCGGCGGTGGCTGCGCGGGCTCGTGTGGCCGGGGGAGTCCGGGCGCGAGCGCCGCATCGAGGCCGCGCTCGACATCGTCGCAGCCGATCCACCGCTGCTGCTCGCCGGCGACGCGGCCGAGAGGCTCGAGGAGCTCCTGGCGATGATGCCTGTGGGTGCCACCCCCGTCGTCACGACGCCCGGGGTGCTCGTCCACATCCCCCGCCGTGCGCGCGAGGCTCTCGTCGCGCAGATCCAGGGGCTGCCGGCGCGATGGATCACGATCGACCCACCCGGACTGCTCGACGTGTGGCGGCCGTCCGTGGACGCGACGACATGGTCCGGCTTCGTGGTCGCGCTCGACGGCAGGGTGCGGGCGGCGGCCGACCCGCTCGGGCTATGGTGGGAGTGGCGCGCGGGCGATGACGTCACCGCGTCCTAACCTGGAGCCATGCTCGGAGACCTCACGGAACGCGACCGCGCGATCCTCGCCCTCGAAGCCGCCTGGCCGCGGCATGGCGGCATGAAGGAAGAGGTCATCCGCAGCACCCTCGGCATGAGCGCGGCGCGCTACTACCAGCTGCTCGGACGACTCATCGACTCGGAGGCGGCCCTGGCGTTCGACCCGGTCCTGGTGCGGCGGCTGCGACGGCTCCGCGACACCCGGGGCACCCGACGGGCGGCGCGCATGCCCGGCTTCGTCGGCTGACGGACCCGCTTCGCTCCGCTCGCTGGCCTCCGTCGCGGATTGCCAGCATCGTGCCGCTAGCATCGAGGGGTGTCCAAGCCCTCCCGTGACCGATTCGATGACGTTCCCCGCGCCTCCGGACGCGTCGGGGCCCACCGCGCGGAGGCTCCGGGCATGAACGGCTGGGTGGTCCTGCTGTGGTCCTTCGTGGCTGCGCTCGTCCTGATCATCGCCGGGATCTTCGGTTCGCTGGTCGTCATGGGGCGCATCGAGCTGTTCCCCGAGGCGGGCCCCAGCGCGGTGCCGACACCGGAGGAGACGGGTGTGGTCGACCCGAGCTACTCGGTCATGATCCTCAACGCGACCCCTGATTCCGGCCTCGACGACCAGATGCGTGACACTCTCATCAATGCCGGCTGGCCGGCGGGGATCGTGTTCGCCACGGACAGCGCGAGCGACGACTTCGCCACGACGACCATCTACTACGTCGACGACGCGGACGAGCAGGCGGCCGTGGGTCTCGCCGGGGTGATCGGCGGCGCTGCGGTGAAGCAGGACGACTTCTACGCCGATCTGAACGAGACGGGCGGCAAGCAGCTCACCGTCGTGATCGGCCTCGATCGCTCAGCGTCGGCGCCGGAGCAGTCCGAGGAGACTCCCGCTCCCTGACGCCCCTCCACAGGCGGGCGACGCGGCTTGCACTCGATGGTGTCGAGTGCCAGAATGGCGTTAGCACTCTCTCACTCTGAGTGCTAAACCCACCGTCTACGTCCAGGAGGGACGACAAAACTCATGGCAAAGATCATCGCCTTCGATGAGGAGGCCCGCCGCGGCCTCGAGCGTGGCCTCAACATCCTCGCCGACGCGGTCAAGGTGACCCTCGGCCCGCGTGGTCGCAACGTCGTGCTCGAGAAGAAGTGGGGCGCCCCCACGATCACGAACGACGGTGTCTCCATCGCCAAGGAGATCGAGCTGGACGACCCGTACGAGAAGATCGGCGCGGAGCTCGTCAAGGAGGTCGCCAAGAAGACCGACGACGTCGCCGGTGACGGCACGACGACCGCCACGGTGCTCGCCCAGGCCCTGGTCCGCGAGGGTCTGCGCAACGTCGCGGCCGGCGCCGACCCCATCTCCCTCAAGCGCGGCATCGAGAAGGCCGTCGCCGCCATCACCGAGGAGCTGCTGAGCAGCGCGAAGGAGATCGACTCCAAGGAGCAGATCGCCGCGACCGCGTCCATCTCGGCGGCAGACCCGGCCATCGGTGAGCTGATCGCCGAGGCGATCGACAAGGTCGGCAAGGAGGGTGTGGTCACCGTCGAGGAGTCGCAGACCTTCGGCACCGAGCTCGAGCTCACCGAGGGCATGCGCTTCGACAAGGGCTACCTGAACCCGTACTTCGTCACGGACCCGGAGCGCCAGGAGGCCGTGTTCGAGGACCCGTACATCCTCATCGCCAACCAGAAGGTCTCGAACATCAAGGACCTCCTGCCCATCGTCGACAAGGTGATCCAGGACGGCAAGGAGCTCGTCATCATCGCCGAGGACGTCGAGGGCGAGGCTCTGGCGACGCTCGTGCTGAACAAGCTCAAGGGCATCTTCAAGTCGGTCGCCGTCAAGGCTCCCGGCTTCGGCGACCGTCGCAAGGCGCAGCTGCAGGACATCGCGATCCTCACCGGCGGCCAGGTCATCACCGAAGAGGTGGGCCTGAAGCTCGAGAACGCGACGCTCGACCTGCTGGGTCGTGCCCGCAAGGTCATCGTCACCAAGGACGAGACCACGATCGTCGAGGGTGCCGGCGAGGCCGACCAGATCGAGGGTCGCGTCACGCAGATCCGTCGCGAGATCGAGAACACCGACAGCGACTACGACCGCGAGAAGCTGCAGGAGCGCCTGGCGAAGCTCGCCGGTGGCGTGGCCGTCATCAAGGCGGGCGCTGCAACCGAGGTCGAGCTCAAGGAGCGCAAGCACCGCATCGAGGACGCCGTGCGCAACGCGAAGGCGGCCGTCGAGGAGGGCATCGTCCCCGGTGGTGGCGTCGCGCTCATCCAGTCCGGCACCAAGGCGCTCGACGCCCTGTCCCTCGAGGGTGACGAGGCGACCGGTGCGAACATCGTCCGCGTGGCGATCGAGGCTCCGCTCAAGCAGATCGCCCTCAACGCCGGTCTCGAGCCGGGTGTCGTCGCCAACAAGGTCTCCGAGCTCCCCGCGGGCCAGGGCCTCAACGCCGCCAGCGGCGAGTACGGCGACATGTTCGCACAGGGCATCATCGACCCGGCGAAGGTCACGCGCTCCGCGCTGCAGAACGCCGCGTCGATCGCCGGCCTGTTCCTGACGACGGAGGCCGTCGTCGCCGACAAGCCGGAGAAGGCTGCCGCTCCCGTGGGTGACCCCTCGGGTGGCATGGACTTCTGATCCCGCTGCATCCACAGAAAGCCCCCGGCTCCGGCCGGGGGCTTTCTGGTGTTCACCGGAAGTGAAGCCGACGCTCAGCGGAACATGCTCGCCGAGTACTGGTCGGCGTCGGCGTACTGCGTCGCGACGGAGCCGAGCGATGTGCCGATACTGTCGAGCACCTGCTCGACGTGGAGCTGCGCGCCCTGCCACTGCTCGGCACACCCCTGGAACGCATTGGACGCGGTCCCCACCCACGACGACTGCAACTGCCTGAGCTGCGCCATGAGCGTCGATGACTCGGCACGGAGACGCTCGATGGTCGCGCGGGTGGAGGCGTGCGCGGCGTGCATGGCATCGGTGTCGACGGTGAATACGGTCATGAGGAACTCCTTCATCTCGGAGCTTCCGACGGTAGGTGAGGCCACGTCGATGGAGCGGACGGGAGGCGGGTCACCCCTGCGTCCTGGGGACACCTCGCCCGCTCACGACTCCGTGCAGAGCCAGCGCCACGCGTCGCAGTCAGGGCAGATCGAGCGGGTCGAGCGGTTGCGTGTCTTCGAGCAGGTGGGCCGGCGTGGCCTGGGCCGGTGCCAGGGGCAGCGTGACCGTGAAGGTCGCCCCGCCCCCCGGGCTCTCGGAGACCGCGATGTCGCCGTTGAGCGCCTTCAGGATGGAGGCCACGATCGCCAGGCCCAGCCCGGATCCGCCGGTCTCCCTCGCCCGCGAAGTGTCCGCTCTCCAGAACCGCTCGAAGATCTGCTCCCGGATCTGCGGCGGCACGCCTTCGCCGTGATCGACGATGGCGATACTCGCCGTTCCCGCCAGGCGATCCGAGTCCACGACGATCTCGATGGGGCTGTCGGCGGGGGAGAAGCGCCGCGCGTTGCCCAAGAGGTTGGTCACGACCTGGCGCACCTTGTTCTCCTCGCCGAGCACGATTGGCGGTGTCCGCACGGGAATGTCCTGCACCTCGCTGAAGTCGATGGCCGGCGGTTCCTCGTTCTGCTTGGCGCGGCGGCGCAGCCGGGACAGCGGTGCGAGCGGCCGCACGCGCGGGGTCGTGCGCTCGGGCTCGATCGGGACGATCGGCGTGCGCACCGGTGCCGTGGGGACGTTCTCCAGCGTCCGGTCGATCACCGAGACCACCCGGCCGGGTGCTGCCGCCCGTACGTCGAGCGCCGCGTCGCGCGCGATCGGCCGGAGGTCGAGCGGCTCGATCGTGGGCTCGCGCTCCTCATCGAGCCGAGCCAGCGCCAGCAGGTCTTCCACCAGCACCCCCATCCGGATCGCTTCCTTCTCGATGCGCTCCATGGCCCTGGCGGTGTCCTCTTCGCCCGTGATCGCGCCCATGCGATAGAGCTCGGCGTAGCCGCGGACACTCACGAGCGGGGTGCGCAGCTCGTGGCTCGCGTCTCCGATGAAGCGTCGCATGTGCTGCACGGTCCGGTCGCGCTGCGCGAGGGAGCGATCGACGCGGTCGAGCATCGTGTTGATCGCGGCATTGAGGCGGCCCACCTCGGTGGTCGGTTCCAGGTCGGTGAGGCGCTGTCGGAAGTCGCCCGCCGCGATCGACATGGCGGTCTGCTCGACCTGCCCCAGCCGCCGGAACGTCAGCGTCACCAGGCCGCGCGTGAGCAATGCGGCGACGAAGATCGTGATCAGCGCGATCGTGATGTAGATGCCGAAGTACTGGCTGATGATGCGATCGGCCTCGGCCAACGGCAGAGCGACCATCTGGATGCTGAGCGGCGTGCCCTCCTGCTGCACCAGGGCGACGGCCCCGTGGTAGACGCTGCCGTTGTCCCCCTCGAGCGCGAGCACCTTGTCCTCGTTCGCCTGCGCCTCCGAGAGCGAGTACTCCGCGGGGAAGAAGGGGGCACGACCCGACGCGCTGGGGGCCGTCGCGCGCAGCGCGCCCTCCGCGTCGTACACCGCGAAAGAGAAGTCGCGGGGCTTCTCGTCGCGGGGCGTGTAGGTCGTGACGCCGTCGATCGTCGTGGTGTCGAAGTAGCGCTCGATCAGATCGCTCGTGACGAGGGCAGGAAGTTGCGCGTTGATGTTCTCCACGAGCGCGTTGCGGAGCAGCGGAACCGTGCCGATCCCGGCCACCAGCAGACCGAGCGCGAGCACGGCGACCGTGACGCCGGTGACCTTGGCGCGGAGGCTGATCCGCCGCCACCACGTGGTCACCGCATCCGGCTCGTGCGCCATGCGGCCCTCCCTGCTGTGGCGATCCCGCCGTCGAGGGCGGATCCGTGCGACGTCGTCAGACCGTCTTGCCGACCTTGAGCATGTAGCCGAAGCCGCGCTTCGTCTGGATCAGCGACTCCTCCGTGTGCGGGTCGATCTTCCGACGCAGGTAGGAGATGTAGCTCTCGACGATGCCGGCATCGCCGTTGAAGTCGTACTCCCAGACGTGGTCGAGGATCTGAGCCTTCGAGAGCACCCGGTTGGGGTTGAGCATCAGGTAGCGCAGGAGCTTGAACTCGGTGGGGCTCAGCTCGATCGGCTCCTTGCCGACGTAGACGTCGTGGGTGTCCTGATCCATCGACAGCTCGCCGGCGCGGATGATCGACTCCTCGTCGGCCTGCATGGTGCGACGGAGGATGGCCTGGGCGCGGGCGACGATCTCGTCGAGGCTGAACGGCTTGGTGACATAGTCGTCGCCGCCGGCGTTGAGGCCTTCGATCTTGTCGTCCGTGCCGTCCTTGGCGGTGAGGAACAGGATGGGAGCGGTGAAGCCGGCGCCGCGGAGGCGCTTGGTCACGCTGAAGCCGTTCATGTCCGGCAGCATGACGTCCAGGATGATGAGGTCCGGCTCCTCCTCGAGGACGGCCGAGATCGTGGCGGCGCCGTTGGCGACCGTCTTCACCTGGAACCCGGCGAAGCTGAGACCCGTGGAGAGCAGGTCGCGGATGTTGGGCTCGTCGTCGACGACCAGGATGCGCGCAGCAGTCATGTCCCCATTATGGTGACTTCGGCCATGCGGTTGCTGATTACCTTCGGAGCGCCGGAAGCCGCACCGCCGAGGCTAGGCGGCCGCGGCGATCGCGTCCGCGTCCATGATCGTGTAGCTGTAGCCCTGCTCGGCGAGGAACCGCTGGCGGTTCTGCGCATAGTCCTGGTCGATCGTGTCCCGAGCGACGAGCGTGTAGAAGCTCGCCGTGTGTCCGGACTGCTTGGGACGCAGGAGCCGTCCGAGCCGCTGGGCCTCCTCCTGCCGTGAGCCGAACGAGCCGGACACCTGGATGGCGACCGAGGCCTCGGGCAGGTCGATGGAGAAGTTCGCCACCTTCGACACCACGAGAAGTGAGATGTCGCCCTCGCGGAAGGCGCGGTACAGCTCCTCGCGCTCCTCGACCGGCGTCGATCCGGTGATCTGCGGTGCGTTCAGCGCATCGGACAGCGAGTCGAGCTGATCGAGGTACTGGCCGATCACGAGGATCTGCTCTCCTTCGTGCTTCGCGATCAGCTCGCGGACGGCGTCGATCTTGGCGGGCGCCGACGCGGCGAGGCGGTAGCGTTCGTCATCGGTCGCCGCGGCGTACTCCAGCCGGTCGCTCGGCGGAAGGTCCACGCGCACCTCGTAGCAGACGGCCGGGGAGATGAACCCTTGCGCCTCGATCTGCTTCCAGGGAGCGTCGAAGCGTTTCGGTCCGATCAGGCTGAAGACGTCGCCCTCGCGGCCGTCCTCACGGACGAGCGTCGCGGTCAGGCCGATGCGGCGACGGGCCTGGAGGTCGGCGGTCAGCTTGAACACCGGCGCGGGCAGGAGGTGGACCTCGTCGTACACGATGAGGCCCCAGTCCAAGGCGTCGAGCAGCGCCAGGTGCGCGTACTCGCCCTTCCGCTTGGCGGTGAGGATCTGGTAGGTCGCGATGGTGACCGGCTTGACCTCCTTCGACTGCCCCGAGTACTCGCCGATCTCCTCCGGTGTGAGGCTGGTGCGCTTGAGCAGCTCGTCGCGCCACTGTCGCGCCGAGACCGTGTTGGTCACGAGGATCAGCGTCGTGGTCTTCGTCGCGGCCATGGCTCCGGCCCCGACGATCGTCTTGCCCGCGCCGCAGGGGAGGACCACGACGCCGGAGCCGTCCTTCGCGAAGGCGTCGACCGCGTCCTGCTGGTACGGGCGGATGTGCCAGCCGTCCTCGGCGAGCTCGATCTCATGCGGAGTGCCGGGCGTGTAGCCCGCGAGGTCCTCCGCGGGCCAGCCGATCTTCAGCAGCTCCTGCTTGATCTGTCCGCGGGCCCACGCGTCGACCACAAAGGTCTCGGGAGTCGGGTGGCCGATCAGCAGCGGCTGGATGCGCTTGTTGTTCGCGACCTGCGCCAGCACGGCGGGATCGGTCGACCGCAGGATCAGCACGCCCTCGTCGTCGCGCTCGATGACGAGCCGCCCGTAGCGGTTGACGGTCTCGCGCAGGTCGACGGCGACCGACGGGGGCACCGGGAAACGCGACCAGCGGTCGAGTGTCTCCAGCATGTCTTCTGCCGTGTGCCCTGCGGCTCGCGCGTTCCACAGTCCCAGGCGGGTGATGCGGTACGTGTGGATGTGCTCCGGCGCGCGTTCCAGCTCGGCGAAGATCGCGAGCTCGTGTCGGGCGCTCTCGGCGTCGGCGTGGGCGACCTCGAGCAGCACGGTGCGGTCGCTCTGGACGATCAGGGGGCCATCAGACATAGCTGACCAGTCTACCGGCCGTCCGGAGGGCAGGGCCTCACGGGGCCACGACGGTCGCCGCGCGGATGCTCGACACCGGGAGCGTGCGCTCGACGTCGGCGGCTCTGTCGCGGCCGCGCAGCCGTCCGCCACCGATACCCGTGGCCTCCAGGAGCAGGTCCCGCGTGGATCCGTCCGGCATGCCGACCGTCACACGCAGGACAGCCTTGGCTCGCACCGCGGCTTCGAGCTCCCGGTCGAGCCAGGCGGCATCGGCGTCCGGACCCTGGCGATCGCGCAGCCGGGCGATCAGCGTGTCGTAGTCGTCAGCGGGGTCGTGTCCGTCGGCCGGGGGAGCGGCGGGGTGGCGGTCGCGCACGACGATCGCTCCGTCCTCGTCGACGAGGCTCGCCGGGTAGCGGGCGTCCGTCAGCGCCCAGTACACGGTGTCCTGGGCCACTCGCGTGGTGAGCGAGCCCACGTGGGCTGTGAGCGCGAGCGGTCGGAGCGCCTGATCGACCGCGAGGGCTTCCAACACGTGCGGGTCGCTGCTCTCGATCCGGGTGCGCCCCGTCTCGCCGTCGACGGACACCCGGATGAGGCCGTGCCGTTGGGCGGTCTGCGCCACCAGGTAGCCCAGCGGCTGGGGTATTCCGGTGAGGGAGATCGCGCCGAGGAAGTCGAGGATGGAGTGTTCGCTCTCCCCGGTGGCGAAGGCGTGGGCCACCGACTCGGCGGTGAACCGGTAGGAGGAGGCCTGTGCAGCGGACTCCCGGACGGCGATCGTGCGCAGTCGCACGTCGAGGGCGGGCTGCAGCGGACCGGGAGCGATGGCCGTGAGGTCGTTCTGGAGGAAGATGCGGTCGACCTCCGCCGGGAGCTGTGCGACGAGGGTGCGGGCGTCGGCGGGCTCTCCGCGTCGGAGCGGCGCGGCCCAGGGGGGCTCGGTGCCGTCGTCGGCGATCAGACCGATCAGCCGGGCCGATTCCGTGAGCTCTGCGGCGTGTTCCGTCCAGGCGGCGTCCCAGGGGTGCGCGAGCGGCCACTGCGACACCGGGATCCACCCGGCAGTCGCCGGGCGAAGACCGCGCGGCAGGGAGTCGCGGAAGGCGGTCGCGAGGAGCGTCCAGCGGGCGGCGACGGAAGAGCGCAGCCATTCCTCGGCGAGCGCGGTCGTCCGCAGTCGACGGTCGACCGGGGCCGCCAGCCGGGCACGGACGGCGAGTCCGGAGAGCAGGTCGATGGCCTCGGTGGGCAGCCCGGCCTCGGCGAGCTGCCGCTTCTCGCCGGCGCTCACCGCTCCGCCGAGCAGGAGGGCGAAGGGCCGTTCCCTGGCGATGAGGAGGAGGTCGGCGAGGCGCGCGACCGTGGTGAAGGCGCGCTCGGCGGCGTGAGCGGACGTGGCCTCGGAGGACGGCGCGGGGGGAGTGGCGTCGATCGGCGTCGGCCGCGCGCGGCCTTCGACCAGCAGGTCCACGGGCGGCTGCGGTGTCCCGTCGGCGCGCAGGAGGGCGAGGGCGACCAGTCGCTCGCGGCCCTCGCCCGGCTGCTCACCGGCGACGGCATCCACGAGGGACGCGGCCTCCGCGGCGGTGAGTGCCGGGAGGACTCGGCTCAGGGAGGACGGTTCCAGCAGGGCCTCGGCCGCATCGAAGAAGTCCTGCCACGTCGCGTCGGGGCGTACGCCGCGGGCGGCGAACAGCTCCCGGAGCTCGGCATCGCTCGCTGCGGCCAGGCGGTCGGCCAGCGGTCGTGCGTGCGTGCTCATCGGCGGGGGCTCAGCGACGCGATTGCGCGCGACCCTTCCGGACGAAGCTCATGATCAGCAGGGTGATGATCAGCACGAACGCGAGTGGCAGCCCCCAGTAGGGGATCGCGGCGACGACCGGCCACGCGCCTTCACCGAACGCGGCGCGGTCCATGCCCGTGGCGGTGCCGATGATGATCGCGAAGAAGCACACCACGGAGGCGGCGGCGATCCCGAGTGCGGTGAACGCCAGGATGCGATCGATCCGGCGGATGGGGACCTCCGGTCCGGGGCTCTGCGTGCTCATCCGCTCCAGACTACTCGCCCCGGCGCGGTCGGTTCCGTTCGCCCCGCGACCGGTAGGCTGGACGCACGCGCACGAGCGCGCTCTGTTCTGCTTTTCGATACCAGCGAGGTTCACCCATGCCCACCGGCAAGGTCAGGTTCTACGACGAAGACAAGGGTTTCGGCTTCATCGCCAGCGATGACGGCCAGGACGTCTTCCTGCACGCCTCCGCGATGCCGGCCGGCACCGCGATCAAGGCGGGTGCGCGCGTGGAGTTCGGCGTCGCCGATGGCAAGCGCGGCCTGCAGGCGCTGTCCGTGCGGGTGCTCGAGGCCCCGCCCAGCCTGGCGAAGGCCAAGCGCAAGCCCGCCGACGACATGGCGATCATCATCGAAGACCTGGTGAAGCTGCTCGACGGCATCGGCGGCGATCTGCGTCGCGGGCGCTACCCGTCCTCCGGTCACGGCCGCAAGATCGCAGCCGTTCTGCGCAAGGTCGCTGATGACCTCGAAGCCTGAGGCTGACGCCCGCCTCGTCGAGGCCCATGATCTCGCGCTCGCAGCGCTGCGCGAGTTCACTCCCGCGTCCACCATCGGGCCGGCCGCCGGATACATCGCAGAGGAAGACGGATCGGTCTCGCTGCGCTTCGAGAACCGGCTGGCCGGATATCCGGGGTGGTACTGGACCGTGACGGTGGCCCGCGTCGACGACGAAGAGCCCACGGTGCTGGAGGCCGAGCTCCTGCCGGGCGACGGCGCACTCCTCGCGCCCGAATGGGTGCCCTGGGCCGAGCGCCTGGCGGAGTATCGCGCGCACCAGGCCGAGCTCGCCGACGCGGCTGCGGCGGCAACGGACGGCGATGACGGCGACCGGTCAGACGGAGCCGCGGACGTCGAACTCGACGATGTCCTGGACGACGAGCTCGACGAGGATGACGACGAGGCGTCCGACATCCTTCACGCCGGCGACCTCGACGGCGTCGACATCGACGAGCTCGACGACTCCGCATCCGACGACGAACTCGACGACTCCGCATCCGACGACGCGGAGGACGACGACGCAGATGTCGAAGACGACGCCGAAGACGACGACGCCGAAGACGACGACGCCGACGTCCGCGGTGCGGACGCCGGCGAGGTCGACGAGGAGGAGTGAGTCCCGGCGCTCAGCCGCCGAGGTTCTCCAGCACGTAGTCGATCGAGCGCGTGAGCTGACGGATGTCGTCGGGCTCGATGGAGACGAACGTCGCGACGCGCAGCTGATTGCGTCCGAGCTTGCGGTACGGCTCGGTGTCGACGATGCCGTTGGCGCGCAGCGTCTTCGCGATCGCTGCCGCGTCGATGCTGTCGTCGAAGTCGATCGTCGCGACGACCGGCGAGCGGTGTGCCGGGTCGGACACGAACGGCGTCGCCACGGTGGAGGCCTCGGCCCAGTCGTACAGCACGGAGGACGACTCCGCGGTGCGCGCCGCAGCCCAGGCGAGGCCGCCGTTGTCGAGGATCCACTGCAGCTGGCTGTCGAGCAGGTGCAGCGTGGTCAGCGCCGGGGTGTTGAGGGTCTGGTTGAGTCGGGAGTTGTCGACTGCCTGCTTGAGGCTGAGGAACTCGGGGATGTAGCGGCCCGAAGCGGCGATGCGCTCGATGCGGTCGACCGCGGCGGGCGAGACGGCCGCGAACCACAGTCCGCCGTCCGACCCGAGGTTCTTCTGCGGGGCGAAGTAGTACACATCGGCCTGCGCGACGTCGAAGTCGATGCCGCCCGCCGCGCTCGTCGCATCGATCACGGTCAGGGCCCCGTCGGCGTCGACGCGCGACACCGGAGCGCTCACGCCGGTCGAGGTCTCGTTGTGCGGCCACGCGTACACGTCGATCCCGTCGACGAATGCGGCCTGCGTGCAGGATCCCGGCTCCGCTCTGCGCACGTCGGGGGCCTCGAGCCACGGGGCCCCGGCGGCGGCGGCGAACTTGCCGCCGAACTCGCCGAACACGAGGTTCTGGCTACGACGCTCGATGAGGCCGAACGCCGCGGCATCCCAGAACGCGGTGGAGCCGCCGTTGCCGAGCAGGATCTCGTATCCGTCCGGGATGCGGAACAGCGCGGCGAGCCGCTCGCGCACGCTGCCGACGAGGTTCTTCACGGGCGCCTGACGATGCGAGGTGCCGAGGATCGACGAGCCGGAGGAGAGCAGCGCCTCCAGCTGTGCGGGCCGCACCTTCGAGGGGCCGCAGCCGAAGCGCCCGTCAGCGGGCAGGAGGTCACCGGGAATCTCGATCGCCATGGGTCGATTCTAGGGGGAGCGCACGGGGCCGCCCCGCCTGCTGTCGATCCGATGTCCCCGCGGGAATGTAGGCTTGCCTAAGAACTTCGGAGGGCCCGCACATGACCGATCTGATCGACACCACGGAGATGTATCTCCGCACCATCCTCGAACTCGAGGAGGAGAACATCGTGCCGCTGCGCGCGCGCATCTCCGAGCGGCTCGGCCACTCCGGACCGACCGTGTCGCAGACGGTCGGGCGGATGGAGCGCGACGGGCTCGTCGTGGTCTCCGAGGATCGTACGCTCGAGCTCACCGACGCCGGTCGCCGCAAGGCGGTCGACGTGATGCGCAAGCACCGTCTCGCCGAGCGCCTGCTGTCGGATGTGATCGGACTCGACTGGGCGTTCGTGCACGAAGAGGCCTGCCGCTGGGAGCACGTGATGAGCGAGCAGGTGGAGCGCCGCCTCGTCGAGCTGCTCGGGCATCCCACGGAGTCGCCCTACGGCAATCCGATCCCCGGTCTGGATCAGCTCGGCGACCTCCCGGCCCGGACGTTCGATGAGGGCGTCGTCGGTCTGGTGCAGCGTCTGAACGCGGCGGGCGAGCCCGTCGAGGGCACGGTGCGTCGTCTGGCCGAGCCCGCGCAGGTCGACCCCGAGCTGCTGGAGCAGCTGCGCGATGCGGGCGTCGTACCGGGGGCGCGCGGTGACTTCCGGTTCAACGAGGGCTACGTCCTCATCCAGATGGACGGCAAGGACGAGGGGCTCGAGCTTCCCGTCGAGCTCGCGTCGCACATCTTCCTGGTGGGCGAACCGGCCTGATCGCGCCGCAGAATCGCGGTTCGTCGCGCACCGTCTCGGGGCGTGGGACGGCCTCACCGAGGATTGCCAGTTTCCCAGGGTGACATGATCGTTATCTTCCGGTAACCTCGGTCAGGTCCTCAGCGAAGAAGCCCGTTGGGGATGGACCGCGAAGATACGCCTTCAGGCTCATCGTCTTCTCGGCACGGATGACTCTTGTACCCGATTCCCCATCCGCGCCATCGAGGAGAGCGCCGATGAGCCAGCACACCCGAGGTGCGAAGGCCCAGGAGGACCACGTTTTGGCCGCAGACATCGAACCGACCGAGAAGACACCTGAAGATCGAGTTCCGGCTCGCCGCACCCCACCGAAGGTGACGGCGCGAAAGGTGGTCAAGCCTCTCCGGTCGGTGGCGATCTTCGGTGCCGTCGGTGCACTGGTCGCCGCCGTCGCGCTTCCCGCCTACGCCGCATCCAAGCCGGCCGATGCCGCCACCACGACGGTGCAGCAGCTCGCCGCGGTCGACGCGCAGTCGCTGGTCGTCGCTTCCGAGGCGACCTCCGCTCCTGTCGTGCGCGGCACCTTCAGCGCGACGACTCCCGACGAGATCGCGAAGAAGAAGGCCGAGGAGGCCGCTGCCGCTCGCGCCGCGGCCGCCGCCACCGCTGCGGCTTCGTCGTCGGGCGGTCGCTTCAACACGGCCGGCTACGCGCTCACCGCGCCGGGCTCCGGCGAGGTGCGCTATCCGCTGCCGCTCGGCTCGTGGCACGTCAGCCGCACCATCGGCGGCGGTCACAACGGCATCGACATGCTCGCACCCGCGGGCACCCCGATCTACGCGGCTGCGGCCGGCGTCGTCCGGGCTTCGGCCGAGAACATCGGCGGCTACGGCGTGTGCGTCATGCTCGACAGCGTCATCGGCGGCCAGCGCGTGCAGACCACGTACGGCCACATGCTCTACGGCTCGCGTCAGGTGCAGGCCGGCCAGAGCGTCGCGGCCGGTCAGCTCATCGGCTACGTCGGCAGCACGGGACGTTCGACCGCGAACCACCTGCACTTCGAGGTGTGGATCAACGGCGGCCTGGTGGAGCCGGGCAACTGGCTCTCGATCAACGCCGGCTGACGGACACACCTCCGATCGTTCACCCGCTGTTGCGCCCTGCCCCCTGTGGGATGGGTTAGCCTGAACCCGTCGTCGAACAGGCGGGAGAGGCTGATGGAGCGAATACCGACCATCCGAACCATGGATGCCCTCGGTCGTCACGTCCTTCAGCATCGCCCGCAGGGATGCCGCGGTCCTGCCGCGCGCGAAAGGCGCTGTCTCTAGACAGCGCCTTTTTTCGTCCCTGCGTGCACTCCACCGCCTGTGCGATGCCGTGTGAGTCGAGAGTGCCGGGAAGCCGTCCCGGCGGATCGAGAGGATGACGAATGCGCACACTGGTCCTGAACGCCGGGTACGAACCGCTGGCGATCGTGTCGTTCAAGCGAGCACTGGTCCTGGTCATGAATGAGAAAGCGACCGTGATCGAGCGCGTCGAAGACGACCCCGTCTGGGGGACGCACGGTGTCTACGACCGGCCAGCCGTGATCATCCTGTCCCGCTACGTGCGGGTGCCGACCGGGCGACGTGTTCCGGTCACCCGGCGCGGGGTGCTCCGCCGCGACGACCACCGCTGCGGCTACTGCGGCAAGTCGGCATCGACCATCGACCACGTCCTGCCCCGGTCGCGCGGGGGAGCGGACTCGTGGGAGAACCTCGTCGCGTGCTGCCTGCGGTGCAACAACCTCAAGAGCAATCGCACGCCGCAGGAGATGCGGTGGCAGCTGCGGTTCACGCCGCGCCCACCCCACGGCACCGCCTGGACGGTGCGGGGGTCCGAGCGGAGCGACCCGCGGTGGGAGCCGTACCTCGCCCTCGCGGCCTGACCCTGAGCGGCCGAGGGCGCGCATCCCGGTCCCGTAGACTGGGTGCGCGCCCTCGTAGCTCAGCAGGATAGAGCAGCCCTCTCCTAAAGGGCAGGTCGCAGGTTCGAATCCTGTCGAGGGCACCCTTCCCGCGATCCCGTCGTCACGGCTTCCCGCGGCGCCACAGCGCGGACGGCCACCAGATGGCCTTCCCGATGTCGTACGTGAGAGCGGGCACGAGCAGCGAGCGCACGACGAACGTGTCGAGCAGGACGCCGAACGCGACGATGAACGCGAGCTGCACGAGGAACAGGATCGGGATCACCGAGAGGGCAGCGAACGTCGCGGCGAGCACGAGGCCGGCAGAGGTGATGACGCCCCCGGTGATCGAGAGCCCGCGCAGGATGCCCTCGCGTGTTCCGTGCTGCTTCGACTCCTCGCGCACGCGGGTCATCAGGAAGATGTTGTAGTCGATGCCCAGGGCCACGAGGAACACGAAGCCGTAGAGCGGGACGGCCGGGTCGGCGCCGGGGAACGCGAAGATCCCGTTGAACACGAGCGCGGACACGCCGAGCGCGGTTCCGAACGACAGCACCGTGGTCAGGATCAGCAGCACCGGGGCGAGGATCGACCGGAGCAGCAGCATCAGGATCAGCATGATCACGAGCAGGATCACCGGGATGATGAGGTTGCGGTCGTGGATCGAGGCATCGTTCGTGTCGACCGATGTGGCCGTGACGCCGCCCACGATCGCACCGAGGTCGTCGAGCTCGACGCGCAGCTCCCGCACCGTCGCGGCAGCCTCGGCGGAGTCCGCTGCGTCGGTCAGGGTCCCCTGCAGCAGCACCTGACCGTCCACGACCGTGGGATCCGGGGCGGGGGTCCCCGGAGGGCCGACCGCCGTGATCCCGTCCTCGTCGATCGGCGCGGAGCCGCTCGGGGAGTCGGCGGCGGTCACCGTGACCCCGTCGATCCCATCGTTGGCCAGGAGCACGTCCGCCGCGTCCTGCATGCGCTCCTCGTCGACCACGACCGACACCGGGCTGCCCGACCCGCCGGGGAAGTGCTCGCCCAGCGCGACCTGCCCGTCGCGCGCCTCAGACGCTCCGAGCACGAGGTCGGACTGCGGCACTCCCACCGCGTCGAGCTGGGTGACTCCGGCGGCTCCGGCCAGGAGCACGAGCGTCGTCACGATCCAGATCACCCTGGGGCGCTTCTTCACCGCGCCGGCGAGGCGAGCCCACAGCCCGGTGGTGCGCATGCCGTGCTCCTCCGCGACGACCTCGGGCTCGAAACGGGGCCGGCGGGGCCAGAACACCGCGCGCCCGAAGAGCAGCAGCAACGACGGGAGCAGTGTGAGCGCCGACAGCATCGCGAACACGATGCCGATCGCGGCGACCGGCCCCAGCGTGCTGTTCGACTTCAGGTCGCTGAGCAGCAGGCACAGCAGTCCGGCGATCACGGTGCCGCCTGACGCGACGATCGGCTCGACCGAGCCCTTCCACGCGGCCCGCAGCGCGACGCCCTTGTCCTGCGCGACGCGCAGCTCTTCACGGAAGCGGGCGACGAGGAGCAGCGCATAGTCGGTCGCGGCGCCGATCACGAGGATGAACAGGATGCCCTGGGTCTGTCCGCTCAGCAGCAGGATCTCCCACTTCGCCAGCCACCACACCACCAGGAGCGCGACGCACAGCGCGAACAGACTCGTGGACAGCACGACGAGGGGCAGCAGGAACGACCGGTAGACCAGGACGAGGATCACGAGGACCGCCAGCAGCGCCACCCCGAGCAGGAGGCCGTCGATGCCCGAGAAGCCGGCGACCAGGTCGGCGCTGAAACCGGCCGGTCCGGTGATGTAGACCGTGACCCCGTCGGGGACCGCCGCGCGCAACTCCTCGCCGAGCGCCGTGGTGGTATCGGCGAGTTCCGCGTCGCCCTCGATCGGGATGAACGCCTGCACGGCCTTCCCGTCGTCGGAGGGGAGCGCGGGCGAGACGTCGTCCGCGACGCCCTCGACCGACGGAGCGTCGGCGACCGCATCGCTGATCGCGTCGAGCTCGGTCTGCGTCAGCTCCTGGTCCGAGGTGAACACCGCGATGGCCGGGATCGCGTCGCTGTCGTTGAACTCGCCCAGGAGCTGTTGCACGGTGGTCGCGTCGGCCGATTCGGGCAGGTACGTGGTCTGGTCGTTCGAGGAGACCTCGTCGACCTTGCCGAACAGGGGGCCACCGAACGACGCCCCGGCCAGCCACACCAGGATCAGCAGGACCGGGAGGAAGACCCGCAGCCACGAGTGGCGACGGACGCGCTCTCGGGACGGCGGGGTCGGCGTTTCGGCGGGGCGGGACATCGGGTTCCTTTCGGGAGGAGGTGGGGTCGTCGCGGGGGTGTCGGAGTCAGGAGACCCAGGCGAGGATGAGGATCATCGTGGCGAGGAAGCCGGCGATGTAGTTGAGGGCGATGAAGCGGCGCCAGG
Source organism: Microbacterium sufflavum (assembly GCF_023091155.1). NCBI lineage: Bacteria > Bacillati > Actinomycetota > Actinomycetes > Micrococcales > Microbacteriaceae > Microbacterium > Microbacterium sufflavum. The sequence goes on along the minus strand of NZ_JAHWXK010000001.1, from coordinate 19,035 downwards.
CGCGGTTGGTCCTGCCGGAGGTGTCATCGGTGACGTTCCACCACGGTGCGGCGTTCACGATGTAGGGCACGGCGAGTACCGCCGCGAGGGGGCCGGGCCAGGGCGTGAGGAGCATTGCGACCCCCGCCACCGCCCAGAGGCCGATCGCGAGGCGCACGGTGGCTCGGGCTCCGATCACGGTGGCGATGGACGAGATGCCGCCCTCGCGGTCCGGCCCCACGTCCTGCACGGCGCCGAACGCGTGCGCTGCCATGCCCCACAGGAAGAACGCGCCGAGCGTGACCACGGTCGCCGCCGAGACCGGAGCTCCCGCGAGGGCGAGGCCGACGATGGCCGGGCTGACGAAGTGGGTGCTCGACGTGATCGAGTCGAGGAACGGCCGTTCCTTGAAGCGCAGCACCGGCGCGGAGTAGGCGATCACCGCGAACACGCTCACCGCGAGCCACCACCACGACGCAGGGTTGCCGACCGCGAACAGGTAGACGAGGAACGGCACGTTGGTCGCGGCAGCGGCCCACAGGGTGGCGCGGTGGATGCGCGGCGACAGCAGTGCTCCCTCGATCCCGCCCTTGCGCGGGTTCGCCAGGTCGGACGCGTAGTCGAACACGTCGTTGATGCCGTACATCGCCAGGTTGTAGGGGATGAGGAAGTACAGCGTGCCGATGACGAACGTGGGGTCGATCTCGCGCGTGCTGAGCAGGTAGGCGGCGGCGAACGGGAAGGCGGTGTTGATCCAGCTGATGGGCCGCGACGACAGGAGGATCTGCGCGATGTCGTGTCCGACTCCCGTGCGCGGCACGGACGCCCGGCTCATGCGCGCTCCTCCCGTTCGGTGGCGGCTGCGGTCGCCGCGGCCGAGGTCCCCCTACGGGAACGTCGCGCCCGCAGGGCGGTCCACACGGCGGGCAGCAGCAGCACCGCGGCGACCGGATAGGCGAAGTCCTCCAGCGGAGCGAGACCGATGTGTACGCCGACGAGATGTGCGGGGGAGTAGTGGAAGAGCCCGGTCGCGATCATGACGGTGTCGAACACGGCCGTGAGCGCCAGGAGGGTCAGGGCGGTGGCGGCCAGAGCGCCGGCGTGGGGACCGCGCCGGGCCACGAGCGCGGCGACGAGGCCGCCCGTCGCGGCGACGGCCAGGAACACGGCGGACAGCTGCAGATACGTCATCGGGCGGCCTCCGCGTGGGGCGGCCGTGCGCGGCGACGCTCCACGAGCCGCACGGCACCGCCGTACAGGACCATGGTGCACACGACCAGAAACACCAGGAAGACCGGCTCCTCGATCGGCAGCTCCGGGGCGAGGACGATGCCCGTCGCGATCACCGCCTCACCGCGGAAGAAGATCCCGGCGGCGATGCCCGCCACGTCCCACACAAGGAAGAACGCCACCCCGAGAAGCGTCACGACCGCCGCCGCGAACGCGTCGCGCCAGAAGAACAGGCGGAAGCGCCAGTCCAGCAGCAGCATGCACCCGAGCGACACCAACAGGGCGCCGAGGTAGATCGCGCCGGTCACGGCCGGGCCGTCCGTTCCGAGGGCGCGGGTTCGGGGAGGGGACCGGGCGAGTGGTCGCCGCGGATGCGCTTGAGCACCAGCTCCGCGCTGATCAGGCACATCGGCACGCCGACCCCGGGCGCCGTCGTGGCGCCCGCGTAGTACAGTCCGCGGACTCGGCGCGACGCGTTCTGCGCGCGGAACATCGCGCTCTGCGACAGGGTGTGCGCCGGGCCCAGCATTCCGCCGCGCCAGGAGTGGTAGTCGTCGTGGAAGTCGGCAGGTCCCACGGTCTCGCGCACCACGATGCGTTCGCGCAGGTCCGGGATCCCCGCCCACGAGGAGATCATGTCGATCGCGGCGTCGGCGGCCGCTTCGATCTGCGGCGAGCCGGATCCGTCCGATCCGCCATGGCCGAGGTCGACATCGGCGGGCACCGGGACGAGGACGAAGAGGTTCTCGTGGTCGGGGGGCGCGACGTCGGCGTCGGTCGCGCTCGGGCGGCACACGTACGTCGATGCCGGTGCGGGGATCTGCGGGGTGCGCCCGAAGATCGCGTCGAAGTTCGCGTCCCAGTCGTCGGTGAAGAACAGGGAGTGGTGCGGCAGCTGCGGCAGCGATCCCCGTACCCCGAGCATGACCAGCACCCCGCCGGGCCCGCTTGTCCGCCGCGCCCACCACGACTCGGGGTACGACTGCAGCGACGGCGGCAGCAGCGCGGTCTCCGTGTGGTGCAGGTCGGCGCCGGACACCACGATGTCCGCCTCTTCCACGTGCTGGTCTCCGTTGGGGTCCGTCCACCCCACGCCCCACACGTGCGTCCCGGCGCTGTCGTCCCGCGTGAGGATGCCGGTGACCTCGGCTCCCGTCACGATGCGGACGCCCGAGTCCTCGGCCAGGGCCGCGATCCGCTCGACCACGCGCCAGAATCCGCCCTGCGGGTACAGCACGCCCTGATCGAGGTCGAGCGCGCTCATGAGGTGGTACATCGCGGGGGCGCTGCGCGGATCGGTGCCGAGGAAGACCGCCGGGTAGCCCAGGATCTGCCGGAGCACGGGGTGGCGGAAGCGCCGGGCGGCGAACGACTGGAGTCGGGTTCCCAGGAGGGAGAACAGGCGGGGGAGGGCGCGCAGCACTTCCGGGGCCGCGAGGGAGCGCGTGCGGGTGAACGGGTTGTAGAGGAAGTAGCGCTGCGCCATGGTGCCCGCGTGGTACGCCGAGTCGAGGTAGCGGTCGAGCGTGGCAGCGGAGCCCGGCTCGAGGTCGTCGAACAGTCGTCGGACGGCATCGCGGCCCGCGGGAACGGTGACAGCGCCCTCCGCCGACTCCGGTGCGCGGAAGACGCGGTACCCGGGGTCGAGCAGCGTCAGGTCGAGCTGCTCCTCGGTGCTGGTGCCCATCATCCGGAAGAAGTGGTCGAACACCTCCGGCATCAGGTACCACGAGGGGCCGGAGTCGAAGCGGAAGCCCTCGCGTTCGAGCGTTCCGGCGCGTCCGCCCACCCGGTCGTTGCGCTCCAGCACCACGACCCCGTGCCCGTCGCGGGCGAGGAGCCCCGCGGTCGCGAGCCCCGCGACACCGGCACCGATCACGACGACGCGGCTCATCGGTCACGCTCCCACGCGGTGGTCGCGACGGCCCGTGCCGCGAGCAGCGCCTTCACCGGGTCCGGCACACGCACACGGCGGCGGTAGAGCTCGGCGGCGGGGGTCTTCGCGACGCGGCGGGTGAGTGCGGCGAACAGCGCCAGCGCGCTGCGGACGGCCGCCCTCGCGTCCTTCGGCAGGAGGGGGATCGCGGCGCGGGCGTCGGCCAGCTGGCGTTCGACCGTGGCGACCCAGGCGTCGCGGTCGGCGTCCGTGAGCCGTTCGGTGCCACCGAGGTAGCCGCGCTGGAGGCGGTCGGTGTCGTCGGCGAGGTCGCGCAGGAAGTTGACGTTCTGGAACGCGGCTCCGAGCCGCCGGGCTCCCCGGTGCAGGATCTCCAGATCCTCCGGGGTGCGGTCGGCATCGCGGAGGAACACCTGCAGGCACATGAGCCCGACGACCTCGGCCGAGCCGTAGACGTAGGCGGCGTGGGCGTCCGCGTCGTAGGCGGTGAACCCGGCGTCGCGGGAGATGTCGGCACGCATGGAGTCGAAGAACGGCCCCGTCAGGTCCTCGCCGATGGCGCACTCCCTCGCGGTGCGGGCGAACGCGTGCAGGATCAGGTCGCTGCTGTACCCGGTGCGCATGGAGCGGTGGGTCTCGGCGATATACGAGTCCAGTGCCGCGGCCTGCGCCGAGGCGTCCAGCCCCGCCTCGGCCGCGACCCCGTCCACGATCTCGTCGGCGATACGCACCATGGCGTAGATGTTGCGCACGTGCTGGCGATGCCGCGTGCCGAGAAGCCGGGTGGCGAGACCGAACGAGGTGGAGTAGGTGCGGATGACGTCGGTGGTGGCGATCTCGGCGGTGCGACTGAAGCGGCGCAGGGCGGCGGGATCCGGGCGTTCGACGGGGCGGGGGCTCATCGGCGGCGGCCCTCGATGCGGTCGGCGATCGCCAGGATCGTGCGCCCGGCCGCGGGGCTGAGCGTGCCGGACTCCTCCGCCTCGGCGAGCACGGTCGACACGGCGGTGAGCTGCTCCTGCACGAGTCCGCGGACGAAGCGCTCGGCGCCGCACTCGCGCAGACGGTCGCGGATGTCGCCGGCGTCGGACGCGCTGAGGTCGGCCGTGCCGAAGCGCAGCTCGATGCTCGGCCAGTGGCTCGTCATGCGCGCGTACGCGATGATCGCGGTCTCCTTGCCCTCTCGGAGGTCGGAGAAGGCGTCCTTGCCGTGTGCGTGCGGGTCGCCGAACACCGAGAGGAGGTCGTCCTGCAGCTGGTACGCCAGTCCGAGGTGGGTGCCGATCTGGGTGAGCTGCTCCTCGGCTTCCGCGCTGGCTCCGGCGAGGACGGCAGCGGCGCGCAGCGGCAGCACGAAAGAATAGGTCGCGGTCTTGGACGCGCTCGTGGCGAGGATGGTCCGCAGGTCGGGCGTGACGATGCCATCGCTGAGGGCGACGTCCGCGTGCTCACCCGCGACGGTCTCGAACACGGTGGTGTCGAGCAGGGCCAGCAGCCGCTCGCGGCCGTCGGCGCTCACCTCGGCGCGGGCGAAGCCGAGCACCGCGGTCGACAGGAGCAGATCGCCGAGGAGGATCGCGCTCGCGCGTCCCCAGTGCAGGGCGGCGGCCGCGGTCTCGTCGGGGCGCCGCGCCACGAGGGAGCCGATGAGGTTGGGCCGCCCGCGCCGCGTGAGGTCGCCGTCGATCACGTCGTCGTGCAGCAGGAACGCGAAGTGCAACAGCTCGACGTGCGCGGCCACGTCGATCGCGCCCTCGGTCTCGCGTCGGGTGGGCACGGTCGTCGCCAGCGCGGGGAAGAGCTCCATCAGCATGAGCGGACGCAGGAGCTTGCCGCCGAGGGCGTGCTGGGCGGCCTCGTTCCAGAGCGCGGCGAACTCGGCCCCGTGATGCTCGGCGGCCACGGCGCGCTCGGCGAAGCGCCGCCGCAGGACCTCCTCGATCCGAGTACCGAGGTCTTCGTGCGTGATGGTCGTGCTCATGGCTCAGACCTCACCGAGGCTGCGGAGGCGTGGCAGTTGCTCGACGATCCACGGGCTGAACGCGAACGGGGCGAGGGCCACGGCCTCGGCCAGCGCCGCCGGGTCGACCCAGGCCCATTCCGACACCTCCTGCGGGTTGGCGACGGGATCGTGATCGAGCACGGCGACGTGCACGGGGCAGATCTCGTTCTCGACGATGCCGCTCGCATCCACGGCGCGATAGCGGTAGTCGGGGAGGACGAGGCGGACCTGGTCGACGCGGAGGCCGAGCTCGTGCAGGCCGTGCCGCCGCACCGCGTCCGCCATGTCCTCGCCGGGCTGAGGGTGTCCGCAGAAGCTGTTGGTCCAGACGCCGGGCCAGGTGCGCTTGGTCAGGGCGCGCCGCGTGACGAGGACGCGCCCGGACGGGTCGAGGACGTAGCACGAGAAGGCCAGATGGAGGGGGGTGTCGAACGTGTGGACCTCGTGCTTGGGAAGGACGCCGACGGCTGTCCCGTCTTCCGCGAGGAGCGTGACCTGTTGCATGACTTCCCCGTCCTTTAGCTAACTTGGTGAAATATCAACTTAGCATGAATCTGTTCGTGTGTAACATGATCGCATGGACACCGAGCCCCGCACCACCCTGCGCTCCGGGGCGGCTGTGGCCGCGGACTCCTCCGCTGAATCGGCGTCGACGGAGAGCGCAGACGGGCTGAGTCACGGATCGATCTACCACGTCGACGCGAGCGACCCGCGCAGCACACTGATCGATCGCACCGGGGTGCCCCCGGAGGATCTGCGCCAGATCGCCCTCGTCATGGAGGCGCTGAGCGATCTTCGAGACGCCGAGCAGCGGCTGTCGCAGGCCTCGCGGCGATACATGCAGCTCAACGAGACCGACATGCGCGCGCTGCACTATCTGATCGTGTGTGCCAACCGTGCGATGGTCGCGACCCCCAGCGGCATCGCGCATCACCTGGGCGTGTCCACGGCGGCGACCACCAAGCTCCTCGACCGGCTGGAGAAGGGCGGGCACATCCGGCGGTCGCCTCATCCGACCGATCGTCGTGCGCTCGCCATCACCATCACGCCGGAGACGCGGCACGCCGCGATGGAGACCGTCGGCCGACAGCAGGCGAAGCGCTTCTATGCAGCCGCTCGGCTGTCTTCGGCCGAGCGTGATGTCGTGATCCGCTTCCTGAAGGACATGACGGAGGAGATCACCCTCCGCGATGAGCCGTGGGCGACGGCGGGCGCAAAAGAAGATCCCGCCCGACCGTGAGGTGGGGCGGGACCGTGTCACTGGGCCGCTTTGTAGGCTTCGAGGATGGGGGCGGGGATCCTCCCGCGTTCTGAGAGCGTGTAGCCGTTCTCATTCGCCCACGCGCGGATTGCCGCGACTTCGGGGTTGCGTGCCGGCCGTTTCCGGGTGGAACGCGAGCGCGACGGCGCGGATGATCCGCTCCCGGCGCGGCGGCCCGCGGAGATATACGGCTCGAGTGCGGCGCGCAATTCCTCCGCGTGCGCCGCGTTCAGATCGATCTCGTAGGACGTTCCGTTCAACGAGAAATGCACGGTCTCGCCTTCACCGACCTCCAGGACGCTGCCGTCGATATCGTCGACCAGTTGATGCACAATTCTTCTCGCCATGAATGCGACTGTACCTGCGGCACGCAAACGCAGCAATAATTCATGGTCGCTCGGCCGGAGAGAGAAGCAGTTCAGGGGAGAAGACCGGCGCGGCGTGCCTTCGTCACCGCGGCGTGCCTCGTCGAAGCATCGAGCTTCGACATCGCGGTCCCCAGATATGCCTTGACCGTTCCCTCTCTCAGGCCGAGCTGCGCGGCGATCTCGGCATTCGTCGCGCCGAGCGCCGCGCACGCGAGCACATCCGTCTCCCGAGGGGAGAGGTGCACCACCGGCACCGGGGCGGTGGTGGGCGGCACGGTCTCACCGGCAAGGGTGAGCAGACGCCGCTCCACCTGAGCCAGACGCGCGCGCACATCGACGTCCTCGACCGCGGCGGCGATGCTGCGCAGTTCGGCGAAGCTCTCACGCAGCTCCTCGCGCTGCGGCGCCGCGACGGTCGGCGGCGTTTCCGTCGCCGCACGGAGCCTCCGCTGCACCTCGTCCCTGATGCGGAGCTCGTCCGCCACCGACTGCGCCACCTGCATGGCGGGCGCCGTGGTCACCCCGCCGACCTGCGCGTGGTCCCAGGCACCGGCGTACAGAACGCCGCGCGAGCGTCCCTGCACCACGATGGGCAGGGCCAGAAGCGTGCGCAGCCCCTCGCCGAGGACGAAGACGTCGTAGTCGTGCGTGATCTGCCGTGAGGAGCCGTAGTCGCTGGTCATGCGCGGCCGCAACTCCATCATGGCGCGCCCGCCGAGACCCCGTTCCGGTCGGACGCGCAGCCCGTCGAGCGACCGGGTGCGGGCCCCGACGATGCTGGTGACGCTCACCACGCCCTCTTCCACGAGACCGCCGAAGGCCACGGGGAACCGTGTGCGTCGTGCGAGCTCGCGCACCGCATTGGCGACGAGATCCGCCTCGGTCTCAGCGGCGATCGGAGAGGTCACGGAATACCTACTTTCGGGGGTGACGGCGCCGTTCCCCGTTTCGTAGCGTCGACCCTACCATTCGGGCGGATCGAGCCGCGCGAGCACGGGACATGTGGCAAGGAGGCCCCATGAACGACCATCAACCGACCCCTCAGAGCGGAGCGATCGACTACGTCGCCGTCGAACAGTCTCCGCGATTCGTCCGGCTGAAGCGAACGCAGAGATCGTTCATCTTCCCGTTGGCTGCTTTCTTCCTGGTCTGGTACTTCGTCTATGTGCTGCTGGCCGCATTCGCGCGCGACTTCATGGCGCAGCGGGTGTGGGGCGATATCACGGTCGGTCTGCTCTTCGGACTGGGACAATTCGTCACGACATTCGCGATCACCATGGCATATGTCGCATTTGCAAATCGCAGACTCGATCCGCTGGCGACCGAGATCAGGGATGAACTGGAGAAGGCGCAGGCCGACGCATGATCGGTATTCGGACGGCTACCGACACCGTCGCCCTCGAGATCAATCCGGTCTTCAACATCTCGATCTTCCTGGCCTTCGTGGCGGTGACCCTGTTCATCGTCATCCGCGCGAGCAGGAACAACAAGACGGCGGCGGACTACTATGCGGCGGGGCGTTCGTTCACGGGGCCGCAGAACGGGTTCGCGATCGCCGGCGACTATCTGTCCGCCGCGTCTTTCCTCGGCATCTGCGGTGCGATCGCCATCAACGGGTACGACGGCTTCCTCTATTCGATCGGGTTCCTCGTGGCCTGGCTTGTCGCGCTCCTGCTGGTGGCCGAGCTCATGCGCAACACCGGGAAGTTCACGATGGCGGATGTGCTGTCGTTCCGCTTGAAGCAGCGCCCGGTGCGCATGGCGGCGGCCATCACCACCCTGGCGGTGTGCTTCTTCTACCTGCTCGCGCAGATGGCCGGCGCCGGCGGGCTCGTCTCGCTGCTGCTCGGCATCGACGGGCGCGTCGGACAGTCGATCGTGATCGCGGTGGTCGGCATCCTCATGATCGTGTACGTCCTGATCGGGGGGATGAAGGGAACCACGTGGGTGCAGATCGTGAAGGCGGTCCTGCTCATCGGCGGCGCTCTCGGGATGACGATCTGGGTGCTCGCGCTCAACGGGTTCAGCCTCAACACGCTGCTTGAGGCTGCGGTCGCCAACTCCGACAAGGGTGACGCGGTGCTCGCGCCCGGATTGCAGTACGGGGCGAATCCGTGGGACTTCCTCTCCCTCGGCATGGCCCTGGTGCTCGGTACCGCCGGTCTGCCGCATGTGCTCATGCGGTTCTATACGGTGCCGACGGCCAAGGAGGCGCGGCGGTCTGTGGTGTGGGCCATCTGGCTCATCGGCGGTTTCTACCTGCTGACGTTGGTACTGGGCTACGGCGCCGGCGCGCTCGTCGGAGCGGATGTGATCGCGGCAGCACCCGGTGGGGTGAACTCGGCGGCACCGCTCCTGGCGCTGCAGCTCGGCGGCCCCGTGCTGCTCGGTTTCATCTCGGCCGTCGCGTTCGCCACGATCCTCGCGGTGGTCGCCGGGCTGACCATCACGGCTGCGGCGTCGTTCGCCCATGACATCTATGCCAATGTGATCCAGAAGGGACGCAAGGATGCCGCGGGGAACCCGGTCGAGGCCGATCCGAACGGCGAGGTGCGCGTCGCCCGTCGCACGGTCATCGTGATCGGCATCCTCGCGATCGTGGGCGGTATCGGCGCTCAGGGGCAGAACATCGCGTTCTTGGTGGCGCTCGCCTTCGCCGTCGCGGCGTCGGCGAACCTGCCGACGATCCTCTACTCGTTGTTCTGGCGGAGGTTCACCACGCGTGGCGCGGTGTGGAGCATGTACGGCGGCCTGGGCTCGGCGATCCTGCTGATCGTCCTGTCTCCGGTCTTCTCTGGGACGCCGACGTCGATGATCCCCGGCATCGACATCGCGGTGTGGCCACTCAACAATCCGGGGATCGTCTCCATCCCGTTGGGCTTCCTCCTCGGCTGGCTCGGCACGGTCACGAGCACCCGACGCGAGTCGCCCGAGCTCGCTGCGGAGATGGAGGTCCGTTCCCTCACCGGCTTCGGTGCCGAGAAGGCGGTGGACCACTAGAGACCCCGTCGCCTCGGCGGAACAGGGAGGTGGACCCGGCGGCCTACTCGCCGGGTCCACTTCTCTGCGGGGTCGGGTGCGTGGGGTCGGGAGGCTCAGTGGGACTCGAGGTCGAGGAGGAATCGTTTGCGGTCGGGGTGCGCGCCGTACTGGCCCGGTGATCCGTCGGACCGCACCACACGATGGACCGGGACGATGATGGAGAAGGGCGTGACGCGGCAGGCGGTGCCGACCGCTCTGGCCGCTCCGGGGTGGCCGGCGAGGATCGCGACCTCCCCATAGCTCATGGTCTGCCCCCACTCGATCTCGCAGATGGTCTGCAGCGCTCGCCGCGCGAAGCCGTCCGTGAGTCGCCAGTCGATGCGCAGGTGCGTGTCGAACCGCACCGGATCGCCGTCGAAGTAGTCGAGGAGCAGCTGCGCCAGTTCGTCGGCGGCGCCGGGGGCAGGGGCGGGAACGGCGCCCAGCTGCCGAGACACCCCCTCCAGCAGCCAGGGGACGCTCGGGTCTTCCGACTCGGAGAGGTCGAAGCGCACGATGCCCTCGTCGGAGAACACGGCGAGGGCATCGCCGAACGGCGTCGGGGCGAAGTCGTAGCGGAAGCTCATGGCACCATCCTGGTGGGCGCGGCCGATGAGGACGATGCTGCGCTCGTCGCGATTCACGGACCGTGGAGAACCTGAGCCGAGGCCTTGGCGGGGGAGGGAGGGTGAACGCGGGACGGATGCGCGGATTTTCGGCGGAAACCCGCCAGGGATACCGGCCTCCGGCGGTCGCGCGCCTAGGGTGTGAGTGTGTGGCGACGTGAAGGGAAGTCTGCGGACGGCACGGCGGCGGAGACCGCTGTGCCTCTCGGCGACCTCCACGAGACCTCGACCGGCGTGGACATCGCGCATGCCGCCGAGGCCGAGCGGACGAGGCTGAAGGCGGAGGCGGCTGATCTCGGAGGTCCCTCCCCGCTCACCAGTTTCCGTGACGGGCCGGAGTCCGGCATCGACATCTCCAAGGCCCACCCCGGCAGCCTCCCGCAGTTCATCACCGGCAAGTCCACGCTGCTGTCCAATCTCTTCCGCGACGAGGTGGGACTGCGCACCGCCCGACTCGCGGCCGAGCGCATCACCGCGAAGAACACCGAGCTGCGCACGGTCCGTGGCATCGAGGCCGTGCACCTGGCGGTCGGTGTCGCGCGATGGCGGATCGGTGGCGCGTGGTTCGCCGCGCCCGTGCTGCTGCGGCCGCTCGCGATCCGCCGTCACCATACCGACTTCGAGCTCAAGCTCCAGGGCGCCTTCGAGGTGAACCCCGAGCTCGTGCGCATCGCGAGGGAGCACTTCGGTCTCACGATCGATGCCGATGCCCTCGCTGCTCTCGCGTACGACGGCGGCATCTTCAAGCCGCAGCCGGTGATCGACAGTCTCCGCGCGCTCACGCGATCAATCGACACCTTCTCCGTCGAGCCGCGTCTCGTCGTATCGACCTTCGCCGACGTCGGTTCCGCCATGTCCCGCGATGGCGCAACCCTCGACCACACCGTGCTCAACGCTCTCGGCGGCCACGTCGGGGATCGCGAACAGCTCGCTGCGCCCCGGGCGGTGCCGCATCACACGGGCCCGGACGATCGTGCCCCCGCGTCGGACAACCTTCTTCTGGATGCCGACGCCGAACAGGAGGCGGTGCTCGCACGCATCGCGGCCGGGCACTCGTTGACCGTGGCGACGCTTCCGGGGACCGGGGGCACGCAGACCGTCATCAACGCCATGGGCGAGCTGGTCCGGGCGGGCAAGCGCGTGCTCGTGGTGTCAGCGCGACGGTCCACTCTCGACGGCGTGCGCCACCGTCTCGCCGGCATCGGGCTGGACAGCCTCGCCGTGTCGCCCGCCAGCGTGCGACGCGACCTCGTGAAGGCGATCGGCCGCAACGAGAAGGCGACGGCGCCGAAGGTGAGCGAGGTCGACGACGCACTCGTCCGGCTCCGCACTGTGCTGCGCGACTACCGTGAGGCACTGACGTCACCCGTGCCGGGGCTCGACGCCTCGGTCCTCGACGCCACGCGCCATCTCACCCGCCTCGCCTCCCTTCCGGTTCCGCCCTCGACCACAGCGAGGCTGGGGATCGACGCGCTCCGGCGACTCGCCGCCGATCGGACGGACGCGGCCGAGGCCCTCGCGCACGCGGCTCGTCTCGGCGAGTTCCGCGTCGGGCCCAACGACTCTCCCTGGTACGGCGTCACGTTCGCCAGCACCGAGGCCGCCCGTGCCGCACACGAGCTCGCCGGGCGACTGCACGCGACGAGCGTCCCGGCCCTCCTGGAGCGCGGCTACGAGCTGATCGCACAGACGCATATGCGCCCCTTCGCCACGATCGACGAGCTCGGCGAGTACCTCCGCCTGCTGCAGGGCATCCGCGACACGCTCGATCGCTTCAGCCCGACCGTGTTCGAGCGGCCGCTCGGCGAGCTCATCCAGGCGCACGGCTCACGACGCGATACGCCGGGGATGTCCGGCGCGAACCGTCGTCGGCTGCGACGGCTGGCGAAGGAGTACGTGCGTCCGGGTGTGCACGTGACCGAGATGCACGAGGCGCTGCTGCGCATCCAGACGCAGCGCACGCAGTGGCAGCGCTATGTCGATGCGGGCGTCGCTCCGGAGATCCCGCTCGGGCTCGCCGACGTCTACGTGGCCTGGCAGCGGGTCGAGGCGGAGCTGGCGGAACTGGATGCGGCCCTGGGACGCCGTGAGCCTCTGTCCTCCCTCCCGGTCGCGCGGCTGGTGCGGATGCTGGCGGGTCTCGCGGCGAAGTCCGAGGTGTTCGAGAACCTCGTCGAGCGCGCGCAGCTGCGCGACAAGCTGGCTCTCCTCGGGCTGGAGCCGCTGCTCACTGAGCTCTCGGTGCGACATGTGTCCGAGGCCCAGGTGGGGGAGGAGCTCGAGTTCGCGTGGTGGCAGTCGCTGCTGGAGCGGGCGCTGCAGGACAACCGGTCCCTGCTGGGTGCGAACACGGCCGTCGTCGACCGGCTCGAGCGCGACTTCCGGCTTGTGGACGAGGCGCATGCGGCGATGGCGGGACCGTTGCTGGCGTGGCAGCTGGCCAACCAGTGGCGTATCGCGATCGTCGACGAGCCGCAGCAGTCGCAGCATCTGCGCCGTGCGCTGACCCAGCCGTCGACCACGACCGCGGAGGTCGTGAGCGCGGCGCCGACCCTGGTCGACGTGCTCGCCCCGGTGTGGATCTCGTCGCCGTACCTCGTGCCGGAGATCCCTGACTCGGTGGAGTTCGACACCGTGCTGCTGGTCGACGCCGCTGCCATCAATCTCGCGGAGGCCGCCCCGGCGATCCGTCGCGCGCGCCAGGTGGTCGCGTTCGGTGATCCGGTGACACAGCGGCCCACGCCGTTCCACATCGCCGTCGATCCGTCCGAGGAGTGGGAGGCCGAGGTCCCGTTCGACGAGGTGTCGGTCTTCGAGCGCCTGTCCGAGCTGCTGCCCGTGATGACCCTCACCCGGAGCTATCGCGCGGGTGGTGAGGACCTCGCGGAGCTCATCAATGACGCGTTCTACGGCGGGGAGATCGTCTCCCTCCCGTGGGCCGGGTCCTATCTCGGCCGAGGCAGCCTCACGGTCGACTACGTGGAGGGGGGAACGGGCACTCCCGACCCCGTCTCCGGAGCGGTCGAGAGCCCGGACGCCGAGGTCGCGCGGGTGGTCACGCTCGTGGTGGAGCATGCCGTCCACCGTCCCGCCGAGTCGCTCATGGTCGTCACGGCGAGCACGCGCCACGCCGAGCGGGTGCGCGCGGCGGTGACCTCCGCGTTCGCCGGTCGCTCGGATGTCGCGGACTTCGTGGGCCGTGACACCGCCGAACCGTTCGCGGTCCTGACGCTCGAGGAGTCGGTGGCGGAGAGCCGCGACCGCGTGATCTTCTCGCTCGGATTCGGTCTGACCAAGCACGGACGGGTGCTCAGCGACTTCGGCGACCTGTCGACCCCGGACGGCGAGCGTCTGCTCACCGTGGGCATGACCAGGGCGCGCCGGTCGATGGTCCTGGTGTCGTCGATCCGGCCGTCGGCGTTCGACGACGGTCGGCTGGAGCACGGCGCCGCCACCCTCATGTCGATCCTGGGCGGTCTGGCCACGCGCGCGCGTGACGCACGTCTGGAGGATCTCGCCGATCCACTGACGCTGGCCCTCGCGCGGGAGCTGCGACGACTCGGAGCCTCGGTCGACGTGGACTACCGGGGACTGCTTCCGCTCGTGGCGCAGCATCGGGGCAAGGCGGTCGTGATCGAGTCCGACCCGGAGTCGCGCGGCGAATCGTTGCGCGAGACGCTGCGCCTGCGCCCGCACGTGCTCCGCCGCCTCGGGTGGCACTATGTGCGCGTGCACGCGTTCGACCTGTACAGCGACCCGCGCACCGTGGCGACGCGCATCGCGTCCGTGCTCGGCATCGCGGAGTCGACGGCTCGGGCCGAGAACGACACGCAGCCCATCGACCTCGGCGACCGCGGGCGTGAGTGACAGCGGCGACGCGGAGCCTCGGCAGCGCGTGGTTCGGGTGCCCGGGGCTCGCCGGGCCCGGTTGACACCGGTTCCGGGGAGCGACACGGCCCCTGAGGCGGCGACCACCGCGACCGGCGACGAACGCCGGACCGCTCCCGCGGGCGCCAAGGGCCCGAACGACGAGCAACTCCTGCGCGACGTGCCGCCGCACTACTGACACGGCAGTGCCCTGCACAAGAAAGACGCACGGCCCTCGGGAGGGCCGTGCGTCGTGAGTTCTGTGCCGCGTGGGGGCGCGGCCCGGTGTCAGGCGCCGCGCTGCTGCTTCTGCAGCAGGTCGCGGATCTCCGCGAGGAGTTCGGTCTCGCTGGCCTGGGCGGCCTCCTCGACGACCGGGTTCTTCTTCGCGCGACGCTCCTTGTAGATGTTCATCGGCATCACGAAGGCGAAGTACACCACGATGGCGACCGCGAGGAAGCTGATGATCGCGGTGATCAGGTCACCGATCGGGAAGGTGACCTCCTGCCCGTACAGGCCGGTGATCTTCGGGCCGAACTTCCCCGCTGCGTCCGCGACGAAGAACAGCGACACCAGCGGATTGATGATGCTGGCGACGATCGCGTTGACGACGGCGGTGAACGCACCGCCGATCACGACGGCGACCGCGAGGTCGATGACGTTGCCGCGCAGAATGAACTCTTTGAATCCCTTGATCACGGGAAACCCCCAAATATCGTGCGACCTCAGTTCGAGGCCGGGGTCGATGCGGCGGTCGTTTTGGCCCCCGTCGTCGAACCCGCCTTCGATGATGCCGAACCCGTCGCGGATGTGCCACTTCCGGCACGCGAGTCCGTGCGGTAGAAGCCGGAGCCGTTGAAGGTCACACCGATGGAGCCGTACTGCTTGCGCAGCGGGCCGCCGCACTCGGGGCAGACCGTGAGCGCGTCGTCGGAGAAGCTCTGGACAGCGTCGAACTGGTGCCCGCACGTCGTGCAGGCATAGGCGTAGGTGGGCATGGGGTCCTTGCGGTTCAGCGTCGCCGGGGCGACAGGTTCAGGGTCTGCGTCGGGGTGACGATGCCGTCCACCGGCTGATCGTGCACCTCCCGCGGCAGTGCGTCGAGTATCTCGGAATCATAGATGACGGCATACACGGGCGGGCACTTCTCCATGGAGCCGATCGTCTTGTCGAAGTAGCCGCGTCCCCAGCCCATGCGCATGCCGGAGCGGTCGACGGCGGCGGCGGGGACGATCATGAGGTCGACGTCGTTCACCGCGATCGGGCCGAGCACCTCGCCGGTCGGCTCCGGCAGTCCGTGCAGACCCTCGGCGACCTCGTCGGTGTCGTCGGCGACCGCCCAGTCGAGCAGCCCGTCGGCGCGCGTGACGGGCAGCAGCACGCGGATTCCCCGCCGCACAGCGCGGGTCACGAAGTCGCGCGTCCCGGGCTCGGTGGTGGTCGAGAGGAAGCAGGAGATCGACCGTGCGCCTAGCTCATCCACCAGCGCGTCGAGGCGTTCGCCGATCGCGTTCGCCGCCGCCTCACGCTGCGGGTCGGAGAGGAGTTGACGCCGTTCACGCAGGTCTGCCCGAAGGGCTCGCTTGGCGTGCTCGACGTCTTTCCACATGCTCCGAGTCTAGGGCGGGGCCCGGCGGTAGGCTGTGGGGATGGGTAACGAGAAGATCAAGGCCGTCATTCCCGCCGCAGGACTGGGGACCCGCTTCCTGCCAGCGACGAAGGCGATGCCGAAGGAGATGCTCCCCGTCGTGGACAAGCCGGCGATCCAGTACGTGGTCGAGGAGGCTGCCGATGCCGGCATCGAGGACATCCTGGTGATCATCGGGCGGAACAAGAACGCGATCTCCAACCACTTCGACTCGGTACCCGAACTCGAGGTCAAGCTCATGGAGAAGGGCGACACCGGTCGGCTCGAGCGCGTGATGAAGTCGAGCGATCTGGCCGACATCCACTTCGTGCGTCAGGGCGAGCCCAAGGGGCTCGGGCACGCGGTGCTGCGTGCCCGCACGCACGTCGGTGACAGTTCGTTCGCCGTGCTGCTGGGTGATGACCTGATCGACGAGCGCGACCCGCTGCTCACGGAGATGATCGCCCAGCACGAACGCACGGGCGCGGCCGTCATCGCGCTCATGGAGGTCGACCCGGACAGCATCCACATGTACGGCGCCGCTGCCGTCGAGCCGATCGAGGGATCCGACGCGGTGCGGGTCACCGGTCTCGTCGAGAAGCCCGCCAAGGAGGATGCGCCGTCGAACCTCGCGATCATCGGCCGCTACGTGCTCCCCGCGTCCGTCTTCGAGATCCTCGAGCGGACCGAGCCGGGCAAGGGCGGCGAGATCCAGCTCACCGACGCGCTGCAGGAGCTCGCGACGGCCGAGGGCGGTCCCGGCGTCGTCGGCGTGGTGTTCGGCGGGCGCCGCTACGACACGGGTGACCGTGTGGACTACATCAAGGCGATCGTGCAGCTGGCGACCGACCGCGATGATCTCGGAGCCGAGCTCCGCCCCTGGCTGAAGGACTTCGCGGAGCGCCTCTAGGCGATCGCGCGGGCGGTCGGGGTGCGGCATGGAGATGATGGCGGGGATGCGGCACGGGCCCGTTGAGCTGCGCCTGATCAGGACCAAGGACGCCAGGCCGCTTCAGCACGAGCTGCTGACGAACCGGTCGTGGCTGCAGCCGTGGGAGGCGACAGTGCCGCATGGCGCCGTGTCGTTCGACATGCGCCTCAGCATCCGGCGACTGCTTCAGCAGTACCGCGACGGCGGTGGCTATCCGTTCGTCATGGAGTGCGACGGTGAGATCGCGGGGCAGCTGAACGTGTGGGGAGTGGCGCGGGGATCCCTGTGCTCCGCGACCATCGGCTACTGGGTCAGCGAGCGGTTCGCCGGGCGGGGGATCACTCCGACCGCTGTCGCCCTCGCGACCGACGCCTGCTTCACGGAGTACGGTCTGCATCGGATGGAGATCTGCATCCGACCCGAGAACGCCGCGAGTCTCCGCGTCGTGCAGAAGCTCGGCTTCCGGTACGAGGGCCTTCGTCGCCGGTACATCCACATCGATGGCGACTGGCGCGATCATTACGCTTTCGCACTCACCCGGGAAGACGTGCCCCAGGGTGTGCTCGCCCGCTGGCTGAGCGGTCAGGTCCCGCCTGAGGCCGCGGCCGTCCCTCCTTCGGACCGCATCTCGCTCTGATCCAGTCCTATTCCGCCCGGACACACCGCGACACGCGCCCGGCTGCACGGCGGCGCCACCCCGCTGCCCTTACCGTTGTCGTTATGGACGGGCCGGTGCTGAGCGGGGGAGTGATCGTGCTCGTCGCCGTGCTCCTGTGGATGCTCTATCTCCTGCCGTCCTGGCGCGGACGCTTCCAGTACAACGCCGCGGAGCGCAACGCCGTGCGGCTGAACCAGGCCCTCCGCGTGCTGGCAGAGACCAGTGAGACGCCGAGCGAGGTGCACGTCGAGCTCAATGCCCGGACGGTGCTCGCTCAGCAGAAGCTCGCGAAGCGCGTGCAGTCGCAGCGCGAGGCGGCCGAGCTCGAGGCGTTGCGCGAGCAGCTCGCTGCCACCAAGGCGGACCCGGCGGTCCGGCGTGCACGCGCGCGTCGGCGCACGCGGATGCTTGCGACGTCCACGCTTCTGCTCGGCCTCGTCGCCGCCGGGTTCGGCGTATGGCAGCTCCTTGCCGCCGGATCCTCCGTGCTCCTGTGGGTGGGCGGCGCGCTCACCCTCATCGCCGCACTGATCCTGCAGCGCATGGCGTCGGTGGCGGTACGCGCGGCTCGCCGACCCCGGGTCGCGGTGCCGGCGGAAGCGCAGCGCGTCGCTCCGGAGCTTCACGACCAGGGGCGGGCGACCTGGACGCCGCGCCCGCTTCCCGAACCGATGGTCTCGGTCACCGGCTCGCGAGCGCACGTCGCGCGTGCCGAGATGGATGCGCAGCAGGCGCGACGTGACGCCGCGCGACGCGCCGAGCTGCGGGAGCGCGCTGAGCGCCTCGCTCCCGCTCCCCCCGTCGCGATCCCCGCACCCGCGGCGGATTCTCCGTACGCGCGGATGGGTTTCGTGGACGACGCCGAGATCGAGGCGCACGTTCGCGAGCTTCTCGCACGGCGAGCGGCTGGTTGACTGCGCCGACACGAGCACCCCGCGCATCGTGATAACGTAGAACTCGTTCACGGGCCTATGGCGCAGTTGGTAGCGCGCCTCGTTCGCATCGAGGAGGTCAGGGGTTCGAATCCCCTTAGGTCCACAACAACACATGAAGAAGGCCGCCGGGTCACCGGCGGCTTTCTTCGTCTCCGCCCGAGGCTTCCGTTCCGTCCGCAACATCATCTCGGCGCGAATGGTTCGATGCCGCAGCAGAACGTGAGCGCGCGTCGCGGACCCGTCGCCCGGCGACCGCTGCGTAGGATCCGAGCCGGAATCCGCCGGGTGGGGGTGCGACACGCCCGGGCGGATGGGGCGATTTGCCCGACCCCCGGAATCCACGTAAGTTATTAGCTGTTCGCCCCAAACGGTTGAGCGGAGGTCCTCGGACCGGCTCCCGTCAAGCATCGAACACCTCCCGATTCCAGAAGAGCTCGATAGAGCAATCCGGATGAAGGTGCTGACTCGTTCCCTCGAGCAGGTCGCCGAACGGCGATTTGACAACGGAAACGGGATGGCTAAGATAGAGAAGTTGCCCTGCGGGCCTGGTTGTGATGGCTGGGTCGTGGGAGCATCCGATCCTTGAGAACTCAACAGCGTGCACTTGTCAAATGCCAAATTATCCTCGTTCAG